>DATAKF010000417.1:0-5051 GCA_036261775.1 Polyangiaceae bacterium | reverse complement strand
CATCTCGGTGCCGAAGGGCTCGGGCACGATTCAAGGGATGGGCGAGAGTTTCTCGGCTCAGCTGTCGACCGGCATCGCGACGTTCAGCGTGCCGTTTGCGCTGCCGGCGGCGCGTGGTGGAGCGCAGCCGTCGTTGGGGTTGTCGTATTCGTCGGCGTCGGGAGCTGGGCTCGCGGGCATGGGGTGGAGCGTCGGGGTGCCGTACATTGCGCGGCAGACGGATCGCGGGCTGCCGGGCTACGACGATCGCGCGGAGTGGCATCCAAATCAGGATCGGTTCGTCTTCAACGGTGGGCAGGAGCTGGTGCCGATTTGCACGGTGGGGCAGGCGCTCGAGTGCGCGGGCAAGCTGACCGGTGAAGACATGCCCGGCTGGGCCGTGGGCAGCCAGTATTTCCGCCCTCGCGTGGAAGGCTCGTTTCTGCGCTTTTTCTGGTCCACCGACCATCGCACGTGGCGGGTGCAGGACAAGAGCGGCGTCACGATGGAGCTGGGGGTGCCGCTCGATGGCCGGGGCGACACGACGGCGCTCGAGGTGAACCCCGACGCGTCCACGCAGATCTTCCGTTGGCATTTGGTGCGGCAGTACGACACCTACGGGGGGTCCAACCCGGCGAGCCCGAGCGCGAGCCCGACGCCGGTCAACGTTGTTGTCTACAAGTACCTGCAGGAGGGCGGGCAGGCGTACCTGAGTGACATCTACGATACGACGCCGGCCGCGACGCCTACCAGCACGGAGGTCGCGGGCTTCGCCCATCACACCCACCTCGACTACGAGGATCGCACCGATCCAACTCAGGCTTACAATAGCGGCTGGTTGATTCAGCAGACCAAGCGCTTGAAGCGCGTGGACGTGACCAGCCAGGCGTACAGCAGCGGCTCGGGTGGCGAACGACGGCTCGTGCGTCGGTACCATTTGACCTACGATGGCATGTTTCACACTTCGTACCTGACCGGTGTGGAAGTGGAGGGTCGTTGTTTCGGTAACGAGGTCGATAGCGACCTCGTCGAAGGCGCCGATGGGCTGCTGGGCAGGACCTCTTGTGGGCGCCTGCCGCCCATGAAGTTCGAATATACGCATGTTCGAGGCTTCAGCACCGCGGCGACTGCGGTGGAGTCTGGCCTGCCTGGCTATGAAGCATTCGACGCGCGCATCAAGCAAATTGGCGCGGATCCGACGCATTCTATCGATGAAGAGCTGACCGATTACTTTGACGTCAACGCCGATGGGCTGCCCGACGTGCTGGTCACTGCGCCCGGTGTGTACGGCAATGACTTTGGCGTCTTCTTCAATTCGCAAGGCGGCGCGCGCGATACCTTCGGGGCGGTAGCTCAATTGGGGGTCGTGGGCGTTCTGGGCGCCAACTCGGGCACCATCAAGCTGAGCAACGCGAACGTCGCGCCGCTCGATTTCGACAGTGACGGCAGCGTCGACTTTTTGCACATGCCAAAGGTCAAGACGTACGCGGCCTATCGCTTCACGCCGCCCGGGCCGGAGAGCACCAAGTGGCGCCTCGTCGGTCGCGCCATCGAAGCCGCCAACAAGCAGAGCCCGAAGGTGGACCTGGGTCAGGACGCTGCGGAGACGCGCGTGGCGGACGTGAACTTCGACGGCATGGTCGACTTGGTCGTCAGTACCGGCACGGAGTTTCAGACGTTTCTCGCGCTCGGACGCCTGCCGGGCGGTGACGGGCAATTCGGTCACGGCCAATGGCAGACGGCCGATACCGGCGCGCTCTCGAACGACCCCGTGCGGACCTGCGTGCCCTACAGCGGCACGCCCGTGCGCTTCTCGGACTCCGATATTCAGCTCGCCGACATGAACGGCGACGGCATTCAGGACATCGTGCGCCTCCGCAGGGGCGACGTGCGCTACTGGCCCGGCCGCGGCAACGGCTTCTGGGGCACCGGCAAGCTGGACGACTGCCCGGCAGGGACGTTCGGCGACAAGCGCTACCTGACAATGGACAGCGCGCCGTTCTACTCGGACATCCAGGGCACGTCGTTGCGCATGGACGACGTGAACGGAGACGGCTTGGACGACCTGGTCCAGGTGCGGTTTGATGCCGTGGACGTTTGGCTCAACGTCGACGGGACCGGCTGGACCAGACGCCAAATCTTGGATGGAACGACCCCGAGCCCGTCCTACGCGAACCGCGTCCGCTTGATGGACATCAACGGGTCTGGGACGCGAGACCTCGTTTGGGGCAACGGCAAGAAGTACGAGTACATCGACTTGGCTGGTGGCGAGCGCCCGGGCCTACTGAAGCGGGTCGAGAACGGCCTGGGCAAGTCGACAGCTATCGAATACGGCACGTCGACGGCTGAAATGCTCGCGGCTGAGCGCACGGGGGTGGCTTGCGGCGATTCGACGCCGTTCGAGAGCGCCTGGTGCAGCAAGATGCCGACGGTGGCGCACGTCGTGAAGCGCGTGACCGAGAGTGACAACCTGAGCGTCGCCGGCTCCGGCCCGAGTCAGTATGTGACCGAGTACAGCTACCGCGACCCCATCTACGAAGGGCGCCAGCGCGAATTCCGCGGCTTCAAGCGCGCGCGCTCCAAGCGCCTCGGTGACGCCAACAGCCCGACGGATTTCACCGAGAGCACGTTCTTGCTCGGTGAGTGTGAAGATGAAGCGGATGACGGCGTCGACGCTTGCGCCTTGGAAGAGCGCTGGCGGGACAACCCGCGGGAGGCCTTGAAGGGCCTGCCGATCATCACCGAGCGCTTCGATGACGAGGGCAAGTACCTTTCGACCGAGGCTACCACGTATCGTCTCAGGCACCTCTACCGTGGCCTCGATGGCCGTGCGGTGCGGCACGCCTTCCAAAGCGGCAAGCGCACGCGGCTCTACGACACCGCGGCCGCCACAGCCGGAACGGGCACTGAGGCGCTCAACCTGCTTGAAAACCAGCTAGAAGCGCCGACCTCCGCCACCACCGACATCTCGAGCCTCACGTGCAGCTCGGTCGCCGCCGATTCGCTCACCAGTACTCGCGCCTTCGCGGTGCCGGTCCGCGCAGTTGCAGGCTCCGCGGTGGTGGCGTCGAGCGCCAGGGTCGACGCCGTAGGCAACCAGCTGGTCTCCATCGCCAATGGTTGCGTGTCCGGCAGCGCCTGCCCAGCTGCAGACGCCACCGTCACCAACGACGTCGTTGGGCCCGACGAGACTCTTTGCTCCTTCACCCAGCCGGCGCTCGTGGGCGCCACCGGTTGGCTCTACCGCACCAGCCTGACCTGGTCCGAGGGGACGAGCGACACGGTGCAGCGTGGCAAGTCCACGACGACTTACACCGACGAGGGAGCGCCCCAATCGACCAGTGTCCGGGTGACGGGCCAAGTCAAACTGGAGCGCGGCACGAGCTACGCTCCTCGGGTCCCCGCGCCAGATCCGCTTCCGCCGGAGGCGGTCAACGACCACGACATTCTCGTTTCCACGAATGTCTATGACGCATTCGGCAACGTGACGCGCCAAAGCGGCGCGGGTGGGCGTTGCCGTGATATCCGCTACGAAGCGGCCCTTGGTCAAGGCGCCAGCTCGCTCGGTTATGCGCAGTTCCCGACGCAGGAAATTACCTTCGTTGACGGCTGCTCTGACTTGGACCCGCCTCCCGCTTCGGCGTTGACGACGACGGCAGACTACGACCGGGCACTTGGCCAGGTAATCACGGTCGTCGACATGAGCCTGCAGACCTCGTCGGTAGTCTATGACGAGTTCGGGCGCTTGACGGAGTTGTACCGTCCTTGGGCGGGGACGAGGACTCCGCCCGCCACCCCGCTGCCAGCCGTGAAGATCAGCTACGACTTGCCAACGGCGGGCAGCAACCGCGCGTACTCGATCATTCACACCCAGACCCAAGACGGCGCCACCCCCGCCGACGACGAGTACCTCGAGAGCTACAGCTTCATTGACGGCATGGGAAGGGCGCGCGTGGGGCTTGCCGAAGCCGATCCGGATTCCAACGAAGACGCTCACGACTTCATCGTGTCTTCGATCGCCGAGTTCGACGCGAAGGGCGCCGTTCGACGCAAATACCTGCCGTTCTTTGGAGACCTGGGAGACATCGATCCCTCGCTGTTTCCGGTGTTGGACGCGCCTCCGGACACCCAGTACGGTCGCCAACGTTACGACGCCTTCGGGCGCCAAGTGCAGACCTTCGACGTCGACGGCACCGTGACGCTGCAGAGCCGCTACCACGCGCTCTCGACAGATCTCTGGGACGCCGCCGATTTGTACCCCGGGCCCCATCAAGGCAGCTACGCCAGCACCCAGACCGACGGACACGGCCGCTCCATCGTCGCGACGGAGCGTGTCCACGTCAGCGGAGCGCTCGAGACCCGCTCCGTGCGCACCAAATACCTCTCGAGCGGCCAGCCGCAGATCTTGCTGCGCGCGCGCCACGGCAGCAGCGACCGCGTGGTGCGCTGGATGATCTATGACTCGCTCGGTCGCATGGTGGTGAACGCCGATCCGCACGCGACCATTGGATTCACAGAAACGCCGTCGAGCCCCGCAGGCTTCAAGACCTGGCACTACTTGTACGACGACGCCGGGCAGCTCGTCGGTACTTCGGACGCGCGCGGCTGCGGCCAGAACTTCGTTTACGACAAGGCGGGGCGGCTCAAGGCAGAAGACTACTCGCCCTGCGAAGCGACTCACGGGGCCTACGTTGCGCCTGACCTGACAACCGGCACGGGCTACGAGGTCTTTTACGAGTACGACGATACGCCATCGACCATCGTCGCTCCGCCGTCCGACTATTTCGGTTCGGCCAGCCTCGCGCCGTCAAAGAACCTCAGAGGACGCCTCAAAGCCGTTCACGATCGCGCGGCCACGACTTGGTTCAAGTATGACGACCGCGGTCGCGTCGTGCAGAACGCGCGCCGCATCGCCGCTTACAGCAACAACACCAACGTCATCGGCAGCCGCTACCTCCCGCGCTTCTATTACAAGGACGTCGCGTTCGACGCCGCTGATCGCCCCGTGAGTGAGAGCACCGGCGCGACTCAGCTCCTGGGGGTGAATGGTAAGAGCGTCGTCACGACGGAGT
>DATAKF010000411.1:0-14225 GCA_036261775.1 Polyangiaceae bacterium | reverse complement strand
GATGTGGATCGCGGATCTGACTCGTTCTGAGACCCGAACAAGGTTTCGCGATCGCCACGCGTGAGGCTGACGAAGCGACCGTCGATGCGAAAGCCGTCTCGGCCGTCAGGTAGGGGATGACGCCGACAGCCACGCACCTTCACGCGGACCGTGACACTTCGCTCGCCACCCGTGTGGGATGCTTCGACGGTCGAGCCGGGGGGTGAAGGCGACACTGACGCGAGTGTGACGAAGTCGCCTTGGTGCTCGACGATGAAAGCGTCGCCGCCGCCGCGCTTCAGCTGCAGCGGTACCGGGGCGTGCGCGGCGCCTGCGGGCGGAGTTAGGGTGCTCACGCGCCCTTGCGCCCCCGGCGCATGGCGGCTTCGGCTTCACGGTCATCCATCTTGGTTCGCAGGGCTTGGCGCTTGTCGTGCGTCTTCTTGCCGCGCGCCAGCGCAAACTCGAGCTTGGCCCGACTGTCCTTGATGTAACACTTGGTCACGATCAGGGTCATGCCCTCGCGCTCCACCAGGCCGCGCAGCTTGTCGATCTGCTCGCGGTGCAGCAGCAGCTTGCGGGGGCGGCGCTCGTCGTGCCCAAAGGCGGCGTGCTTGAGGTGCGGGATCCGCATGCCCTTGACCCAGGCTTCGTTGCGGCCGTCGATGTCGACCCAGGCGTCGGTCAAGTCTGCGGTATTTTCGCGGAGCGAGCGCGCTTCGCTGCCAATGAGCACGAGGCCCGCCTCATAGGCGTCACCCAGCTCGTAGTTGAAGCTGGCGCGCCGATTCTTGGAGATCAGGCGGTCGCCACCACCTTTTTGCTTCGCTGCCGCCATCTTTCCGGGTCCTAGGGGCCGGCAATATGCGGGCAGAGAGGACTTTCAGCAAGCGGGGCTTGTCGTTCTCTCACTTCAGGGGCTGGGCGCCGCCCTACTTCAACAGATCCGAGACTTTTTGGGCCAGGCCGAACACGCCCAGGCACATTTCGTCGAGCGTTTCTTCGCCGAGCACCACGTCGCGCGGCTCGGTGAGGCCTTGCTCGAAGAGCGCGTTTTGCACGAACGAGTTCTGCGAGCTGTTGTCGTAGGTGCAGCGCAGGTTCAGCACGTCGCCGGCTTTGACGGTTGGCGCCTGCTCGATCGGCACGTCGTACTGGTAGCCGCGCTGCCAGTTGAAGTCCCACTTGGGGGTGTCGAGCAAGCACTCTTCGGCCGGTTCAGTCCCGGCAGCTGCCCGCGTGATGCCGATGCGCATGTCCGTGCCGACGTAGTGCATGTGCGAAGCCACCGTCCAAAGCCGGTACTCGGGCGTGCTGGCCGGTAGGGCGAAAAGCATGGACTCGATGTGGTTTTGGGCGTTGGCAGGGATGCGGAATTCCGGTCCGGCGGTGTCGCCTGGGCCAGGTTGCAGGCCCATGCCGCTGGCTTGTTGGCCACGCGCGTTGCCGATCAGGCTCAGGGTCGAGACGTACGTCGGAATGCCTGCGCCGTAGCCGCGCAGCTGTAGCGACGTGGCGCTGTCGGTCTGCGGCGCGCCGGTCGGGTGGTAGTGAACCTGCATCACGAGGCGCCCTTTCGTCGGCACGATCATGGCGACGCCTTCGGGAGCGGTCAGCGGGGTTGCGCCGGGCGCCCACGCCATGAGCAGGCCCGGTGACGAGAGCTTCGGACCGCCGAAGCAATCGTAGTAGCCCTTGTCACCCGCGAGTGTGATGCTCTCGCCTTCTTCGTCGGTGTAGACGAGCACGTGATGCACGACCGCGGGGTTTCCGGCGTGAATTTGCGCGGCGTTGATCAGCACGCGCTCGCCCAAAAGGGTGGCGGCAGCACCGGTTGCGGCCAGCGGCGTGAGGTCGGGGGCCAGCGAAAAACAGATGAATTTGTCGCTCGCGCCTTCGATCGTGACCGGGGCCGGAATGGTGACGCTGACCTCGGCGTCCTTCAGCTCTAGCTCGGGAGTGGCCGGTACGGGCGCGGCAGTCTTGGGATCTCCCTCCGGACAGCCCGCCTCGTTCCAGTCGATGAACAGGTCGATCTCTTCCTTGGTGAGGCGCAGGTCGTCCTTGAAGCCGAAGCGCGGCTTGCAGTCGGCGGTCTCGGCGGCCAAAAACGGCGGCATGAAGCCGCTAGGCAGCACGCCTTCGAAGGTGCCAGCCCACATCTTGGCTTGCGCGTAGGTCTCCATGCTGAACGGGGCGATGCCGCCGTCGGAGTGACAGCCCTGGCAGTGCTCGCTGACGAGCGGCGCGATGTCGCCGTACCAAGTGGGGGCTGCGCCCTGTGCGGTGTGCCCGGCGCTGCCGTTGCTGCCGCCCGTGTTGCTGCCGCCCGCGCTGCCGGCGCCGCTGCCTGCTGCCGAGTTGTTGGGCGTAGGGTCGGAGCTTTCGCCGCACGCGGTGAGCGACAACGCCAGCACCCCCAGACCGAGCACCAAGCCGAAGCTAGACTGAGCTTTCAAGGCCCACATTTAGCCATGCGCCTGCGCGGGGAGCAATCTGTCGGCACTCCTCCTTCGGTGCGGCTAGCGCAGCGCGGCGAGGTCTTGCAGCTGGTAGGTGTTTTGCCCGTGATTGTGCAAATGAAACAGCACGCTCTGGCCAGCCTTCAGCGCACAAGGTGAGGCAAACTGCTCCTGGTAGACGGCGGCTGCCCCGGGGATGGGCAGCTGCTTGGTCCATACCTCACAGTGAGGAAACGAGAGTCGCAGCTCAGCGGTCGCGGGCGCGGCGGCCTCGAGGTTGTAGTGACTGAAGTCGAGCCGGAGCTGTTGACCCGCGCTCACGTCGAACAGCGCGCTGCCGCTGAGCGTTACCCAGTTGCACAGCCCAGTGTCGAGCTCTAGCCACTGCGTGTCGGTCTCGAGCCGAAAGCCGGGACCCACGCAGGCAGGCGTGGCCTCCGGATCGGTCACGAACGGATCATCGGCGCGAGCCACGCTGCTCCAAGCTTCGAGCGCTACGAGCGTTTGGAACGTTTCGTCCGCCTTCTCGGGCGCTGGCGCGGCATCGTTCGAGCAGCCGCCAAGCGCTGCCACACCAGCAAGCCAGGTCCAAGCCGCGCGTCGCCGCCGCATTCGCCTCACTCGTACGCTCGGCGCACGCTTCTGACAAGTCGCGCGGCGCCCGGCGCGATTGTCAGGCCGGGTCTGCGGCACTACGTTCCCCGTCCCCTGATGGAGAAGACGATCCTCGAAGGCGCACGGACGCACAATTTGCAGGGCGTCGACGTCACGCTCGAGCCGGGGCAAATCGTCGCCATCACCGGCGTGAGCGGCGCGGGCAAGAGCAGCCTGGCGCTCGACACGCTGTACGCCGAAGGCCAACGCCGCTTCGTCGAAAGCTTCAGCCCCTACGCGCGCCAGTTCTTGGAGCGGCTGGAGCGTCCGCCCATGACGCGGCTCGAGCCCGTGCCGGCCGGCATCGCGGTCGACCGCCGCGCGCCCGTGAAGAGCTCGCGCTCGACCGTCGCCACCATGGCCGACATCGAGCCGTACCTGGCCGCGCTGTTCTTGCGCGAAGCCACGCCGGTCTGCCCCGATCACGAGCTGCCCGGCGTGGAGCTGACGGTCGAGCGCGCGGCAGAGCGCATCGCCGAGGCGTCGGGCGGTGCTCGCGTGATCGTGAGCTACGCCGTCCCGGTCAAAGGCCGCGAGCAGTACCTGGAAGTGCGCGAGCAGCTGGCGCGCGACGGCTACCGGCGCTTGCTGATCGGCGGCGAAGCGCAGGACATCGACAGCGTCAAACCGTCGGTCGCCGCCAAGCTCGGCTCGCTCGACGTCGTGATCGATCGCGTCGGCAGCGGCCGTGAAAAAGAGCGCGTACGCGCCGCGGTAGAGACGGCGTGGCAGCGCGGCTTCGGCTTTTTGCAGGTGCATGTGGGCGACAGCGCGCTCGGGCTGCGGCGCGGTTTGTCGTGCCCCAGCTGCGCCAAATCGCTCGAAGCGTCGCGCGCGGGGCTGTTCAGCTACGAGTCGCCGGTCGGAGCCTGCCCCACCTGCCGCGGCTTCGGGCGCACCCTCGGCGTCGACTTGTCGAAGGTGATTCCGGACCCTTCACGCTCGCTCGACGACGGCGTGGTCAGGCCCTGGCGCGGCGGCTCCACCAAGTGGGAGCGCGCGGAGGTCAAGAAGCTGTGCCGCCGTCACGACATTCCCACCAACGTGCCGTTTCAGGCGCTGAGCGCCGCTCACCAAAAACTAATCCTAGAGGGTGACGGCAGCTGGCACAAGGGCCTCTTTCCCGGCGTGGTCGGCTGGTTCAAGTGGCTGGAGACCAAGACCTACAAAATGCACGTGCGGGTGTTGCTCGCCCGCTACCGCTCGTACGATCCGTGTGTGGCCTGCGGCGGTCGGCGCTTGAACGCGACGGCGCTGTCGTACCGCGTGGGCGGCCTCAACATCGCCGACTACCACGCGCTCGAAATCGGCGACGCCAGAAGCCGCATCGACGCGCTCGAGACTACCAGCGCGCAGGGCGATCTGGCCCGCCGCGAGCTTTCGAGCCGGCTTTCATACCTCGATCGCGTAGGTCTCGGTTACCTCACGCTCGATCGCCAGGCGCGCACGCTCTCGGGCGGAGAAGCGCAGCGCGTGACCTTGACGGCCGCGCTCGGTACGTCGCTGCACAACGCGCTCTTCGTGCTCGACGAACCGAGCGTCGGCCTACATCCGAGCGACGTGCCGCCGCTGGCCGAAATGGTGCGCGAGCTGGCCGAGCGCAACAACACCGTCTTGATCGTCGAGCACGACCCGGCGCTCATCAACGCCGCCGATCGCGTGCTGGAGCTGGGGCCGGGCGCCGGCAGCGCGGGTGGCCGCATCGTGTTCGACGGCACGCCAGCCGAAGCGCGTAGCCAAGACACCGCCACCGCCCGCGCGCTGCGCGGCGTGGCGCGTCGCAGCGAGCCAGTGCGCAAGCCCAGCAGCTTCTTGCAGCTGCGCGGCGCCTCGGCCAACAACCTCAAGCACGTCGACGTCGACGTGCCGCTCGGCGTGGTGTGCGCCATCACGGGCCCCAGCGGCTCGGGCAAGAGCACGCTGTCCGTCGACATCTTGTACCGCGCGCTCGCCCGCCATTTCGGGGACTTCGACGAAGAATTGCCCGGCGCCCATACCTCCCTTTCCGGGCAAGCTGCGCTTTCGCGCGTTGCCTTGGTCGATCAATCGCCGCTCGGCCGCACCTCGCGTGGCAACCCCGCCACGTACACCAAAGCGTGGGACGCCATCCGCACGCTGTACGGCAAAGTGCCTGCAGCCGCCGCGCGCGGGCTCACGGCCTCGCATTTCTCGTTCAACGTCGAGGGCGGGCGTTGCGACGCTTGCTCGGGCGAAGGCTTCGAGACGGTCGAGATGCAATTCTTGGCGGACGTGAGGCTGGTGTGCCCCGTCTGCCAAGGGCTGCGCTTCAAGCCCGAGGTGCTGGCCGTCGAGCGGCAAGGCGTCAGCATCGCCGACGTGCTCGAAATGACCGTCGAGCGTGCCCTCTCCACCTTTCAAGCCGAAGCTCCGATTCAGCGCGCGCTCGGACCGCTAGCGATGTTGGGCCTCGGTTACTTGCGGATTGGCCAGCCGCTGACGACTCTGTCAGGTGGAGAAGCGCAGCGCTTGAAGCTCGCACGGACGCTCTCCGAAGAGCTGCGCGGCGCGCTCTTGATCTTGGACGAGCCGAGCGCGGGCCTACACGCCGACGAAGTGAAGCAAGTGCTGCAAGCCTTGACGGCGATCGTGACCGCGGGGGGCAGCGTGCTGGTCGTGGAGCACGACTTGGACGTGATCGGCAGCGCCGACTACGTGATTGATTTGGGGCCCGGCGCTGGGAGTCGCGGCGGCCTGCTGCTCGATCAGGGCCCGCCGCGTGGTCTCTCGGATGGGCGATCGAAGACGGTTGAGGCTTTGCGTGGGTATTTTGGGGGTCGAGGGGCGAGGGGTGAGGGGTTAGTCGAACCAGGGAAAGAGGGGAGAAGCAGGGTGGATGGTCCGCCCTCAACGGGGCGCCGTGCGTCGAAGTCCGGGGGCTCATCCCTTGCTCGCCCCAGGCGTGAATCGTCGGGGCCGCGCTTTTTGAGTGTGGTGGCGGCGAGGGAGCACAACCTCAAGGATGTTTCGGTCGACATTCCGCACGGCAAGCTGAGCGTGGTGACGGGGCCGAGCGGCTCGGGCAAGAGCTCGCTGGCGTTCGACGTGGTGTTCGCGGAAGGGCAACGGCGATTTCTCGAGACGTTGACGCCGTACGCCCGGCAATTCTTGCCGACCATGCCGCGCCCCGACGTCGATCGCGTGACGGGTGTGCCGCCCTCCATTGCGCTCGAGCAGCGCACCACGCGCGCCGGCGCCAAGTCGACGGTCGCGACCGTGACCGAAGTCGCGCACTACTTGCGCCTGCTCTTCGCCAAGCTGGCGATCCTGCATTGCCCGGATCACGACGAGCCGATCTCGCACACCACGCCCGACGCGGTGTTCGGCAATTTGAAGCGCAGCGGCGCGGGCCAAGCCCTGCTGGCGCCGGTCGTGCAGGCGCGCAAGGGCACGTACCTCGACGTGTTCACGGCCGCCGAGCGCGCCGGCATCGAGCAAGCGTATTGCGACGGCGTGCTGGTCAAGACGAGCGACCCGCCTCGGCTCGCCAAGACGAAAGAGCACACCATCGACTTGGTCGTCGTCGCCAAGATCGACCCGAAGCGAATCGGTCGTGAGGATTTCGACCGCGCGCTCAAGCTTGGCAACGGAGCTGTAAAGCTCCGTAATGAATCAGGAAAAGAGCAGCTGTTCTCGCTCCAGAGCGCCTGTCCCAAGTGCGGCTTTTCGGCGCCTGAGCTCGATCCCCGTTGGTTCTCGTTCGCCACCAAGCAGGGCCGTTGTGAGCGCTGCGAAGGGGCGGGCGTGTTGGTAGCAGAGCCGACCAAGAAGCGCGGACGCAAGGCCGTGGAGGTCGAGGCGCCCGAAGTGGTGTGCCCCGACTGCCACGGCGCGCGCCTCTCGCCCATTCCGCGCGCAGCGCGCTTCGACGGTGAGCACTACCATGAGATCGTCGCGCGCTCGGTCGGCAGTCTGCTGCAACGGCTCGAGGCTTTGAAGATCACGGGCGACGCCGCGAAGGTGGCGACGCCCATTCTGAGCGAGCTCTTGCGACGCGTGCGCTTCCTGGTGCAAGTTGGGCTCGGCTATCTGAGCCTGGATCGCTCGGCGGCCACGTTGTCGGGCGGCGAGATGCAGCGGCTGCGCTTGGCAGCGCAGCTCGGCGCCGGGCTCACGGGCGCGCTGTACGTGCTGGACGAGCCAACCATCGGCCTGCACCCGCGCGACACCGGTCGGCTGATCGCCAACCTGCGCAGCTTGGTCGACCTTGGCTCGACGGTCGTAGTGGTGGAGCACGACGCGGAGACGATTCGCGCTGCCGATTATTTGGTCGATCTAGGCCCGGGCGGCGGCTCGCGCGGCGGGCACATCGTGGCGGCGGGCGTGCCGGCGGCGGTGTGCGCCCACCCGGATTCGCCCACCGGAAAGGCGCTGTCGACTCCACCCCAGCTGCGGCAGCCGCTGGCTATACCGGCCAAGCACGACAGCCTGGTGCTCACGGGCGCCAGCGCGCACAACCTCAAAGGAGTCGAAATTTCGGTTCCGCTCGCGCGCTTCACGGTCGTGGCGGGCGTGAGCGGCTCCGGTAAGAGCACGCTGGTGCGCAAGGTGCTGCTGCCGGCGCTCAAGCAGAAGCTGGGGCTGGTAACCGAAGCGCCGGGCCCTTTCAAGACGCTCAGCGGCGGAGCGAGCTTGAAGCGCGCCGTCTCGGTCGATCAGTCGCCGATCGGCCGCACGCCGCGCTCGGTGCCGGCGACGTTCCTCGGCATTTGGGACCACATCCGGCGCATCTTCGCCGCCAGCCCCGACGCCAAGCTGCGGGGCTTCGAGCCGTCGCGCTTTTCGTTCAACACCGGTCGCGGCGGGCAGTGCCCCACCTGCGAAGGCCAGGGCGCGATCACGCACGAAATGAGCTTTTTGCCCGACGTGGTCTCGGCTTGTCCCACGTGTGACGGCCTGCGCTTCGAGCCGCGCACGCTCGAAGTGCGCTACATGGACCGCAGCATCGGCGACGTGCTGAAGCTGACGGCCGAAGACGCCGTGCGCGTATTCGAGAATCACCCCAAAGTGGCGGCGCCGCTGCGCACGTTGTGCGACTTGGGTGCCGGCTACATCGCGCTCGGTCAAGGCTCGCACACGCTGTCGGGCGGCGAAGCCCAGCGCCTCAAGCTAGCTGCCGAGCTGACCCAAACCACCACCCAAGGCGCCACGCTCTACGTGCTGGACGAGCCGACCACGGGCCTACACATGGCTGACGTGGCGAAGCTGATGAGCGTGCTATCGCGCCTCGTCGAGCGCGGTGACACGCTGGTCGTGATCGAGCATCACCCCGAGGTAATGGCAGGCGCGGATTTCTTGGTAGAGCTGGGGCCGGAAGGCGGCGAGCGCGGTGGGCAAATCGTGGCGGCCGCGGCGCCTCGCGTCGCGTCGCGCGCCAAGACGCCGACGGGTCAGGTGCTGCGCGAGTTGTTTGGTCCCGATTGATCGAGCATCCGCGTCACGCCAAGAGACCAAGCAACCTAGGCTCGTTCGCCCTTCCACGTTGCCAGCCCCGCCGCCGTGACCTCGAACGCGCGAATGACTCGTGGGGCAATTTATCTCACTTCTGAGGGTGAACCGCGCAGGCCTGGCGGCATGGTGTAGTCATTCTATTAGCGCGACGTACCTACAGGCATGAAGCATTGTGATTGCTCGAAGCCTATGAATAAGAGATGGGTGAGACCCAACTAGGCCGGGTCGGGAGGTCGAATCGCATGCACAAGCCAGTTCTCGTCATCTCGTCATCTCGTCATCTCGTCATCTCGTGAGTAGGTGGCTCGTCCTGGCGTTGGGGGGCGCTGCTTGCCTGGGGATAGCCGGGTGTAGCAGTCCGTCCGAACAAGCACCCGGTGAGCCAGCTGCGTCCACGCTAGAGGCTCAGGCTGCGATCACTCGCGATGCACCGATTGCGCCAAAAAAGACGCGATTTCGGCGGCATGTGCTAGCGACTGCGCCCGACGTCGCCCGCGAACTCCCTTACGATCTTCGTGGTACCGACGAGGCGACGAAGGCGGCTGAGCAAGCCGCGATTGTGCAGGAAAATCTGCGCGCGTCGGGGTGGGCGCCGCAGCCGGACTCTGATCACACACGGATCATCTTTAGTGATGAGAACAACGACGAGTGGGAGGAGGAGTACGCGCTCGAGGACCTGCGAGCGCTCCGCAAGTTCGCGGAAGCTCGCGGCATCAACAAGCCGAGCCTTGTTCCAAACGCCGTCGTCGACGAGAAAGCCTTGCCTGGTCTTCAGCCTCAGGGCTGGTCGGGCGGTACTGATGCGCGCTTCATCAAACCGCTGAACGCGACTTGGCCGAGCAATCACAACGTGCTCATGCGACAGGGACAGTTAAACACCGGCTGTACTGCGGCACTCGTGGGGCGCCGACTGGTTCTCACCGCTGCCCACTGCGTGGTCAATGCCAATGGAGAGATTCCTCAGAATCAGGCGTATGCGGCCAGGCGCGACGGCGCTACTGACCCTTGGGGCGTGCAGACCAGCAGCGCCGCCTGGGTGGACGCCGGTTACGTTAGCAACAATTGTCACACCACGTATACCGTCGCGACTCGTGAAACCTGCGGCAAGTACGACTGGGCTTTGTTGAAGCTCAAGTCCATCTCATGGCAAAACGGAACGCCGGGTTGGATGGGCTACTGGCTGCCGACAACCTCAGGGTGGTGGGCTCGCATCGACGGCTACCCGGCCTGCGGCTTGGCGAGTTCTCCGGCCGGGTGCGTGGCGAATTCGGTCTATGGTCAGGACACCCCGCACAGCACCTTTAACTGGCGAGGTGCCGTGAATGGCGAATGGACCATCTTCAACACCGCCAATGATATCTCGCCCGGACACAGCGGTGGCCCAATCTGGTCAGCGACCTACCCGGACGCGAATGGTCCCTATGTGCTTGGCGTTGTCACCAACGAGATGTGCTCTACCTGCGCTCCGGGCGAGGGTAGCGCCAATGACAACACATACCCGACAATGGCGCGCGCGATGACTTCAGATCTCGCGGGGCTCATCACCGACAAGCGTGCGCAATTTCCCTGAGATGTATTGAGGCTACGTGAGAGCTTGGGCTGGATTGGTCGTTGGAGCATGGATGGCGCCTTGCTGCGGAACGACCGATCGCAGCCCAAGCCAGGCGAGCGATGCGGGTGCAGCAGGAGCCCTTGCCGCCAACGATGGGGGAGGGCCACCGGTAGGGCTTGGCGGCGCAAGCGGAGCGGCCCCCGGTTGCGGTGGCGACAATGCCTTCGCCATCTGGGGCAAACCCTACAACGCCGAGCAGGATTGCCTGGAGGTCGATCGGCCACTGGCGGACCTGGCTTGCACGATCAGACCTGACGAAAGCGATCCTGATTTCTACTACTCGGATGGGAACGTCTGCTTAGAAAGGTTGGCGGACGGCGCTCAATACTGGGTGTTTTCATTCTTCCGACTCGGGTTTGACGCCACCGTGTGGCGCCGCTGCGCCAACGAGCCCGCCCTCGCTCCAAAGGGGTGCTACGCCGCCGGCTGTACCGAGGCGCCCCGCTCCACGTGCACGCTCGAGCAGACCCGGCTGTCGTACGACTGCAGTGCAACGGGTGAATACGACGCGAACTGTTGCGGTAGACAGACTTGTCGGTCGGCTGATGACTGCGCTGCCGGGGAGGAATGTGTCAGCGTGCCATCAGCTGGCCAGTGGTATTGTTGGGACTACCCCGAAGGCTGCGACTGTGGCGGGCCGTACGGCGGCCCTGCCAAGATGGTGTGCATGCCACCCGCACCCGAGCTGGGTGAGGAAGAGGCGCTACCCGAGGCAGGTTGTGAGGGGTGCAAGCGCCGGCCTATCGGTGATCCCCCGTGGGAGATCACGCAAGCTTTGCCTGTCGTGGGCGACGTTGGAGCGCTAGAGACAGGGCCCGACTCCTACTTCGATTGGGTGTCCAAGTTCTTCGGGTCGACTCATGTCTACTCACCCACTGAGCGGGCCTTCCTGCCGGGGGAGCCCCACGACGGCCCCTATGGTTCCGAGCTTGCACTGTTGGCGGAGGCAGCGAAGCTCGCGCCGACTCAGCAACTTACCGAGGCCCAGTTTTCTCCGCCGTCGGGGCTGGTACTGCTCGTGATGATCGGGCCGGGAGCAGCGGCTCCGAGCGGCAGCTCGCCCGACTTCGACAACGGGCCGATCCTTCCCAATGAGCTGTTCCCGATCAGCGCAACGGGAGGGGTCTATCGGCAGGGTCAGCCGTATGACTTGGATTTCGGTGACAGGATTCTCGGCTACGACGCGCTTTCGAAGCCCATCGACGTCGAGGGAGCCAGTCACTTCTTCCTGAGCTTCGGCGAGAACGCCAGCTTTGGGCCGACAGACGCGCCTCTCTCCGGGGCCTACGAGTTTTCGCTGCGGGCCACGGATCGTTATGGGACTGGCTGGGAGCTGACGGTTCCGTTTGCGGTCGAGTAGTAACGCAGACGCACGGACTCCTACGCCTGCCCGCCGCGCTCACTCGAGCGAGGCAAAGAAGCGCTCGAGCGCTTCGTCCTCGCTGACCAAGAGCAGCGTGTCGTTCTCGTTGATCACGTAGTCAGCGCCGGGGAGCTGCATGCGTGGCTTGCCACCGCTCTGCGCGGGGTCGTTGCGCAAGTAGCCCAGTACGTTCAGGTCGAAGCGGCGCAGCTGGGCGCTCGCTAGCGACATTCCGACGTAGGGCGGCTTGGGCGACCAGGGGACGACTCGAAAGTGCATCGCGAAGTCGCTCAAGTGAGCGGCCACCGGGTTCAGCACCTGCACCGCCAAGCGCCGCCCCATCTCGTTCTCGACCTGTACTGCACGCGTGGCGCCTACTGCGCGGAGCACGTGCGCCTGCCGATCGTTGGCGGCCCTAGCGAAGATGGTCTTGACGCCCATTTGAGCCAGCTGCGACACGCACAGCACCGTCGTCTCGAACTCCTCGCCAGGCGTGACGACGGCGACGTCCATGTCTCTGGCGCCGATGTGCTCGAGGACACCGGGATCGCTGGCGTCTGCCACGAAGGCCGCGCTAATGCGTGCCTTGTGCGCGTCGACCGCTTCGGGTCTTTTGTCGACCACCACCAGCTCGCAGTGGGTATCCAACAGCTCTTCGGTCAAAGCGCTGCCGAAGCGACCCATGCCAATTACCAGGACTTTCTTGTGCCTCATGCTTTTCAGCCGATCATCAGGCGTTCCTCGGGCAGTTTGACCGCTCTCGGCTGGGGCTTGGCAGAAATGGCCAACGCCAGGGTGAGCGGTCCGATTCTACCGGCAAACATCAGCAACGCGATCAGCAGCTTGCCGGGGGTGGTAAGCCGGCCCGTAATGCCGGTGGATAGGCCGGTCGTACTGAAGGCGGACACCGCCTCGAATGCCAGCTCCAGCGGTGGATGCTCCTCCAGCAGGAGGAGCAGGAACAGCACACCGAACACGATAGTTAGGCTGAGCAGCGACACGCCGACCGCCTTGCGCACGTCGGCATCGGCCAAGGTGCGATTGAGCAAGCGGGGCGAGGTCGCGCCAAGCTCCGCGCGGAGGCCCGCGAACAGCGCTACCAGCGTCGTGACCTTGATGCCGCCGCCCGTCGAGCTGGGGGCCGCTCCGACGAACATCGCGAAGCACGTCAAGAGCCAGCTGGCTGGGCGCATGGCCGCGATGTCGATGGCGTTGAACCCCGCCGTTCTGGCGGAGATGGCCTGGAAACCCGCGACGAAGCCGCGATCCACGTAGCCCAGCGGGGCGAGCGACGCGGTCCACTCCAGCACCAGGTAGGCCGCAGTCATGGCCGCCAGAAGCGCCGCGCTCGTGCGCAGGACGATGCGCGCGTGCAGGCTGAGCGGCTTGCGCCGTCGCCTTCGAAGGAGCTGCCACAGCACGCCCAACAACTCGTGCAGCACGGGAAAGCCGAGGCCGCCCAACACCACGAGCAGCCCCATCACCGAGAGCGAAATGGGCTGCCCGGCTACACGCACGAGACCCTCGCTGTAGGTCGACAGGCCCGCGTTGCAAAACGCGCTAACGGCATGAAAGAGCGCGTCCCACCACAGGCCTGGGCCATCGCCCCCCGGAGCGGGCGCGCTGTGCCCGCGCCACGCCTCGTAAAGCGATAACGCTCCAAGCGCCTCCAACGAGAAGGCGACGGCACAGATCGAGAGCACGGTTCGCTTGAGCGTGGCGAGCGACGCCCCTTCGACGACCTCGGTGAGGACCATGCTGCTCCTCACCCGCAGCTTCTGTCCGGCCATGATGGCGATGGCTACGGACAACACCATGATGCCCAGCCCTCCCACCTGGATGAGCAGCAGCACCACGATCTGGCCTGCCCAACTGTACGTCTCCACGAGATTGACCGTCGTCAGGCCCGTTACGCATACCGCGCTGAACGCCGTGAACAGATTGTCGATCAGCGATACCTGGACGACATCGCGATGTGAAAAAGGCAGGCTGAGCAGCAGCGTTCCCGCCAGCCCGACCCCACCGAATGACAGCGCCATCAGGCGAGCAGGGTGGAGCGACGCATTCGCCAGGAAGCGCGACGCCGGCAGATCTCGTACGGCGAGACCCAAGCCCGCGAGCAGGGCCAGCCCCGTGGTGTAGCTCCGCGACGCATCGGCGTACAAAGGGTTGCTGCCCTCCGCCGCAAGTAACACCGACCACTTGGCGAACGAGAACGCGGCCGCCAACAGCACGAGCGCCAGCCTGAGCGCCAGTCCGCGAATCACTCGCTCCCGTGAGAGCGTCGCCTTCCGCGGATCTTGACGCTCCTCATCCGAGCTCGAGACGAACCTGAGCGTCAACGCCGCCCACGGCAACAGCAGCCCGCTGATGGCGGTGGCGAGCGCGTAGGAGATCACGCCGCGCAGGGGAAAGAGCCAGTCAACACCGAGCGTCAGGGCCAACGCCCCCGCCAGAATCCAAACTGGCACGCGCGAGCCCCGAGGCGCGTCGGGGACCGCAGAGGTCAGGGGCTGGTCGTTCGCCACTTGATAGCGCTACCGTAGAGGAGGGGCGGCAAACGGAGACAGCGCCTAGCTTGCCAGTACTTGGCATCCGCATCCAATCGGAGATCGTTCCTGGGCGTGAGGTTCTCGGGTCGCCTCGAAACCGGGTGCGAACCCGCTGCATGCTTGCGGCGCGCTTT
>DATAKF010000410.1:0-4355 GCA_036261775.1 Polyangiaceae bacterium | reverse complement strand
CAAGCTCCTCGGAGCGGGCACGGACGCTTCGCTAGCACCGCGTGGTCGCTCTACAGTTTGGCGTCCATTGGCACGATCAGCACGGGTCGAGTGGTGGTGCGGAGCACCCTTTCGGTGCGCGAGCCAAGCAGAGCGTCCTTGATGCCGTCGTGTCCGCGGGTGGGCATGACGATGAGGTGCGTATCGAGGTCGCGCGCCGCTTTTTCGATGGCGGCTTCGAGCGAGCCATTGGCCGGTCCACGACTCAGTCGTGTTCCGGGTGGGAGGCTAGCGAGCGCGGGCAGCGCGGAGCCGTCTTCGACCTCGAGGAGCACGATCTCCGGCCGCTCTTGCCGGGTCGAGCGAATCCACCACTCGACCGCGGCGAGGCCGACACGAGCGCTCTCGGCGTCGCCCGCCGGCACGAGAACACGGCTGACACGCAGCTCACCGCGCCGCGTCGCCAGGCCCTCGCCGTCGAGCGGTATGACGAGCGTGGGTACGTTCACGTTGCGCGCTACGGCTTCCGCCACGCTCCCCGAGAGCAGCTGCGAAAGGCCGCCGCGGTGGTGCGTACCGCAAACGATCACGTCGGGTTCGACGCGGCGGAGCGCGTCGAGGAGCGTGTCGGTGACGTCTTCACAGCACGTGTGCACGAAGCTCTCGAGCTGGAGCTCCTTCTGCCAATCGCGTGCGAGCTCGGCGGCGCCAGACAGCGTGCCCTGTGCCTCGCCCTCACGCGTGGCGTGGACCGTGACGAGCTTGGCCTGCGAGTGAACGGCGAGCGCCGTGGCCGTGTAGAGCGCCGGCTGTTCCTCCTGCCGTAGGTCGGTAGCGAACGCGACTTTGCCGGCACGAGCGTGAGAGGTCTTGGGCACCGCGCTTCGAGTCGTTGGAAAGCGCCGGCGTGTCCACTCGACCATGCCGCCGCGCATCGAGCCTACGCGCGAGAAGCCGAGCGCCTCGAGCTGCAGCGCCGCCTTGCCGGAGCGTCCACCAGAGCGGCAGACCACCACGAGCGGCTGGTCTCGCTCCGCGTCGGCGAACACCTGTTGGAGCGTCGCGAGGGGCACGTGCTCCACTCGCTCGATGTGCCCGAGCTCGGACATGAGCTCGTCCGCCTCGCGCACATCCACGAGCCGCACCGCGTCTCGGTTGCCGAGCACCCACTCTGGCAACACTTCCGGAATACCCGCGGCGCTGCGGGTGATTGGTGCCCAGCGCTGGCCTTCGCCCACCTCGGCTGAAACCGGCAGGTGCTTGAGGCCCAGCTGCAGGTTGGCGGGAAGCGCCACGTCGATCTTCTTGGGATAGGCGAGCTGCAGCTGGCTCATGATCTCGGCGAACTGGTGAGCCGTCTTGCCTCCGCCGAGGCGCGGGTTCAGCCGCTTCTCCTCGCCCACGCTCGTCACGGTGCGGCCTTTGTAGTCATGGCCCGGATAGAGCAGCGTCGAGTCGGGTAGCGAAAAGATCTGGTCGTGGACCGAGCGGTACAGCGTCCCCGCGTCACCTTGCTGAAAATCCGTCCGCCCCGAGCCTCGAATCAGCAGCGCGTCACCCGTGAAGGCCATGGAGCGATCGCCCAAGACGTACGTCACGCAGCCGCTGGTGTGCCCTGGTGTTTCGCGCGCCTCGAGCTCGTAGCGGCCGAAGCGCAGGCGGTCGCCGTCCTTTACGTAGACGTCGGCCACACCGACGCCCGCGCGCTCGGAGAGCACCGTTTGGCAGCCGGTCTGCTCGTGCAAGGTGCCGAGCGCGGTGACGTGATCGGCGTGCACGTGAGTATCGAGCGCGTAGCGCAGGGTGAGTCCCAGGTCCTTCAGCAAGCCGACGTCGCGCTCGACGTTTTCCAGCACTGGGTCGATCAGCACCGCTTCGCGAGTATCGGGGTCGGCCAGCAGGTAGGTGTAGGTCGAGGATTCGAGGTCATAGAGTTGACGGAACAGCATGATTTCCTCCCTGGTTCACGGTGAGAGCACGCGATTGCCCGAGGTAGGTTCCGCCGTGGGGGCGGCCTTGCGCGTCGCCGCCCAGGCCTCGGCGCGAGCCGTGAGCCACGACGCTCCGAGCATCGCGGCGACGAAAGCCAATACGGCCGGGGCGCCCGTCGTGAGGCTCGTGACCGCGGGCCCGGGGCAGTAGCCGCCGAGGCCCCAGCCAAGCCCGAACAGGGCAGCGCCGGCGAGCAATTTGGCGTCGATGTCTTTGCGCGTCGGGATCTGGAAGCTCTCGCCCAGAACGGGCGCACGGCGCCCGCGAATCAGGCGGTAAGCCGTGAAGTGCACGGCGATGGCTCCGCCCATCACGAAGGCGAGCGTTGGATCCCAACCGCCGCCGAAGTCGAGGAAGCCGCGCACCTTCACCGGCTCGGTCATGCCGCTGACGACGAGGCCCGCGCCGAACAGTAGCCCGGCGACGAGGCCCACCAGCGCCATCCCTGCGCGCTTCACGGCGCACCTCCCGCTCCGCCCGTCGCCAGCACCGCCAGGGCACCAGTGGCGATGAACGTGAGCGTCGCGGCCAGCGACCGGGGCGAGAGGCGGCTGAGGCCGCACACTCCATGGCCGCTGGTGCAGCCGTTTCCTATGCGCGTGCCGACACCTACCAGGGCGCCTGCGAGGAGCGCGGTCGCGAGCGGCGGAGGCGTTGCGTCGTTGCCGAGCGCCCTCAGGGTCAAAGCGCCGCCGACGATGAGTCCCAGCACGAACAGCGCTCGCCAGCCCGCCTCTGCCTTCTCGGAGGGGCGCATCAGACCGTTCAGA
Organism: Polyangiaceae bacterium; assembly: GCA_036261775.1. Taxonomy (GTDB): domain Bacteria; phylum Myxococcota_A; class Polyangia; order Polyangiales; family Polyangiaceae; genus PMG-095. The sequence goes on along the minus strand of DATAKF010000410.1, from coordinate 1,614 downwards.
ATGCCGCTGATCCCTGTGACGCGTCCATTGAGCACGAGCATCAGTGAGGCGCTCAGGCCAATCAGCGCGCCGCCAACGGCGCCTCGAACCAACCAAGAATCGATCATCGTGTTCCTCGTCGTATGGCCCAGCGTGGGCTGACGTAGGAGCCGACAGCACGCGCCGTGCCAACGCCCGACTGCCCGGGTTCCGGGGCGGGCCCGCCGTTGGCCGTGCCAGCAGGTGTTTCAATTGCACCGCTTGTTGCGCGTCGTGTGTTGCAACATGTTTCATGTTCGCGCCTTTCCGGCCGAAATTAGCGGGGTTGGCCGGTCTGGGGCTTGGCACGTTCTTCGCTGAAGCCCAAGACATGGACTTGCTCTCGACCCCGGTATTGGCTGGGACTGCGCTGGCGGTGCTGATCGGCGTCTCGCTCGGTTTGCTGGGCGGCGGCGGCTCGATCCTGACCGTGCCCATCTTGGTGTACGTCGTGGGCTTTGCCACGCATCAAGCCATTGCGCTGTCGCTGCTGATTGTCGGCACGACCAGCGTCGCGGCGCTCGTCCCCCACGCCCGAGCCGGGCGGGTGCGCTGGCGCACCGGCGCTGTGTTCGGGGCGACCAGCATGGTCGGAGCCTTCACGGCCGGCAAGCTCGCGCACTTCGTGCCGGGCACGGTGCTGCTGCTGTTCTTCGGCGCCATGATGCTGGTGACCGCGATCGCGATGATGCGCGGCAAGCAAGCCGAGCCCGCGGCAGAGTGCTGTGATGCGGGCGAGGGAAAGCTCGCCGACCTACCCCTGGCCAAGATCGTGCTCGAGGGGCTGTCGGTCGGCGCCGTCACGGGCCTCGTCGGCGCGGGAGGCGGCTTCCTGGTGGTGCCAGCGCTGGTGCTGTTCGCGAAGCTTCCCATGCGCTCGGCCGTGGGCACCTCGCTGCTCGTGATAGCCATGAAGTCATTCGCCGCGTTCGCCGGCTACGCGACCACCACCCACGTGAACTGGGGCTTCGCCGCGATGGCTACGGCCGCGGCGGTGGTGGGCAGCTTCGCTGGCGGCGCCTTGGCCGGCCGCGTGCCGCAGACGCTGCTCAGGCGTGGATTTGCCTGGTTCGTAATCGTGATGGCGGTGTTCATCCTCTCCCAGGAGGTGCCGCGGGCGCTGGGCGTGCGCGTCGACTTGGGCCGCGCCTGGCCGCTGGTGCTCGGAGCGAGCGCCGTTCCGCTCGTCGCCGCCGTCATCGATCTGGCGCGTCGCGCTCGCTCGGCAGAGGCGCCGCGCAGCCTTCGCCCGTCAGCCGCTCACTGAGCGCGAAGAGAAGCTCGCAGGCGGTGGGCTCGAGAACGAGGTGGCTGCCCCCGGAGCGGCGTTCTAGAGTGATCCGCCCATGGCACAGCCCAAGGCGCCGCGACGCGCCAGCTCTGACATCACGCTCGACGGCGCTCTGCTGAGCGGCGCTCTGTCCAAGCTCGGTGGCGCGGTCATGCTCCTCGACCCCGACCTAGTCGTGATGGCGGGCTCACGCGAAGCCGAGACCCTGCTCGGGATGCCCATCACCCCGGGCACGCGCGGCGTCGAGCTACTGTGCGGTGACCGCTTGGATCGCCCGGTGGCGAAAGCGCTCGCGCGGGGTGAGG
>DATAKF010000404.1:0-3395 GCA_036261775.1 Polyangiaceae bacterium | reverse complement strand
TCCCTCTCCGTGATGGCAGAAGCCGAACAGAAATCGCAAGAAACGCCCCGGCATATTGTTAGTCGTAGCCAGGAACTCAGCCGAATTTAGCTGCCAAATAATCTCGAACCATATGGATTGTTTTGTGTTCGATTCGCAACTCGTCGCCCCCGGATCGTGCTTTCGGCGCCGTGCGGCTGGCAAGTCCCCAGCCTGTTGGCTGCGCATCACGACTCACGACTGGGGCCTCGTTGGGGCACGGGTTTCACCGCAGAGCAGGCGCTATAGATGTCCACGCAGAGATCTGGGAGATTTTGGCCAAGCTCTCGAGACGAACGCGTTTTTCAGCCGGCGCGGTCGCGGTGCTCGTGTTCCCAGCATTGCGTTGCCCTCCTCCAGAGCGTCGCTGACACCTCGGGGCTGCAGCTGCAGGCCATGGGCGGGGCCAACCTCGCTAGATGCCGGGTTGCCAAACGACGTTGTCATGACCCTTGCCAGCGCACACTTTGTCAGGCCACGCGCAGCAAGGATGGAATGAACCGTCGGAAATTTCGCAAATTTGCACGTCTCGAAATCGTGACAGTGCCATGGGTGACAGGCCGGGTGACACGCCGCTTCGCTAGCGGAGCGCGCCGCTGGGTCGTCACGCCGTCCAGCCCACTCACGGTGGTGTTTCTCGTCGTCCCGGTCGGCAAGCGAGTCGACTTCATCGATGTGCGCTTCGATCGTCGCTCGAGCGATCTGCAACTCCTGAAGTCCGCGAGGGCATGCTGGGTTCACATAGGCCAGTCGGTCATCGGGATCCAAGTCCTCAAGCTCCACGGCCAACGCCAACGGCGACCGCGCGTCCGCATACAACGAGGCGTGATCTAGAGCCGTGGGCAGCCCGAGCACTCACGCTGCTAAGCGACATGATGGCTCTCGGAGACAGTGAAGGCTTCGTTGAGTGCTCGGACGCTCTCGCCGAGCTCGCGGTTTGCGGCGTGGAAGGCTTAAGCGCGGCGCGCACAACGCGGCGCAGCGCGACGGCGAGCTCCGAGCAATGGCAAGAGGCTATACGAACCGCGCGCGGAACGGCACGCTTTGCCAACGACATCATCGTCACCAAGCGCCCTCAATCCGGCCCTTCATCGAAGCTCGGCGCGTGCTAAGCGATGCCACATGCTCACTCGGAAGCTCGGGCTCTGCGCGCTCTGCACGCTGTGTATCGGTCTGTTTCATTGCAGCAACGGGTCGCAGTCGAGCGCCAGCGCGCGCGGAGGTGACAGTGGGAGCGGCGGTGCCCAAGGCCCGATCGGCAGCGGGGGAACGAACACAGGAGCGCTCAATGGCGCGACAACGACCGGCGGTGCCTCGTCGGCCGGCGCCGGGGGTAGCGGTGCGACCATGAGCGCCGTTGGGCCAGCGCCGGGGCTCCCGACCGGTCCAGCACTGGGCGCGAAAGGCACGCCCGACATCACCATCAAAGTGAGCACGACCGAGGGGCGCCGCCCCATTTCGGCGCTGATTTATGGCTCCAACTCCAGCGAAGAAATCGCGACTACCAAGCCGACCTTCCTGCGCAGCGGCGGCAACCGAATGACGGCGTACAACTGGGAAAACAACGCCTCCAATGCGGGCGCTGATTGGTGCTTCGAGAACGACGCCTTCCTCGTCGCCAACTCCCAAACGCCCGACGCAGCGGGCGCTGCGGTTTCGGACTTAATCACGGCCGCGACCGCGCAGGGGGCGAGCGTGCTACTCACGGTTCCGATCGTCGACTACGTGGCAGGCGACAAGGACCAACCCGGGAGCAGCCCTCCGGATTGCGCGAGCGACGTGCGCAAGTCTGGCGCTAACTATCTGACCACGCGCTTCAAAAAGAATAAGTCCGCCAAAGGCAGGATGCTCTCGCTCACGCCCGATATCACCGACGACAGCGTCTACCAAGATGAGTTCGTGAACTGGGCCCGCACGACGTACCCCAAAACATTCTTCTTCTTCGACCTGGACAACGAGCCGGATGCCTGGGCGAGTACGCATGCCGAGGTCCAGACCACGCCTGTCACCTACGCTGAAGTCACGAGCAAGAACATCGAGTTCGCAAAAGTGGTGAAAGCCAACGCTCCAGACGCCAAGGTGCTCGGCTTCGTCAGCTTCGGCTGGGGCGGCTGGACTGGTCTGAGCGGCGCGCCAGACGCCAACCAGCGCGACTTCACCGAGTCCTATCTGGATACGATGAAGGCGGCGGAAGCCAGCGCGGGCAAACGCTTGGTCGACGTCTTGGACCTGCACTATTACCCCGAAGCTCGCGACGCCTTCGATCCTAAAGATTCCGCCGTAGGCACGCGCGTGACGGATAGCGGTCTCCACGCGTTGGACCCGGCGGTCGTCGCCGCTCGCGTCCAAGCGCCGCGCTCATTGTGGGACGACAAGTTCGTCGAGCAAAGCTGGATCACTTACTGGGCCACGATGAAGAAGCCCATCGCGCTCATCCCGAGCATGCTCGGCAAGATCGCCGCGCATTACCCGGGCACGGAGCTCGCCTTCAGTGAATGGAATTTCGGCGGCGGCGCCGACATCTCTGGCGGCGTTGCCGCTGCGGACGTGCTCGGCATTTTCGGCCGTGAAGGCGTCTACATGGCTTCGTTCTTCGGCTTCGGCGATGCGGAAGTGTACAATCGCGCTGCCTTCCGCGTTTACCGCAATTTCGACGGTCAAGGCGCGACGTTCGGGGACACGGCGGTGGCCGCCACCACGAGTGACATCGAAAAGACGAGCGTGTACGCAAGCACGGTAGAAGCCGACGCCTCGCGCATCGTGCTGGTCTTGATCAACAAAGACACCGCCGTGCACACGGCCAACATCGCCATCGAAGCGAGCTCCGCATTCACTCGCGCCGGCGTCTGGACCCTCACTGCCGCCGGTTCGGACGTCAAGGCCGCAGGCGTCGCGAACGTGAGCGCACAAAACTCGATCGTCTACGACATGCCAGCCATGAGCGTTTCGGTGATCGCACCTGCGCCGTAGGTCTGGAGAGCTCTGTACTTGTAACGATCGGATCCTGCTCGGCCGCGGTTAGAGCGCCTTCGCGAGTCAACGGCCGCTACTTCAAGCAGTGTGGGCGGGGCCAACCGACCTCGTAAGGTTTGCGCTCGGCGTCGAAGATGGGCTTGCCGCCGTTTTCGACGGTCATGTTCTGTAGGTAGAGGACGTCGCGCGCGGGCATGCCGATACTCTCGCCAGTCGACGCCTGGTTTCGGTCGCCCCAGGGACTCCCAACGAGATCCAAGTCACCGTCGCAGTCGACGTCGCCCGCGCGCGGCGTGTGAGCGCGGAAGTCGTGAACGATTTCGTGCTCGACGAAACTGCCCTTGCCGTCGGTGTTTTCGAAGATGAACGATGGGCCGACGTTTTGCGCCCAGAAGATGTCGAGA
>DATAKF010000403.1:0-14312 GCA_036261775.1 Polyangiaceae bacterium | reverse complement strand
TGACACCCGTAGCGCCTTGAACCTCCGTACGTTTGCGCTTCTTGCTGCCGTTCCCCGAACGGGCTCTCTCGCCTCAAAAGTTCGGATCCGAACTAACCGGTCAGCACAGAACAAGAGTCAGTTCGGATCCGAACTGACTCTTGTTCTCAAAAAGCCCCGCGCCGCTGCGGCTACAGCAGCTCGTCGGCTACGTCGGCGCAGATCGGGCAGCGATCTTCGATTTCGCCGCAGGCGTAGTCACGGTCCAGGCAGTCGGTACATTCGTCGAGCTTGTCGCGAAAACGGCTGTTGTCGGCCTCGTCTTCGCAGCGCTCGCTGCAGCGGTGAACGTTCAAGTCGCTGTCGACGCAGGTCTCCAGCTCGTTGCACATCTGATCGCAGTCGATGGCTTCACCGATGTCCGCGCAGCCGCCGAGGCTGGTCAAAGCAGCCAGAGACGTGATCACGAACAGAGTGGCAATACGGAGGGGGTGGCGCATGGTCGTCTTTCCGGCTCGCGTCGGGCGAGCTCGCGTTGGCAGTCGCAGACCTCTCAGCACGATCCGTTCCAACCCGTGGTTACGCGAAATTTGCCGACTTTTGGTCGGTCGAACGACGCATCGCGACGCGTGTCCGCCGTGAGACACTTGGACACTTGTCCGCCCCGGACGCGTCTCGGCACGCCTTGGGAATGAGTCTTTTTCGGCGACGCGACGAGGCTAGTTGCAACCGAGCGGCGCCGTGCCGACGGCAATGTCGTCGTACCAGACGTCGCTCACCGGTCCCGCGTACTTCTCGAAACCGAAGCGCAGCGTGTCGTAGGCGTCTAGCGCCCAGTCGGTGTGGTGCAGGTCGTCGATGGCTTGGCCGTCGAGCGAGACTTGCACCTCGGGCTTTTGGTGATCGAGCGCGACCTCGAGGCACGACCAGGTGAGGGCCGTGAGCGCCGCGCCGGGCAGGTGGTCGGTGTAGTAGTTTTCGTTGGCGAGCGCGCCGTGGGTGTCGCCCATGACCGTGTACATCAGCATGGCGTTCATCTCGCCTAGCCTGAAAGCGTTGCCCGCGCCTGGCGCGGCTTGCGTATCGGCCACCAAGAACGTGTTGTGCCCGCCGGTCATGGGCTCTGCCAGCCTCACGTACATGCGCACGTGCAAGGGGCCGCTGGTGGGCGGAAAGGGCGCGCCGTTCAGCACCAAGAAGGTGGTGAAGCCGCTGCCGTGGATCTTGAGCGACTGCTTGCCGCTGTGCGCCACCTGGTCGTCGATCAGCACCTGACCGTCGCCGTTGATGGCCGGAGTCCACGGCGCTTTGGCCTGCGCAGCGCCCGCGGCCTGGGTTTCGAAGGTCTCGCACAGGCGGAGGCCCGTGCGGGGGCTGCAGTAGTCGCCGCTGCCGCCGCCGCCCGAGCCGGCGCTGCCGCCCGCCGCGCGACCAGCTGAACCTGCGACGTTGCCGCTGCCGGCGGTTGCCGAGCCAGCGTTGTTGGAGCTGCCGCTCGTTCCGCTTTCCCCGCTGGTGGCGCCGCCTGCGCTAGCTCCGGCACTCGTGCCCGCTCCGCCGGCGCTGGTGCCGGCGTTGCCGTTCGTTGCGCTGCCGCTTGCGCCCGGAGAGGGGCTGGAACCGGCTGGCGAGCAAGCGAAGGCGAGACCGAGTGCGAGCAGGCCGGCGACGAGCTGAACGTTCAAGGTAGTGCACAGTAGTGGCCCGATGCGGCGCCGCCCAGAAAATCACCGTGGGCTTGCCCCCATGAAGTTCTTCGCCCAAGCTGCCTGCTGATGGCCCTGTGGAGTGGTCGTTGGTCGAGGTTAGGCTCGTGGGAAGGATGGGACGACAATTGAAAGGCGCTTCGTTCGGGGGGGTTGGCGTGCTGGTTTCGTTGGTGGTTGCGGTAAGTTGTGGCTCGATCGATCCGTCCCCTCCGGGCGCGGAAGCCGGTGCTGCGGGCGATCCGAGCAGCGGTGGCACCGAGGCTGGCGCCGAGAGCGGCGGCACCAAAACGGGTGGCGCCCCGACTGAGGGCGGCAGGCCAGCAGCGGGTGAGGGCGGCGGCGGTGGCGTTCCCGAGCCCGTCCAAGCCGCGCAGCTGTTGCCTTGGAAGGCCGGCAACAGCTGGACCTATCGCATCACCAAGGCCGGCAAGGTCACCGAGAAGACTACGGTCGTGGGTGACGAAGAAGTCGTCGGCGGTGTGGGGCCGAACCAGGAGCTTTGGGCCAACCACGTCACGACCGACAAGGGCCAGAACGATCACACCGAAAGCTGGCAAGCGCCGTCACCGCTGAATCCGCTGCGCATCTCGCGCTTTCGCGAGCAAGCGTTCGCCGCCAGCACCGGCGTGCTCGACAACGAAGTCCACTACAGCCCCGAAAAGCTACACGTCGACGGCTCGCCCGAGCACACCGTGAAGGGCGCGTCGTGGCTCGAAACCTACGAAGAAACGACGCTCATCGTCGGCTTGCCGCCCTCCAGCCACGCGGTGCAAGAGCGCTGGACGGTGCTCGAAGACGACGGAGCCCTGGAGGTTCCGGCCGGCACCTTCGAAGGCGTCATTCACCTGCGCAAGCAGGGCAACTCGACCAAAGACTATTGGTACGTGCGCGGCGTGGGCAAGCTCAAGGAGACAGGCACGCAGACCGAAGAGCTCGTCGAGTATTCGCTCGAGCCGTAGCGGCCGTAGCGGTAGAGGCAGACTCCTGCCAAGGGACTGTCGGCCCGCACAGCCAGCGCGACGCCGCGACTGAGCGCGACTGCCCGGGGCGCACCTGCAGTTGTGCTACGCTGTTGGCCCCTATGACCAAATCGCTTCTGGCAGCCGGCGTTGCTGCCCCCGCGCTTGCGAGCCCCAACTTGCTCGGGGCGGCGCTCGCTGGCCTGCTTTGTCTGGCGGGTTGTTCCACGAAGGACGCGCCCGATACTTCTGGCTCTTCGGGCGCGGCGGGTGACGCCACTCAGGCTGGCGGCGGTGGAGGAACCGAGACGAGCCCGCACGCCCTAGCTGGCGGGAGCGCCAACGCGGGTGGGGAGTCGGGCGGCGAGGCGTCTGCGGTCGGCGGTGTCGCGGCTGGTGGAGCGGCGGATAGTGCCGGCGCGTCCGGATCCGCAGCGGGCGGTTCCGCTGGCATGACGGCCGCAGGCTCGAGCGGAGCGAGCGGCTCGGACGGAGTCGGCGGCGCCGCTCCCGAGCTGCCCCACATCACCTCGAGCGAGAACGTCGGCGTGATGACCGAAGAGCAGTTCAAAGCGCTGTGTGACCAGCGCGGCGGCACCGTGGAGGTCATGCCGCACTGCGGCGGTTTTGCTACCGCCAAGGGCTTCTCTTACGACTCGACCACGTCGCTACTCTCCGAGCACACCTGCCGCGGCGCGAACACCTGCGCCGGCTGGAACTGCGCGATCCCGGACTGAGCCTTCGAGCGAGCAAGGCGACGCCCCGGCCACGTAGCGGAGCGAGTATCATCGCGAGCGATGGCTTACGACGAGAAGCTGGCCGAACGCGTCCGCGAAATGCTGTCCGAGCATCGGCGTGTCACGGAGAAGCAGCTGATGGGCACCTTGGCCTTCATGGTCAACGGCTCCATGTGCTGCTCGGTAGGCCGCGACGGTCTCTTGGTTCGCGTGGACGCCGAGGCTCGCGAACGGCTACTCGAGGACCCGCTCGTATCACCCATGAAGCTCGGCAAACGAACGATGAAAGGCTTCGTGCGCGTTGCAGCAGAAGGGCTGAAGACGCGCGCCCGGCTTGCCAAGTGGCTCGCGCGGGGCATGGCGGCTGGGAAGTAGCCGGGCGCGGCCTCAGCCCCCGAACGCGCACATCCAACTTCCGGCCGTGCATGTGCAAACCTGGCGCGGTGGTAGCGCGACTTTCGCGGAGATGCCGCCGGTGCCGTCAGCGGGGGCGGCTTGGACGACGCCGGTGCATGTGGGATCGACCTTTTGGCACTGGATGAAGGTGCCGGGCGCGGTCGGGTAACACAGGCAGTTGGTGAAGTCGTATTGGCAGGAGGTGCCGGCATCGTCGCAGGTGCCCATGGGGCGCGTGGGCGGGCAGTTGGGATCTACAGGGCCGCTGCCGCCGCTGGTCATGCCGGCTTGGCCGGTCGAGCCGCTAGTGCCTGTGCCGCCACTCGTGCTGCCCGCGCTACTGGTGCCGCCGCTCGCGCTGCCGCCTTTGCCGGCACTGCCGCCGGTTGCGCTGCCGCCGGTTGCGCTGCCGCCGGTTGCGCTGCCAGCGTTGCTGGTGCCGCCGGAAGAGCTGCCGGCGCTGGAGAAGTCAGCGGTTTCGCTGCTGCCCCCGCACGAGATGGCCGAAAGCACGACGACCCACGAAGCAAAGTGGTGGCGCATTCGTGAATTGAAGCACGAAGTCGGATGGCGCGGGAACGATGACCGCGAGTCGGCCACGAAAACGAGCGAGAAGGGCCTAGTTTGCCACCCCGCGGAAAGTCGCAATGATTGCCGAGACTCCGCGGTTGGGCTCGTCGTGGGTCCAGGTGTGACTCACGACGCCTGGCTCCGTGAGGATGCGCGTAACCAGCGAATGCTGGCTGGCTTGGCTCACGCCGTCGTCGTTGAGCTGGCGCTCGGTCCAGGTTGCTTCGTGCCCGTAGTTGAAGTCGTTGTCGTTGCTGCGCGCCGTGTGAACCGCCACGGCAAGCTCGTTGGCTTGCGTGGTGGCGCCGTCGGTTTCGACCGTGGTCGATTCAAAGCAGCAGGTGTTGGGAAAGCGTCCGGTTTGATCGACGCTGTTGGGCGCCAGCCCGGAGACTTCGATCACACCCCAGGCAAAGTTCTGAACGTTTTCGGGCGGCGTGCCGTTGGGGTTGACGGTGATGGTGAGCGCGCCCGTCGGTGCGAGGATGTTTTCGGCGATGAACAGGTACGGACGCGAGCCGTGCGTGTCGCTCGACACGATGCTGGCTCCTTCGACGACCAGCGCGTAGGTGTTGCCCTGATTATCGGTCACGCCGCCGTCGGGAATGATGCAGTTGTCGACGTCGGAAAAGCAGGTGATGCCGACGATCAGCGCGCTGCCGGCTTGCGGCATGGTCGAGAGCGTGAGGCTCGGGTCCGCGTTGGAGACGATGCTGGTGCGAGAGCTCTGAACGACCACGATGGGTGCGCTGCTCGGAGGCGTGTCGCCCGCACCGCCTGCGCCCGCCGCGCCTCCTGCACCGCCGTCGCTTGCTGCTCCAGACACCGCGGTTCCGCCGTTCGACAAGGAGCCAGCAACGCTCGGCTCTCCGCCGTTCGGCGTCGTTACCATTTCGCCCCCATGCCCGTCGCCCGCCACGGCGTCGGCCGGGCCACCGTGAAAGTCGGTTCCACCGCAGGCGTTTGCCAGCGCGCAGACGCCGGCCCCCAGCATCAAGACTCTGCCAAGCATCGTTCGACGATAGCGCGCGTCGCCTCCGTCCGAAAGGCGTGACGGTGTGGGTGTGACGCGCAGAGCCTGCTATGTTGCCCGCCATGCTGCGGTCGCTCGTCGTTGCAGGTTGCCTGCTCAGCTCGGCTTGCGCGCCCGCGGCCGCCCCAGCGGTGGTCGCAGCCGCACCCCCCAGTCGCGCCAATGACCTGGTTTTTCTCGGCATGTGCGACGCTTCGGGCGCCATTGCGCTGAGCGAAAACGTGTTCGTGATCGCCGACGACGAAGACAACGTGCTTCGCGTCTACGACACACAGGCGCCCGGTATGCCTTTGTGGATGGTCGACGTCTCGCCAGCGCTGGGGCTGCAGGGCAAACCCGCCAAGCCCGGCAAGCCCCCCAAAGGCGCGCCCGAAACCGATATCGAGGCAGCAACGCGCGTGGGTGACGTAGCGCTCTGGCTCACCTCGCATGGCCGTAACAGCTCCGGCAAGGCGAAGCCGGAGCGATTGCGTCTCTTTGGGACCAACCTGCCGGTGCAAGGCAGCGACCTCCAGCTCGTGGGCGCCTACGACAAGTTGCTCGAGGACTTGTTCGCGGACTCGCGGTTGGCGCGATTTGGCCTGCGCGAGGCGTCCGAGCTGGCTCCGAAGGAGAAGGGCGGCTTGAACCTCGAAGGCATGACGCGCCGCCGCGAAGGCGGGGTGTGGATCGGCTTTCGCAATCCCATTCCGGAAGGCAAAGCGCTCCTCGTGCCGCTCTTGAATCCCGAAGCGGTGCTGAAGGGCAGCCCAGCGCAGCTTGGCGACGCCCTCCTCTTGGACCTCGGAGGGCGCGGCATCCGCTCCCTCTCACTGCAGAATGACCGCTACCTGGTGATGGGTGGAGCTTTCGACAGCACACCTGATTCGCAGCTCTTCATCTGGGACGGCGTGAACGAGCCGCAGGCCAGCGCCGCCGATCTGAGCGGCCTGAATCCCGAGGGCTTCGTGACCACGAGTGGCTCCAGCAAGACCCTGGTGGTGAGCGACGACGGCGCCGAGCTGGTGAACGGCACCGAATGTAAGCGACTCACCGAGCCGAGCCAGAAGCGCTTCCGAGCGCGTTTCATCACGCCGTGAATGTAGGGCGCGGTGAGTCGCTGCGTGCGCGAGCCCGGGCCAGCCCAAGGCGGTTTCGGCGCAACCGGCTCACGATTTTGTGGGAAGCTTGAAGGATGCGCACGGCTTGGGCTTGCTTGATCGCTTTGGGTTTCGTTGGTCTGCTCGGTCCTGCTTGTAGTGGAGCCGAGTTCAGCAGCGCAGGCGACACGGGCGACGCAGGCAGTGACGCCGTGGGCGGCATGCCGACCGACTCCAACGGCGGCGCGCCCGATTCGAGCGGCGGCTCGCGATCGGGTGGCGGCGAAGGCGGTAGCCAGACTTCGGCAGCAGGAGCGGCCGGAACGCCAGCGGCCGCGGGAGCTGGTGGCTCGTCCGACTTGCCGCCCGAGTGCCTGCCCGACGACGCGCCGGTTTGTGACGGCAAAAACCGGGTGGCCACCTGCGACGCGAGCGGCACCTGGCAAGTCAGTGACTGTGCAGCGGGCCCCACGGACTGCGCCCCCGCTACCTGCTCGCAGGGCGCGTGCGTCACTAGCTCATTGGCCCCCGTCGAAGTGGCCGGTGACTGCAAACGCCTGCTCTGCGCCAGCGGCGAGACCTCGAGCCAAGTCGACTTGAGCGACCTGCCGACCGCCCGCGGCGCCTGCGACGTGCCCAGCTGCACCGAGGCCGGCCCGGTCCTTCACGCCGACGACAGCAAATGCGCGCTCAACAAGCAGTGCGTCGAGGGCAAATGCGCGTGTCGCGCCTGCCCGTACGGCAAGCTCGACAACGTCTTGGCCGAGACTTGCCGCATGGGCATGAACGTCGTCGCGACCGCCAACAAGACCGGCACCGGCAGCACGGCTGCAGGGGCTATCGACGGGAACACTCAGAAAACCTGGAACAGCGGCACCCTCGACGGCACCCTTACCCTGACCTTCTCCGCCGCGGAGACCATGAATGCGCTCGTGATCTACGTCACGGGCCAAGCCGATAACAACAGCATGGGCGCGCGCACCATTACCGTGAACGCCACCATCGAAACCACGGGCGCAACCCTGGCCAAGAGCGGCACCTGGGACTTCACCACCACCCCAACCGGCCCCATCCGCCTCGAAATTGGCTCCCCCGTGAAGGTCACCAAAATCACCCTCAAGTTCGCCTCGGCCACCAGCTGGATCGCGGTGAACGAGGTGCTGTTCGTGGTGTGTTCGTAGCGCGACGGATTGCTCGCCGAAGACGGAGCTGTCTCGCTGAGGGGTTTAGCGTGCGCAGCGCTTTCGGCGCGCCAAGCGCTGCCCGTGAGTTCATCGGGCGCAACACGCGAGTAACGGCGTCCTAGCCGCAGCCTCCCGCACCGCCGGCCAGCGTTTCGTTGGGAACGGGGCTACATCGACCCCACCAAGGGCGGGGACCGAATGAGCGAATAAAGGGGAAGGCGAGCGTTCAGCCCGCCATCATCGCGTCGATGCGGCCTTTTTCGTAGTCGGCGGCGCCAAAGTCGTCGAGGGGTTGGCCGGCGGCGTTGGTAAGGCCGAGAGCGGCGCCGATTGAGTTGTGGATCTTGTTGATGCCGAAGTTGCCGCGCAGGTACTGGCCGGTTTTTAGCTTGCCGGCTGCGCCGCCTGCGACCACCCAGGGCAGGTTGGTGCTGCCGTGCGGCGGGCCGTCCGCTAGATCGTTCATCCAGACGGTGGCGCCGTCGTCGAGCAAGGTGCCGGTGGGGGTGGTGAACGATGAGAGCTTGTCGAGCAGGTACTTGAAGTAACCGGCAAAGTGCTTGTCGATCTTGTGGTGCAGCTCTTCAGCGTCGGGAATGGCTTCGCCGTCGGCGCCGTCGCTCTTCACGCGGTGAGAAATGTGGTGGTAGCGCTCGAACTTGACGCCGTCGATCACGTACTGCGTCTGGTCGTTGCCGTTGCCGATGTTCAGCGAGGCGGCGTGCGACTTGCCGCAGGCCATGGCCATGGCGATCACGTCCAGCTGGGTGTGGATGACTTGGTCGAGGTTGCTACTGTCAATCTGTCCCGGCGGCGTGGGCGTGCAGCCCATCGAAACCTTGACCTCGAGGTCGCGGATGGCTTGAAAATGCGCGTCGAGCCGCGTTCGATCGGCCCCTGACAGCTCGGGGCGCGCCAGCAGGGTTTGCATCTGACCGCGCACCAGGTCGTTGACACTCTTGCGTTGGAGCGCCAGCGCATTCTGCTCGGCAGCGCCCGGCTCTTGGCCGCCCGGCATGGTCATGCCGAACAAGCGCTTGTAGGCGTTGAGCGGATCGCGCTCACCGGCGCGGCGTTCCTTGGGGCCGCGATACAAAATCGCGTCGCCGAGGAAGCTGCTGGTCGCGCCCGCATACAGGCTGACGGGCTCACTGCCGGGCTCATCGAGCGCCTGGGAGATGACCCAGTCAATCGATGGTCCCATGGCCAGCGTCTCGTTGGAGTTCTCACCATCGGGCGTCGAGGCCGTGAGGGCCTGAAAGCAGCCGTCGGCGTGCCCGCAGCCGGTGCCCGAATGGCGGTAGCGCAGACCATAGACGATGTTGAGCTTCTCGGCGTAGTCCGCGAGGACGCCCACGGCCTTGTCGCCGGTGGCCAGATCTTGCGCCAGCCGCGCTTTGGTGAGCGCCACGTCGTTCGTGGCGGGCCAGAACTTGTTCTGGAGGCAGCCGTTGTGCTGGCTCATGAAGATGGCGTAGCGAAACGGCTCCGTCTGCGCGCGCGCGCTGCGGGTGCCCAAGCTCTCGAGCAAAGGCAGGCCCACCGCGACTCCCGCGGCGCCACGCAAGAACAGACGCCTGGGAAGCAAGACAGACCTCATTTTTGCACCTCCTCGGGACGCGCTCGGAAAGTATCGAGCGTGGTGATGCTCGAGAGCAGGCCAGCCATGCTGTCCGCGGTGACTGACGCGGTGGCGACGTTGTCGAGCACTCCGTTCTCCTCTTCTGCAGGCTTTCTGCCCATCACGTACTCCAGCCAATTCTTCGAATAACAGCGGTGCACGCTGGGGCTCTTGGCCAGCGCCTGAGACAGCTCGACCGGGCCGTTGAAGCTCACCGTCTGGCCGTCGAGCATGAAGCTGGCGGCGGCGTCGACCGGTTGCCCGTTGTCGGTGTCGCGCCATTGGCCGATCGCGTCGTAGTTTTCTAGCGCGAAGCCGAGCGGGTTGATGAACGTCTGGTGGCATGCGGCACACGGCTGCACGCCCGTGAGCATGTCCACCCGTTGGCGATTGGTCTGGCCGTCGAGCAGCGCGGGTAGCGCCGGAATGTCGTTGGGCGGCGCGGGCAAGGCCGAGCACAGAATGTCGAGGGAGATGTGCACGCCGCGCAAGATCGGGTCCGATTGCGCTTGCGAGCCGTATTTCGACAGGAAGCCGAGCTGAGTGAGGATGCCCGCGCGCTTGGCCGGATTGAGGTCGACGCGGGTCAAGCCGTTGCCGTAGCTCGCGCTCAGGCCGTAGAACGCCGCCGTGCGGTCGTTGACGAACGTCACGGGCGTCGTGAGTAGCCCGGCCACGCTAGCGCCGCGTGTCACCACGATCTCCTCGAAGAAGCGGCGGGCCTCGTCTTGCAGCACGGGCGCCAGGTCTTCGGTGAAGGTCGGAAACAGCGTCTTGTTCTTGGCGATGCTGCCGTAGTTGACGACGTTGAACAGCTGGTCGTGAAAGCTGACGAGCGGCCCTTTGGCGCGCGGGTCCTTCAGCATGCTCTGCGTCCACTTCGTCACGCCGTCGGGCGTGGCGAGCTCGCCGGCCTTGGCAGCCGCGAACAGCTGCGCCGAAGGCATGGTGTTCCAGAGCCCATACGAGAGGCGCGACGCGACTTCGTAGCCGCTCAGCCAGATCTTCTTGTCTTTTGCCTCGGTCGAGCTCTCCACGCGATACAGGAAGTGCGGCGACTGGAGGAAGGCGCGTATCACCAGCTCGGCGCCGTTGGCCGCGGCGTTGCCGCCGCTGAACAGCGTGGCCGCTTGTGCGAATAGCCCGGCGTGCGCGGTAATTTCCTGGGCGGTGAGCGGGCGGCGGAAGGCGCGCTGGCCCAGCTCGGTCACGAACGCTTCGGCGTTGCCGAGCGCGCTTTGGCTCACCACCTTGGCGAGCTTGGCGGGGTCGCGCGCCACGGCCGCAGCCACGACTTCGGCGCCGCGCTGGTAGTCGAGCCACAAGTTGGAAGAGACGGTGCGCGCCGAGAAGGTGTCGAAGCGCGAGCTGTCCGGATCGAGCGCGAAGGTGCTGGAGAGACCAGGCAGCGTGTCGAGCGCCAGCAAGTCGCGAACGGTGTTCTCCCATTGCTGGTGGCTCAGGCGCGGGTAGCGCGTGCTCCAGCCGATGCCCTCGACGCCGGGCGGATTGTCTGTCGGGCCGGCGCCACCGCTCGGGTTGCCGCTCGTGCCGTTTGGTGCCGAGCCGCCGCTCGTGCCGGTTGGACCCGCGCCGCCGCCTGCGCCCACGCCGCAGCTCTCGCACGCGTCGCTTCCGTTACCGATCAAGTTGCCGGTGCACGCGACGCTACCGAGCGCGAGGCTCAAGCCGAGTGCAGCGGTGGTCAAGTTGGGCGCTGCTTTCAAAGCTCGCATTGCATGTCACTCCTTCCAAGAGACATGGAACTGAGTGTCCGAGATCTTCGGAAATGCCTCGAAAGGTGCTGAAATTGTCAGCGTTTCGAGCGAAATTTCACAGCGCTATCCGCCCTCGATGGACCTCTCGGATCCTAATGGATTTCCGCTACACAGCTGGGTGTGCCGATGTGTAGGAAAACGGGCCACTACTGGAACGAACAAATGAAACGCGATCAGCACTTGTCGCCGCAAGCCCGCCGTGTCGCGCTCTCGAGTGTGGAAACGGTGCCGCAGCGAAGCGCGAGCTCGCAGACTGGATGGTCGCGTTCGAACCTGTTTCTGGGTGGCGCGATTGCGCTTGCGGTGACGCTGCTTTCGTTGCGCCTGTTCGTTCACGCCGTGTCGGTGCAAAACCGTAGTGGCGAGAGCGCGCGTGTTGCGTGCGGTCCGTTCGTCAGCTTCGGGGTGGGCGCGAACGAAAGCCGCTACCCGAAGTATTCGAGGTAGGTGCCGTTCCCCATCGGCCGCGGCGAGAGCTTTCCGGGGCTGGTTGCGTTGGTGCTGGCGTGCCTCAGCGCCGCTCGGTGCGATCGAGGATGCGCCCCTGAATCGCCTCACCCACGTGCGACGCTCGCACGCTCTCTTCGCCTTCAAGATCGGCAAGCGTGCGTGCGACGCGCAGCACCTTGTTGAAGGCGCGCGCTGAGAGCCCGAGGCGGGTGACGGCGCCTTCGATGAGTTTTTTGCTTTCGTCGTCGAGGGGGGCGACTTTTTCGAGGGCGGAGGCGGGGAGAGTGGCGTTGAGGTAGCTCGCGAGGCCGAGGGCTTTGGCGCGGGTTTGTTGGCGGGCGCGGGCGCGGAGCACGCGGGCGCGGACGGCCGCGGAGCTTTCGCCGCCGCCTTTGCGGATGAGGGCGGCGACCTCGACCGGTGGCACGTTGACGTGGATGTCGATGCGATCGAGCAGCGGCCCGGACAAGCGGGATTTGTAGCGTTCGCGCGCGACTTCGGTGCAGCGGCAGGGCAGGCGCGGGTGGCCCAGGTGACCGCAGGGGTGCGGCTTCCGATATTGGCCACCCCGTGCAACTGGCAGGTGTTGTCGGGGATCTTGTGCCTCGCTGGTCGTCGCTTTGCCTGAGAAATTGCCGGCTGACGAGCTTCTACCGGGCAGCTGCCTGAATTGCCGTGCAGCCTCAGGTGGCCGGTCTCTTGACCGGAATCGTCTGCACAATGACTACTTCTGGAAGGGGTCCGGGAGGCGTTGCAAGCAGGGCGTGCTCGTCATCCTCGGCCGGGCCCATCACGTCGGGGTCGGCGATGCGTAGTGCTCGGCGATGTGGAAGTACGGTGAGGTTGAAACGAAGGCGCTCTCCGGGAACGATGCCTGTTTCGCCTGATGTGTGATGGCCGCATTGGACGCACTCTCCCCGTACACGGTGCCATCGCCCCATCGGAATTCGCCCCACTTCACCACAACCTTGGCGACGGCACCCCTGGGCCTCAGCCGGTTCCCGGCCTCGTGCATGGTCAACGAGACGCCCCGATAGAGCTTCATGACTTTGGGCGTCGCTTCGCCAGTGTCCTGGCGGAGGGCACCGTAGGGGTACCACTTCGCGACTTTTGGGCAGCAGTCGCGCCGGATGTCCCGGAGCGGGGCCCTTCCTTGGACGGACCCCAGTCCAGGTACGCCCAAGTAACCCAGGACGACGCGATCCTCACCGTTTTCGATCGGGCCGTTGCGGCATTTTCAAAGGCCATGACAGCCACGTTCGGGTCATCCCAGGTGACCCTGGCATCGCCGAGAAGGATTGTGAGTCCCAGCAGTTTGACCTTGCCACCATCTGCCCTAGCCTCGGTGATCCCTTTTGCCTCCTTCTTCGGGAAACGAGGCAGATTCTTCAATTCAAACTCGAACGACATCTCCTTCCGGTATTCTCCGGTCGTCACGACCATGTATAGGTCCTCGATTTTCTGAAGATCCGAATCCTGTAGGCCGTTGCCAAGATCGAACCGCCCAAAACGTGCAACTCGTTGCTCGATGAAGCTGAGCTTCGTGAGCGCTTTCTCCCAAAGGCGCAGCTCCTCCAACGAACGACCTCCTGTCCGGTGATTGAGGGCCCCCATTCCCAACGTGCCGCCGTTGAACTTCATTGCCACCGAGGCGCCCTCCGCAAGCGCGACCAAGAACTTGGTGGCATCCAGCGTTGCAGAAGCGGTCTTAGCCGGATGACTGATCGACATGGACGATGCGATGTTGCCTTTCACCTTGCCGTCATCAATAGGCAGGGTGAACGAGAGCCGAAACGGAGAGTCCTGGTGGCTGTTGTCGAAAGTCACCTTTTTGAGGCCTCCGCTCGTCCGCTTCATCTCCAGGAAAGCAACTTCGGTTCGGTTTTGAGACGTGGCGACCAGTTGAAGCGGGAAACGGAAGTCGCTCTTCGAGGGCTGAATGGTCAGGGACACAGGGACGCGCTTCCCCATCAACTGTTCCCACCATTGAGATGCGGTAAATCCGACGATTTCTTTCCCTGCCAGCTCGATGGATCCGCCTTCTTCGATCACCTTCTGAAGGGCGGCGAGCTTGGCTCGTCCGGCTTTGGTCTTGGGAAATTGGAACTTGGGCGTCATCCGTAGCTCTCGCCCTTTTCCGACCAGCGGCAGATACAGGCCGCCGATTGTTACCCTCATGAGGTCGCGCCCATCCTTGTCAGTCCCGTGCTTCTTCGGGAGATGGACCGTCGCGTACTTTTGCGTTCGCCAAGTTTTCGACTTGGTATCCAACGCCTTAATTGCAGCCGGCACGTCGAGCCATACGCCAGCCTGCGTGTTGATGTCCCAAACAAGCAAGACAACCGGCACGGCCGAGGGCTCCCAGTGGAGCAGATCCTTAACTTCAAACGAGTAGGCGACATTCGAGCCCTTCTTCAGAGCTTGCGCCGCAAGGTCAGTGGTGCTTTTGACTTGGATGTAGAACGAAACGCCAGTCTTGTAGCCGTCGTCGAAAACTTGAACGAGCAAGTCTTCGCCTAGGTCCCTCTTCACTTCATTGATAGGCCACCCGACAAAGGAAGCCTTGATCTGACCGACGCTGACGTCTTCCTGCTGACTCTCCGGTGAGTAGCGGCGACGCTGCCCTCGCTGCGGCTTGGTGACCTTCTTGGACGCCTTGCTCATTCGCTGTACCTACACCGCGGCCCCTAAGCGATCGGACGTTGATTGTCCTAGACTTTGGGCTCGGCTCTTCATGTTTAACTGGTCGCATGATCAGTGTCTAGAACGCCAGCGGAAAAGGCCCGACTATTCAGGGAGTTGCTCAACCACGCGGGT
>DATAKF010000401.1:0-40206 GCA_036261775.1 Polyangiaceae bacterium | reverse complement strand
CAAATAGCAGTCAGCATGTCCTCGTGAGAAATTCGTCGCCCTCACCCGAGCAGGTGCTGGGCTGTGCGTTTCGGCGCTGCGCTGCATTTCCGCCAACAGATGACAAATCTGCTGATCCGAACGCACGAACACGAGTCACCGTCTATTCCCTGCAGATTCAGACAGTCGCATCAAAGTTGATGTCGATAGTGACTATCGTCCGTTGGTGTGCTGGAGTCGCTGTTTGGCCGACTCGAAGGTGTGGACGTGAATGAGTGGACCTTCAACGACTAGTAGAGAGAGCGCCAACGAGGGCAGCATCGGCTTCGTGCGCTACCCGGAGCTCTCCGGCGTCGAGGTCATGGACGTCAGAGGTGTCTCGCGCAAATGGTCCTATTTCCATGAAACTTATTCGTTTTGCAGCGTCAGCTGGGTCGCCGGACACGAGGACGTTCCCTGGCGCTATCGGCAGCGTACGCACCTGATGAACCAGGGCGGCGTGCAACTCATGCAGCCGGGGGAGCTACATGCCAATCTCGACGTGGCACCTCCGGCGAACTTTCGGGTCCTGCTACTCGCCCCCGCAACCATGCAGCGCCTTTGTCGCGAGGTAGGGGCGCCCGACCGCTTGCCGCACCTGACTGTCGCCCAGCTCTACGACGGCCCCGTGCGCCGGGTGTTGCACGAGCTCACTTCCACGGTGGTCCAGGACGGTGATGTCCAGCGCGCGGAGCTCGGGCTGTATCGTCTGGTCGAGACGCTCTGGCGCCACGAAGCCCTGGAGGGCCAACCCCCGACGTCGCTTCGCGAACGGGGGCGCAAGCCCATACTCGTCGCGCGCGATATGATTCACTCCTCGTGGAACGAGCACCTGCCGATCTCGACCTTGATTGGCGAGGTGAAGCTACCGCTGGCGACGTTGGAGAGAGCCTTTCGCGACACGTTCGGTACCTCACCTCGCCAGTACCAGCTGCGACTTCGTTTGATGCGCGGCAAGGAGCTGTTCCGAAAGGGTGAGACCTCCGTCACGAGCGTTGCGCACAGCTGCGGCTTCCAAGATCCGAAATACTTCTCGCGCATCTTCAAGCGTGAGTTCGGCTGTCAACCGAGTGACTATCTGCGCGCCTTTGCGCGCCCACGCGCAACCTGACGCGGGGCCAAGGCCGAGCTCCTCCAGCCAAAAAAATACTCCCGATGACTTTCGTCACCGGGAGCAGCTCGAGGCTCAATAAGCCGGGTTCTGTTCGCTGCTTCGTCGCCTTGGCAGCGTGGCGGTCATTCCTCTGGGACGCGCATTGCTGCGCGCCTCGTGCGGCCTACCCAGAGGCTCGGGCGGGCAGCCCTCGAACGCCTCTCTACGTGGCCTTGCTCCGGATGGGGTTTACCGTGCCGTGACCGTTACCGGCCACGCGGTGGGCTCTTACTCCACCGTTTCACCCTTACCTGAAGCGACGTTGAGTCGGTTCAGGCGGTTCACTTTTCTGTGGCACTTTCCTCGAGGTTTCCCTCACCGGGCGTTACCCGGCATCCTGCCCTGTGGAGCCCGGACTTTCCTCCCGGGCCGAAGCCCGAGCGAGCGCCTAGAGCTCTCGAACGGGCGGACCATAACCGCAGGGCGAGCGCCGCGCCAGCTCAGGCGGCGTGCAGGTCGAGGGTGATCCCAGCTTTTTCGGAGATCTGGCTGATGTGGCCCTTCAGCTTACGGCGGGCGCGGGCTTCGAGCTGGCGGGCGCGCTCGCGCGAGACGCCCAAGCGTCGGCCGATTTCGGCCAGCGATAGCTCGTCTTCGCGGTCGGCCATCAGGCGCTTTTCGACGATGTAGCGCTCGCGCTTGTCGAGGTGCTTCAGCGAATCTCGCACGATGGCTTCGACGTTGATGCGTTCTTCGCGGTCACCTACCTGCTGCTCTTGGTCGTTCCCGGGGGAGACGAGCGTGTCGAGCACGGTGGTGGCCGAGTCATCCCAAACCTGCGCGTCGAGCGACAAGTCGCGCGACTCGAGCCGGCCGATCATGGCCTTTACCTTCTCGGTGGGCAGGCCCATGGCTTTGCCGAGCAGCTCGTCTGCTTCCGGGCCTTCGCCGACCAGGTTGGTGATGCGGACGCGCTCGCGACGGAGCTTGAAGAACGTCTTGGAGCGCAGCGCGCCCGAGCCGACGCCAACCAGGCTCCACGAGCGGATGATGTAATTGAGGATGTACGCGCGGATCCAGTACGCGGCGTAAGTGACGAAGCGCGTGCCGCGCTCCGACTCGAATTTGGACAGCGCGTGCACGATGCCAAAGTTGCCCTCGGCGACCAGATCGGCGACCGGCAGGCCGTAACGGCGGTACTTCAGCGCGATGGCGACGACGTGACGGAGGTGCGCGCGGACGAGCGCGTCGCGTGCGGCCTCATCGCCGTTTTCGCGATAGGCCTTCACCAGCGCCTGCTCTTCTTCGCGGGTCTGCTGGGGATAATGTTGAACGGTACGAACGTATGTCTGAAAGGACGTGTCCTGGCTTGTCATGACGACCTCGCGCGAGGTCTTGCCTCGCACTTGGCCTACGGGGTCATGAGGCGCGAAGTTCCGCGAAGTAACATTAAGCGGAATCTTCGTACGCCGGGGCACGGCGGCTGGACGACGGGACACGCTTTGGACGTCGAGCTTGTCCGTGGAGCGTGAGCCGGACCGTCGTCCGGGTGGTGACAGCGGTATTGCTACCGCACCTGACGCCTAGGCGACGCTCAGACCTTGAACGACGAACCGCAGCCGCAAGAGCCGGTCACGTTCGGATTGCCGAACTTGAAACCAGCGCCGTGGGCCCCCTCGACGTAGTCGATTTCGGTCCCATCCAGGTATTGATAGCTCAGCGGGTCGACGAAGAGCTGCACGCCGTGCGACTCGTAACGTTCGTCCATTTCCGTGGGCTTATCTTCGAAGTAGAGGTCGTATTGAAAGCCGGCGCAACCGCCCCCAATGACCCGCAGCCGCAGGCCCTGGCCTTCCAAGCCTTCGGACTGGGAGATCTCACGAACCTTGTCTGCGGCGAGGGGAGTAATAGAAATCATCGAAACAGCAGTGCCTCCACGTGTCCGGGAAGGTTTTCCCGGTGCCGGGGTAGTATAAGCGCGAGCGTACCGTGAAACCAGCCCACCTCATCCCGTGTTCACTGGTTCTTTCCTCTTTGGCCCTGGCGGGCGGAGCTTTTGCCCAATCTGCCACGCACATGGAGGCGCCCGTCGAGGCTCCCGCGCCGCCGCCGGCCCCCATGCCCCCGGCGGCTCAGCCTCCTGCCCCCGGCCCTGAGTTGCCGCCACCGCCGCCACCCAAAGGCGGCGCGCCGTCGGCGCCCCAGGGCAAGCTGGTCATCTCCGCGCCGCCGGTTCCGCCTCCAATGCAACGGGCGGGCTACCACGTGCATGACGGCTTTTACCTGCGCCTCTCCGCGGGCGTCGGCGCCGGTCACACCAGCGTGTCGGGCCCCCAGAACTTTGGCGTCGGTGGCGCAGGCCTTACGCTCAATCTTTGGGCAGGCGGTACGCCCTGGCGCGGCACGGCCATCGGCGGATTGCTCTCGTACCAAGGCTTGAACGAGAGCGACACGGTGGTCGAGGGGAGCGGCACCGGCGCTGGCGCCAACGGTCACATCGCCTTGGTTGGTCCGTTCATCGACGTCTTTCCGGATCCGCGGCGCGGCTTGCACTTCGGTGGCTCGGCGGCGTTGGCGCTCGTCGGCACTCAAGCCGACAGCCACCTGCTCGAGGACAAGTACGCGGTGAAGGACTACTCGGGCGGCGGCTTGGGCGGTTCCATCTGGCTCGGCTACATGGGCTTCGTCGGCCAGGAATATTCGATGGGCGGCCTCCTGCAGCTCAGCGGCTTTGCGTCGAACAAGAAGGACGACGACGGCGATCGCAAGGCCAACGGTTACTCAGTTAGCCTGAGCTTCTCGGCGTTGTATCACTAGGTTCTTGGTCTCCTCCGTGCCCGGCGTGGATCGTCTCGCGATCCGACTGATCTGAAGCGCGCTCGGCGCGGCCGTTTGTTCTTGGTTCTCCTCCGCGTGCGAGCGCTCAAGCCTCACTACTCGATCCGCAGCATGTTGCCGGAACGACAGGCCAGGAGCACGGAGCGCGGGCCGGCGGCGTAGAGCCCGACCGGATCGGGGCAGGCGCTGGCAGCGATGGTCGAGACTTCGCCGCTCGGGCTGACGACCGCGGTGTCGGCGCCGGCGCGCGCCACCAGCAGCCTGCCGTCCGAGAGCAGCAGCGCGTCGTCGAGGCCCGGAGCTTTGCGGGCTCCTGGGTCGATGGGCACGCGCTGCGCCTCGCTGCCGTCGGCGCGGTAGCGCACCAGCAGGCCGTCGCTCGTGAAGGCTTGGGTCAGCTGGTCTTTGCTGAGCAGGACCGGGCCGTCGAGATCGAGCGTCGCGTCCTCGACCGACGCGTGCAAACGGTGCTCACCGAGGTCGAAGCCGACCAGGCGATGGTTGCCGGTACGAGCGACGAGCACGCGACCGTTTTCCGACACGGTGACGGAGTGAGTCGTGGACCCGAGCTCTCCCAGCTTGTTCAGGCGTCCGGCGCCGTCCAAGCGGTAGACTGAGCCCGGGGCGGTGACGCTCCAGAGGCCGTCTTCCGTTTCCAGCAACTCGAGCACCGTCTCTGGGCTCGCCTTGCGCCAGACCAGGTCGCCGAATGCGCTCAGCTTGACGATGGAGCCGTTGCTGGCGACGACGACGCCACCGTCGCGCGACGCCAGGATGCTGCGCGTCGTGAAGTCTGCGTCCCCAAGCGCCGTGCGCGAGCGCACACGGCCGCGCTCGTCGACTAGCCACAGCTCGCCGGCTGCGACGAACGCGTTGGAGCCGCCCGCGGTGACGACTGGCGCCGACGCGCCTTCACCCGCGAGCTTGAGCGAGTAGAGCAACTTGCCGTGGGCGTCGAAGCGCGACGCGCGCGCCGTCGGGTGCAGCACGAAGAAGCCGCCGTCTTCGCGCGTTACCAGGCCGCGCCCAATCCCGTAGGCGACGCGCAAGCGGCGCTCGACGCGGGGCGTGGCTCCGAGCGTCGTCGTCGGGCGGCGCGAGCGCGACGCATCGACGCCCGGCATGGCGTGCGGGGCGCGAGGCGGTCCTACTCTTTCGCGCAGGCCGGCGCGGGGCCAAGCGGGATCGGCTTGGGCGCTGCTGCTCAGCGCAGCCGTGAGCAACGAGGCTACTGCGAGCCAACGGCGCTTCGTCACGGTGCCACGGCTTCCACCCAGTAGGGCTCCTCGCCTGCGGGGGCGACCAGCGGGTGCGGCGTGGGAGCCCAGGGGTTTGGCACCAACGCCAGCTGAATGCAGGCTGGGCGCCCCGCGGTTGGATCCAGCACCGTGCTCTGCCAGGCGCCGATGACGTCGCGCGGCGACGCCGGCACGTCGCGCGTGCCGGTGCGGTGCACGCGGACCGGTACCTCGAAGTCCTCGCCCGCCAACGGCGTGACCTGGAGCACGGCAGCGTGCGCGCGCGGCTTGTCGGGTGAGTCGGTGACGCGCAGCCGCACTCTGGCGTCGGTGCTGGCGCAAAAGACGTCGACGTCGCGCATCCAGGTGAGGCTGCCGCGGCGCTTCTCGCCGAGCGCCACGCGGCTGGCGTCGCGGGCAAAGTCGTTCGGCTCCTGCTCGGCTTCGGCGTCGCCCAGCGTGCTGACGTTGAGGTTGTAGCTTTCGGAGATCGACTCGAACGTCGGAGGCGCGGGGTCTTTCGTGTACGCCTCGCGATCTTGCATCAAGCCGAGTACGTACTCGCCCGCTGGCAGCTTCAAGGCTTCGATGCGCAGGCGTCGCTCGGCCGTGCCCGGGCAATAGCGACCGAGCGGCTCCTCGGAGCCAGCGCGGTAAATGAGCGCGCACCAGGCCAGGCCAGGGACCGCGCTGGCTTCGATCGACACGGCGCTCGCGCTGCTCGGTACCTGAAAGCGAAAGAAATCGCGGTCGCCGCGCTCTTTGTCGAGGCGCTTGCCGATGACGCCCTTGGACGCAAACGGGAACGGCACCCGCACGGCTTCGCTGGCCGAGTCGTTGGGCTCCAGCTCTTCGCCCGCGAACACCGGAGGGGCGCTCCAGCGTTGATAGGCCCGGAAACCCACGAACGCAGCGGCCGCGAGCGCCAGCCCCAGCACGGCCCAGAGGGCGTTGTTGCGTTGCCGCAGCTTGCGCTCGTAGCGTTCGACCTCGTCGCGCGTGGCGGCGCCGCCATCGGCGTCGGCCGCGTCGGCGGCGTGGCGCAGGTGGGAGAAATCGAGCAAGCGCTCGACGGCTTCGGGCTTGCCGCCTTCTTCGAGCTCGCGGATCAAGGCCTGCTGCAGCTCGGCGGCGCTGGGTAGGCGCCGCTTCGGATCCTTCTCGAGCGTCGCCATCACGACTTGGCTCAAGGAGCCGGGAATGTTCAGCTCCGGAAAGCGCCGGCTGGGGCTCTCGGGCAGCTCGGTGAGGTGCTTGGTGAGCACGCCCATCGGCGTGTGTGCGTCGAACACGACCGTGCCGGTCAAGCAAGCGTAAGTCAGCGCGCCCAGCGCGTAGACGTCGCTCTCGGGGCCGACGTCGTCGCCACGGATCTGCTCCGGCGACATATAGTACGGGGTGCCCACGATGGCCCCGCGCGAGGTCACCTCGGACAGCTCGCCGCTCTCGCGCAGCTTGGCCAGGCCGAAGTCGAGGACCTTGATCAGGTCCTCTTGTTCTTCGCCCTGCATGACGATGATGTTCTCGGGCTTCAGGTCGCGGTGCACCATGCCCATGGCGTGGGCTTCACCGAGCGAGCTGCAGATCTGGATCACGATCTTGAGCGTGCGCTCGACGCTGAGCGGCCCAACGCGGCGGATCAGGTGACCCAGGTCTTCGCCCTTCAGGTACTCCATGGCCAGGTAGACCAGGCCGTCGGAGGCGCCAAAGTCGAACACCTGCACCGTGTTGGGGTGCGACAGGCGGCTGACTAGCTGCGCTTCGCGCTTGAAGCGCGCGACCTGCCGAGGATCGCGCGTGAGCTCACCCGTTAGCAGCTTCAGCGCCATCAGCTTGCCGATGCGCGCGTGCTCCACGCGGTAAACGACGCCCATGCCGCCGCGGCCGATCGGCTCTTTGATGCGGTAGCGCTCGGCCACCACGACGCCGATCAAGGGATCGGCGAGATCGCGCGCATCCGTCGCGCGCTCTTGCAGCGCAGGGGGCGCCGGTCTCGTCGAGGCGGGGCCTGGCGGCGGGCGCGTGGAGGCGACACCGAGCGAGCGCGTCGAAAGCGGCGACGAGTGCGGCGGCGACGAGATGGTGAGCGTGGTGGCGTTGAAGCTTTGCACCAAGCTCATGCCGCACTGATTGCAGAAGCGCGCGTTGGTGGCGTTGTGGGCCCCGCAGCCCACGCACAGCTGGCCGTGGTCCACCGTCTCCAGCGTCACTTGGCTCCGGCGACCACCAGGTCGGCTCTGACTTCGGGGATGCGCTCACCGGTGCGCGGGCCGTCGACGAAGCGCACCACCTTACCGAAGGCCTTGATGGACCGGCCTTTCTCGAGCGGGGTGGTGATGCCGTACAACACCTTGCTCAGGCAGGGGACCTTCTTGCAGCCGTTCTTGACGTCGATCAAAAGCACGCTGGTGTAGCCGTCGTGACGCACGTCGAACAACTGCCCTTCGAGCCCCAGGCTGCGCCCGACGGCGCCGTCGCCCAGGCGCATGACCTCCACGTAAGAGGTTTGCGTCATGGCCTTGGCCAGCGCCGCTTCGCGCTCCAGGTTGTCGCTGTAACGCACGCTGATCTTGACCAGGCGCGGGGCCAAATCCTTGAGCGTGGAGCGCACCGTGAACGAATTTTCTCCGGCGGTCAGCGACTGCTTACTGACGAAGCGGCCCTCGGGATCGAGCGGGATGGTCTGCGCGCCGACCTTGAGCACCGCGCCTGGCGCGGTACGGCCGGCAATCACGACTTCTTTCTCGCCGACGACGATGCTCGCGCCGGGCGCGTCGACGATTAGCGGGGTCACGCCGATGCGGATCTGCACTTGGCCGTCTTGGCTCACCCCGTTGCCCGAGATGGCTTTGTACGGCACCACGCGCTCGAGCGTGGTCACCGAAGCCTCGGCGCCGCTGACGTCGTTCAAGACCTCGTAGTCGAAGCGCACGACGCCGTTCGGCTCGGGCGTGACGGGCTTGCCGTCGACCTCGAGCTTCGTGCCCGCGAGCACGCTGGCCAGCACCGACACCTTGGGGACGTCCTGCGCTAGCTCTTCGGTGCTGCTGCGAACTCGAAACTCGATCGGCAACGACAGCGCGATCTCTTCGCGGCTGCGGCCCGGGCGTTCGAGCACCAGCACGATCGGGTTCTCGCCGACCTTGAGCGGTGCCTGCAGCTGAAGCGTGGCCTTGCCGGCTTGAAACGTCGCTGGAGCGGTGTCGATCCAGGTCTTGGTGCCGTCAGGACATTCGCTGCAGGTGAGCTGGAGCTGTTCGTTGCCGTTGCTGTCCAAGCCTGCGCGCGCGGTTACGCTGCCGTGGCCGCGCAGCATGAAAAACGCGACGACGGCCATGACCAGCAGCATGGCGGAGCCGACGATGGCGAGCGTTGCCGTGAGCGAGACCCGGCGCGGCTCGGGTCGACGCGGTGAGGGAGGGCCGTTGGGACGCGTGCTCTGCGGCGGAACGGGCTGCCAAGACGGTGGAAGCGGCGCCGAAGCAGGTGCGGGTGCAGCCGGCGCCTGTGCTGGCATGGGCGCAGCTACGACGGGCGGCTTGGCTTGCCCTGGGTTCAGCGGTGCAATGCCTGGACGTGCCACGCCGAGCACGGTCTTTTGTGCGGACGCGATGCGCGGCGCGCCCCCCGCGGCTGGTGCGGCGGGCGGTGGTAACGCTTCGGGCGACGGGGGAGGGGGCGGCGCCGGGAAGCTGGGCGGCGCCATGCCGATCATGGTGCCGGCGAATTGGCGAGGGGGCGGCTGGCTCGCGGTACCGGGCGGCGGCTGGCTCGGAGCGGTTGCCGGCGCTGCGCCTGCGGGCGGCGTGAACGTTGGCGGCGCCATGCCGATCATGGTCCCGCGCAGGTTGGCTGGCTTGGGGGCGGCCGGCTCGGTTGGCGCCGGCGCCTGCGGCTCGGGCGGGTTCATGACCATGGTGCCGCCGAAACCCGTGGCTCCTGCGGGCAAATCCAAGCCACAGCCCGTGCAGAGCGCTTGTTGATCGAGGTTCTGCGTGCCGCAGCGGCCGCACTGCTTCATCTGCCCGAGGACTATAGCGTTTTCGGGCCGCTGTCGCGGGGCTCGAGAGGCCCTTTTTCAAGCCGGCAGGCCGGCTATCGTTGGCCGGGGTTTTGTCCGGATTCGCCGTTTTGACTTATGGGGGTAATACCCGCCCCAGAATGCTCGCAAAACGCATCATCCCCTGTTTGGACGTCCGCGGTGGCCGCGTCGTCAAAGGCGTCAAGTTCGTGGATATCCGCGACGCAGGCGATCCGGTGGAGTGCGCCCGGCGCTACGACGCCGAGGGCGCCGACGAAATTACGTTCTTGGACATCACCGCGTCGCACGAAGAGCGGCCGGCGATCCTGGACATCATCGAAAGAACGGCCCAAGTCGTGTTTGCCCCCCTGACTGTCGGTGGCGGAGTGCGCCAGCCGTCAGACGTGCGTCGGTTGCTGGATGCTGGTGCGGACAAGGTGAGCGTCAACAGCGCCGCGGTCGCGCGCCCCGAGCTGATTCAAGAGGTGGCCGAGGCCTGGGGCCGTCAGGTGCTGGTGCTCGCCATCGACGCCAAGCGCAACGAGGCCGGCGGCTTCTTCGAAGTGTTCACGCACGGCGGTCGCCGTGGCACCGGCATCGATGCCGTGGAGTGGGCGCGCCGCGGCGCGGAGCTCGGCGCAGGAGAAATCCTTCTGACGAGCATGGATCGCGATGGCACGCGCGTCGGCTACGATCTGTCACTGCTGAAGGCCGTGGCGGGCGCGGTGCCGATCCCGGTGATCGCCTCGGGCGGCGTTGGCGAGCTCGAGCATTTGCGCGAGGGACTTTGTGAGGGCAACGCCGACGCGGCGCTTGCAGCTTCGATTTTTCACGACGGCCAGCACACCGTCGGTGAAGCCAAGAAATACCTGAGACAGCACGGCGTGCTCGTGCGTGGAGGCGAAGCGTGACTGTCTCTTTGCTCGAAATTTTGGCGGCTGCTCGGGCCCACGCGGCGCCGTTGGCGGCTGAAAGTGCCGGATATTTGCTGCTGGCTGTCGCCGACCACGTGGCGGCCGTGCCGCGCGTAGTGAGCGCTGACGAGGTGGAGCTGATGCCCGACGGCAGCGTGCGCCTGCGCGCGCGTCGCGGGGGCGTGTCCGACGCCGGCGTCGAGCAGGTGCTGCGGCAACTGCTGGCGCGTACGCTCGAGGTCTCGAGCTCGGTGGGGCCGGCGCTGCGTCGCGCGGCTCAGCGCACCGAAGACGCCGGGCTGGCCGGGCTCGTGCGTGAGCTGGAGACGGCGCTCATTCCAGTCAATCGCTCGGCGGCCAAGCGCGCGTTGTCGCGCTTGCACCGCGAGACAGAGCGCGCCAAGAGCTCTGGCAAGCTCGCAAAGTGGGTCGAGGCTGAAGTCGCGCAAGCGCCAGCCGTCGCAGCGCAGGCGTTGGCGCCGGTCGTCGTTGCTCCACCGGTCGTCGTTGCTCCGCCGGTCGTCGTTGCTCCGCCGGTCGTCGAAGATGCGGCGGAGTCCATCGCGCGGGCGACCGAGTATCCCGAGCCTTCGCCGGTCGCGCTCCCCGTCGCCGCGCCGCTGCCCGCGGTGATGGCGACGCCTTCCCGCCCTGCGCCCAAGCCCGTCGTGCACAGCGTGCCGGAGCTGACCCTGACGCCCGAGCCTCGCATTGCCGTGGGCGAGCCGGCTTTCACGAAGCCCGAGCCGGTGGTGCAGCGAGCCAAGGAACGCGGGAATGCGACGCCACGCCTCGGCACGCTGGTGACCCTGCAGACCTTGCCCGGCGAAGAAGCAGAGCTTTTGACCGAGCGCGCCCCCGCGGTCATCGACGACGAAGAGTCCGAGCTCGACCTTGCGATCGACGTGGAGCTCGAGCTCGAGCCAGAGACCGAAGCGGTCGAGCCCGCCTTGGCGGCGCAGTTGCCGCAGCCGCTCGTCGATCCAGAACCTTCGCGCATGCCCGACGTGCTGACGGCGATGATGCAGCTGCACACCGGCGTCGATGCCGACGACGCGCCTACTCGCCTTCGCGATGTGGTTACGGAACTGCGTGTCGCTCCCGCGCCCGTGATGGCGCCCGCCGTTTCAGCGCTCACCGAGCCGACGCCCGCGCCGGCCGCCGAGCTCGCGCCGGCCGCTGAGCTCACGCCTGCGCCTGCGCTGCTCGCTGGGCTCACGCCTGCGCCCGCGCCGCTCGCTGAGCTCACGCCTGCGCCCGCGCCGCTCGCTGAGCTCACGCCCGCGCCCGCGCCTGCGCCGGTCGCCGAGCTCACGCCTGCGCCGAGCGCCGAGCTCACGCCCGCCGTTGCGCTCGTCGAGCTCTCCGAAGCGCCGCGGCTCTTCGTGTCGGAGCAGGTGGACCCGGCACTCCACGAAGCTTTGACCTGGGACCCGGGTCCCGTCGCGGAGGTTCAACTGCAGGCGCTGCCTCCGGCCTTGCTCATCGCCGAGCCGGAGCCCGAGCTGTCCCCGTACGCCCCGGCCGTTTTGCCGGTGCGGCAAAGCGACGTCTCGGAGCTGCTCGACTCTTTCTACGTCTCCGGGGCGGCCGAGGAGCGGGAGCTGCGCTCGGCGCTCAAGGGGATGGCCGGCCTGGACCTCACGCCGATGCCCCACCCGTACGTCGAGGAAGGCTGACCTTTTGCGCCCGCCCGCGATGTGAAAGTATCGGGGGCATGCAGGCTCAGAATCTGGCGGTCGTGAAGGGCTTGGTCAGCGTGGCGTGGGCGGACGGTCACGTCAGCGCCGAAGAAACCGAAGTTCTCGACGCGCTGCTGGAGGCCTTTCACGCCATGCCGAGCGAAGCGTACGAGCTGCGCAAGTTCGCGCAGACGCCGCGCAGCCTGGCGGACGTGCCGATTAACGAGCTGGGCTTTGCGGCGCGCCGCCAGCTGCTGCAGCACGCGGTCTTGCTCAGCTACGTGGACGGCAAGCAAGACGACAAAGAGAAGGCGCTGCTCGAGGAGTTGGTGAAGGCGCTCGAGATCCCGGCGCTGGAAGCGCGCGACCTGATGCGCGACTCCGAAGAGCGCGCCAAAACGCTGCTCAAGCTGCTGTGAACGGCAGCGCGGCGCCCGCTCAAGCGCGCGTCGTGATCAGCGACTTCAGCCGGTCGATCTCTTTCAAGAGCGCGATCGGGCTGAAGGGCTTCGTGTAGTACGCGGTGGCGCCAGCAGCCGTGGCACGGCTGCGCGACTCGTCGTCATCCATGGCGCTGATGATCACGACCGGTACCGTGCGCGTCGTCGGATCGGAGCGGAGGCGCTGGCAAACGTCGAAGCCGTCGTACTGCCCGGGTAAGTTCAAATCGAGCAGCACGATGTCCGGAGCGTCGGTCATGGCGACGTCGATGGCCTTGGCGCCGGAGCTCACGGCAGTGACCTGGTAGCCACGCGCCTGCACCAACGCCTCGATCATCCGCCGAATCGAGTCTTGGTCTTCGACGACGAGAATCCGCATAAGCCCCTGATACTAACCCAATTAGCGCCCGAGCAAGGTCCAGACTTCGGCGCGTCCGTCGGGGCCGTCGCGCAGCTCCAGCGTACCGCCCAGGCTTTCGGCGGCGGCTTCGGCGATCAACAGGGCGACCCCGGACGGGCGTCCGAACGCGCTCGGGTCGGTGCGGTTCCGCAGCACTTCGGTGCGGTGGGCTTCCGTTACCGACGGGCCGCCGTCCTGCGCAGACAGCAAAATTCCGGTCTCGACCGCGTAGGCCGAGATGGTGATGACGCCGTCCTTGGGCGTGGCCGAGATGGCGTGATGCAACATGGCCCGGATCAGCGAAAGCAGCGTCTTGGGGCGGGACTGGCAGCGGAGCGCGGCTGGGCCCTTCACGTCGATGCTGATGCCGTGGCGCAGCGCGCGCGGCTCCGCCTCGTCCACCGCCGTCTTCACCAACTCGGCGACCGAGACGTCCGACTTGGGTTCGTCGAACGGGCAGTCGGCGGCCAGCGCCAAGTCGAGCGACATTTCTGCGGCGACGGCAGCCCGCTTCTGCAAGTTTTGAGCGAGGGGCGACGCTTCGCCCAGCTCGCCCACGGCCAGGGTGGCGTCGGCGCGCAGGCCCTCGACCAGGCCTTTGAGCGTGCGTTGCATGCCCAGCGCTGCGCTTTGCAACGTCTCGAAGCGCTGCGAGCCGCCGCGTGGTGCGACCGGCGGCGGGGGCTCGGTGCGGATGTCGCCGGCCGTGAGCACTGACGCCAGCTCGCGCGCGTAGGCTTCGCCCAGCTGCTGTGCTTGTTCGAGCTCCTTGCGCAGCTCGACCACCTCGCGTTGGTCGCTGGCGCCGTCGGCCGGAAAGAAGATCGACTGGGTGCCGCCTTCGAGCTCGATCCATCCTCCGTGGCGCGTGGCCATGCGGCTCAGCCAGCGTCGCTCGAGCTCTTGAGCGCCCGCGTCGGGGCCCAGCTCGACGCTGATCTTCACCCACTCGGCTTGGCGACGAATCTTTACTTCGGCAGCGCCGCCTTGGGTCGAGCCGGCCTGGGTGACCAGCATGTTGAGCATGCGGCGCAAGTCCTGCTCGTCGCCGAAGACCTCGGTACCAGCGCCGGGCTCGATGGCGAGCCGGGTGTTGGGGGACAGGTCCATCAGCAGGGCGGCGAGATCGATGCGGCCACGCCGAGCCTTGCTCGCCCCGCGCGTGCCCGTATTCAGGTCGCTGAGCATGCTGATGGCGTCGTCCAGCGCGTCGAGCGTCGTCTCGACCGCCGCCGGGGGTGCCTCACTCGGCAGGGTATTGATGCGCGGCTCGGCCCCGGGGGACTGCCGAAGCTGCGTCACTCCCTCGCGGAGCGCCCGTGCGGCCCCCCGAGCTTCCTGAGCCAACAGCCACGAGATTTCGTGTCGGGTCAAACGTTCTTGGGACACGATTCTTTGATCATGCCAAAAGTTGCCACGCATGACTACAGCCCCGCGCTACAACAGGGGCGTTGCCGGCCCCGTCCTCCTCGTCGCTCCGTTCTCCCCCCGGCCTCGGGCGGCTCGCCCGTGAGGGGCTCGCCGTGGCCACCGCCCTGGTGGGTTGGCGGGCCCCTACGCGCGTCTGGTACCGACCCCGGCTGGGTGTGACACGCTTGGGCGTGGCTAGGCGGTTTCTATCGGGGATTTTGCTCGGACTACTTGTAGGTGCGGTGCCCTTCTCGGTTGGCGCGTGCGGTACCGACAGGGTCAAGAGCCCGTTCGGGCCGGCAGCCGGTGGGGCGGGCGGCGAGGGTGGTGGCCAAGGTGACGCCGGCTTCCGCTTGGACATCGACGCGGGTACCGAGGTCGATCCGACCCTGGGGGGGCCCTGCGAGGACGACGGTCAGTGCAACGACGGCGTCGGCTGCACCGTCGATCACTGCGACCTCGATCTGCAGCGTTGTCGTTTCGTCCCCAACGACGTGGTCTGCGACAACGGCATCTTTTGCGACGGCGCCGAGCGCTGCGACGTGCGTGATGACTGCGTGGCGGGCGACGTGGTGGCGTGCAGCGACAACATCAGCTGCACCATCGACGTCTGTATCGAAGCCACGCAATCGTGCGAGCGCGCGCCCCGCGACGCCGACGGCGACGGCGATCCGACGCGCAACTGTGGCGGGCAAGACTGCGACGACACCTTGCCGCAGGTCAGCAGCATGGCCACCGAAGTGTGCGGCAACCGGCGCGACGACAACTGCGACGGCGCGATCGACGAAGCCGATTGCGCCACACCCGAGCACGACACCTGTCAGACCGCGCTCGAGGTGACCGAGCCCGGCTACTACGACGTCGAGCTGCTCGCGACGACGCTCGACTACCCGACCAAATGCGCGACCGAGCTGGGCGGTTACCGCGACGCCGTCTTGATGGTCACGGTGCCCGAAGGCGGGCCGTTCGACTTGGACGTCACCGCCAAGCTCGATTCGGGTCACGTCACGCTCGGCACCGCGAGCTCGTGCGGCAACGCGAAGTCCGCGACCTGCGAGGAGTCTTTCAAAGCGCCGGCTGGCAGCAGCGTGGCGCGCTGGCTGCTGCGCGCGCCCGCGCCCGGCCGCTATCCGGTGTACGTGGCGGCAGACAACGAAGGCACCGCGCAGGTGCAAGTCGAGCTGCGTGAGGCCGAGCCTCAGCTGGGCGAGCTGTGCGAAGACGCCGTCGCGCTCGAGCCGAACGGAGCGCCGCAGCTGCTGCGGCTGCCCGGCTACGCCGCAGACGTCGCTTCGGCGTGCGAGCCCCTGGCGGGCGACGGCTTTCTGCGCTTCAGCCTCGAGTCGGCGAGCGACGTGACGTTGATCGCCGAAGCGCAGTCCGGCTTGGGCTTGCCGGTGATCTCGCTGTTGGACGCAAAGTGCAAGACCGAGCTGACGTGTCGTCACAGCCAGCCGGGGCGCTTGTTCGAGCGCGACCTTCCGCCCGGCGACTACCGAGTGATGGTCTCGAGCGACGGTCCCGACGACGTGAGCGTGCGACTGGAGACCGGCCCCGTTTCCGAGGCGCCCCCCGGTGAGGGCTGCGACGACGCCCAGCCGCTCGAGAACGGCGTCGAACGGCTGTTGAAGCTCGAAGACCACGAGGACGCGGTCAACCCGCAATGCTTGGCGGGCACGCCCG
Source organism: Polyangiaceae bacterium (assembly GCA_036261775.1). Taxonomy (GTDB): domain Bacteria; phylum Myxococcota_A; class Polyangia; order Polyangiales; family Polyangiaceae; genus PMG-095. The sequence goes on along the minus strand of DATAKF010000401.1, from coordinate 24,469 downwards.
ACGCGACGTTCGAATTCGAGCTCGAGGGCAGGCGAGACGTCGCGTTGATCGGTCGCTTCTCCGACGGTGACGTAGGCGCTGTCAGTTTCGCCAACGACAGCTGCAGCGACAACCAGGCTTGCCGGGTGGGCCAGAGTGTCGTGCGCCAGGTTCGCTACAACGTGGCCCCCGGCACCTACCGCGCCGTCATCGAATCGTCCCGCGGCAACCCGGTTGGCATCAGCTGGTTCGAGCGGCCAGCAGTGGCCCAGGTGAACGTGCCGTTCGCCGAGGACTGCCAAGGCGCCGTGAGGATCCCGGAGCAGGGTGGGCGCTTCATCGGCAATACTAGGAATTCATTCCCAGACTTTGATGGCGGCTGCGACGTGGGCGGTCAAAGCGAGGGCGGAGCGCCCGATCAGCTGCTCAGCTTGACCCTAACCAAGCCGCGGCGCGTCGTGCTCGACATGCAGGGCAGCTCGTACGAGACCATGCTGTCCGTGCGTGAGGGGGAATTCTGTCCCGGTATCGAGCTGCAGCTCGGCTGCGCCGCAGGCTACCGAGCGAGCCGCAGCTACTTGGACCTAGATTTGCAAGCAGGCCAATATTTCGTGCAAATCGACGGTTACGACGGCGCATCCGGTGCGTGGCAGCTGGATGTTTTCACCGCCCCGCTCTGAGCGGGTCTGCTTGAGCGTCAGGTAGCTGGCCGTGCTCGTCGATCGGCGTTAGTCTTCCCCGCCATGCAACACGCTGCCGCGGGTTTGCTCTGGGGATGCCTGTTGGCGTCGTCGCTGGCAACCACCGCGCAAGCCGAGCCCGCGCGCGTCCCGGTCAAGCAGACGCTCACGGCGGGCGAGCAAGGCGCGCTCCACGCCGGGCGCATGGTGTCGCGTCCGCTGACCTTCGAACAGGCAGGCGGCCGTTACGTCGGTGGCGTCTCGTATCAGGTGGTCGACGCCGAGCCCGAAGTCGTGCTCGCGGCACTGTCCGACGTCGCCAACTGGCCGGACGCGCTCCCCCGCACCAAAAGCGCTCGCTTGCTCGACTCCGCCAACGGCTTGTCGCGGGTCGAGCTGGTGCAGGGGGGCTCCTTCTTGGACGCCCGCTACACCGTGATGCTCGAACGCGCCGATACCGAGACCATCCGCTTCTGGATGGACCCGTCCGAACCGCACGACATCCGCGACGTGTGGGGCTTCTTCCGGGTCAAAGCCTTGCCCGGCGGTCGCTCGCTGATCACGGTCGGAGCCGCGCTCGACTTGGGCGACGGCCTGCCCCGCCTGTTCGAGGACAAGGTCGCGCGCATGATGCTGCGCGCCCCGCGGCAGATCCGTGATTTCGTCCAGCCTCGCGCGCTGGCGCTTTCGCGTTAGCCAGGGCTAGGGGGTGTCCCAGGTTTCTGCTCTGCTGCGAGCCAAGATCTCGCGGCTGCGAAGCGTGGCCTCGTTGCTGCGCTCCTCAAAAAGCTTCAGCCTTCCTGCGGTGCTCGCTCCTCGGGCACGCTTCTCGCTCGCGTCTCTTGGCTCTCGCGACCGGCAGAAATCTGGGACACCCCCTCGCGCATTTGCGGTAGAACCGGCCGGCTGATGCTGGCTCGGGTCTCGGTCATTGCTCTCAACACCTACCGCGAAGCCGTGCGCGCCCGCATCTTGTTCGGTCTGTTCGGGCTCGCGCTGGCCACTACCGGCTACTCCGTGGTGGTGGGCGCCTACACGGCCAAAAACCAGCTCCGCGTCGTCAGCGATCTAGGAGCGGCTGCCATCTCGATCTACTCCATCATCGTGGCCGTGGTGCTCGGCGCCACGTCGCTCTACCGCGAGCTGGAGCTCAAGACGCTGTTCCCTATTCTGGCGCGGCCGATCAGTCGCACCGAGTACCTGGTGGGCAAGTACCTGGGCACCCTGCTGGTGCTGCTGGTGTTCGTCGCGCTCAACGGCGGCATCAGCCTGCTGGCCATCTCGGTGATCGCGGGTCGTGGTGCTCTACCGGTCGTGGGCTTGGTCGCTGGCTGCGTGGCGGCGCTCGGCGCAGTCGGTTATTTCAAGCGGGCCAGCTTGACCTACCTGCCGATCGCGGGGGCGGCGTTCATAGGCATCGCGGGGGCTTTGCTGGCCTCGGGCGCGCCGGACGATCGCCGCGTGCTGCTGGGGCTCGGCGTGCTCACCATGTGCGAGGTCGCGATCGTGACCGGCCTCGCCACGCTGTTCTCGTCGTTCTCGTCGCCGTTCTTGACGGCGGTGTTCACGTTCGGCGTCTTCTTGGTGGGGCGCTCGGCAGACTACTTGGCGCGGCTGCCGGTGCGTTTTTTCGGCCAGTTCATCCACGACTTGGGCGTCGGCCTCAGCAAGGTCGTGCCCAACCTCATGCTCTACGTGCCGGAGCGACCGCTCTTGACGGGTGAAGCCGCGGGCGTCTCGCTGTGGCCGCACGTGGGCGGCGCGGCGCTCTACGCGCTGGGCTGGGCTGTAGCGCTGCTCGCGCTGGCTAGCCTGATCTTCCGTCGCCGCGACTTCATATGAGCGCCCTCTCGCTCCGCGCTCGTTTGCTGCGCACGCTCGGTTGGTCGGCTTGCGGCGTGGTGCTGTTCGCTTCGGTGGCCACGCTGCGCGCCGTGCTCGATGGCGAGCGCGAGATCGCAGCGAGCGACGCTGCCTTCGACGCCAACGATTTGCACGCCACCATCCAGCACGCCCGGCGCGCCGCTTCGGCCTATGCGCCGGGGGCGCCGCACGTCGAGCGTGGCTACCAGCGGCTGTTGGCGGTGGCGCGCGGCGCTGAAGCCAAAGGGCAGCCCGACATTGCGTTGCTCGCCTGGCAAGCGGAGCGCGCCGCGGTGCTCGAGAGCGCCTCGCTGTGGCGCCCGTTTCCCGAACGCTTGGAAGAAGCCAACCGCAACTTGTCGCGCCTTTCGGCGAGCAAGAGCCTGGCCGAGACCGAGCGCACCGAGACCGCGCAGCGGCTGTTCAAGGAGGCCCAGAGCCAAAGCTCCGAGCGAGCGCCGTGGGGCGCGCTGTTGGCAGGAGGGCTCTTGGTCGCCGGGCTGGGGCTGGGCTGGTTTGCAGCGCGCGCTTTGACGCCGGACGGGCGTATCCAGTGGCTGCGAGGCCGTTGGGGGCTGCTCACGTTCGGGCTCGGGGCGGCTTTATGGGCCCTAGCGGCCTTTCGCGGTTAGGCTGCGAGGCGTGAAAGCGGCTCCGCCCCCTCGAAGCTCCGGCCCCGAGCTGTCGGCGGTGGTGGGTCGATTTGCCGAGTACCTGGAGCTGGAGCGGCGCTCGTCGCGCAACACCGTGCTCGCGTACCGCCGCGACCTGACCAGCCTGGTCGACTTCCTGGAGCAACGCCTGGAGCGACCTCCGGTCTTGAGCGACGTCTCGCGCCTCAGCTTGCGCAGCTGGTTGGGCACGGTGGGCGAGGCCCTGGCGCCGGCTAGCATTGCCCGCAAGCTGTCCAGCGTGCGCGCCCTGTTCGTGTTTCTGGGGCGCACGGGTGAGGTGCGTGAGAACCCGGCGGCGCTCTTGCAGAGCCCCAAGCTCAGCCGCGGCCTGCCGCTGGTGCTGCGGCCAGAAGCCGCCGCCGAGGTCATCGAGTCGCCGGAGCAGGGCCCGCTCGGCACGGACGTGGAAAAGCTGCGCGACCGGGTCTTCTTGGAGCTGCTGTACGGCTCTGGGCTGCGCGTGAGCGAGCTGTTCGGCTTGGATCTGGAGGCCGTGAACGTGCGCGCCGCTGAAGTGCGGGTGCTCGGCAAAGGCAGCAAAGAGCGCATCGTGCCGATGAGCGGTAAGGCCCTCGAAGCCCTGGAAGCTTACTTGCCGCGCCGGCAGGAGCTTCGCCACCCCAAGACCGATTTCTGCGATCCGAAGGCGCTGCTGCTCACGCGCCGCGGGCAGCGCTTGGGCGTGCGGCGGATTCAGGCGTTGGTCCAACGCTACGGCGCGCTCGGGGCTGGCCGCCCGGATCTGCACCCCCACGCGCTCCGCCACTCCTGCGCCACGCACTTGCTCGAGGGCGGCGCCGATCTGCGCGTGATCCAAGAGCTGCTCGGCCACTCCAGCCTGTCGACGACCCAGCGCTACACCCACGTGTCGCTCGACCAGCTGCTGAGCGTTTACGACAAGGCCCACCCGCTCGCCCGCGCGAAACGCCAGCGTTCGGGTTAGGCTCCGGCTCGTGACCGGATCTTCTGTCTCTGCCCCCAGTTCGCCCTTTGGGGCGGCGCTCGGGGGAGTGTTGGGCGCCTTGGCGGGCGCCTCGCTCGGCGCTTGTCTCGGTGGCCTGCTCGACGCCAACGCCGCGAGCAGCTCGAGCTCCCTGTCGACCGGCTCGCTATGGCTTGCCTGCTGGGGTCTGGCTGCGCCGCTGGCTGTGCCGGTAGGGCTCGGTGTGTGGGGCTTTCGGGCGGTCTTCTTGCGCAGCCAGGCGTGGTCGATTGCCGGGTTTTTGCGCTACCTCCGAGAGCTGCGCGGGGAAGCTCGCTCGGCTTGGATGGTCACGCCACCGCTCGTCGCCGCCGCCGCCCTGCTCGGGTTGGTCGCGGTGTCGGGCGTCGCAACGCGAGCGTTGGCTGCGGAGGTGAGCGGCGCGGGCGCGTTCGCCATCATGCCGCTCGCGATCTTGCCGTTGGTGTCTGCGCTGGTGGCTGGCGTGCGCAGCGCGTCGAAGTCGCTAGTGCAGCGCGCCAAGGATTGGAGCTTCGGGCCGCGTGGTGCCGTTGCGGCGTCGGTGCTCGTCTTCGGGCTCGGCCTGGGCCTGCTGATTGCGTTCGGCGAGACGGGCGGCGGGGGCGGTCCACTGCGCATCCTAGGGGTGCTGCGTCGGCAGGAGCTGGATTTGCGAGCACCAGGGCTCTTGCTCGTGATGGCGCTCGGTGGCCTCTTGCTGCCGAGCGCGCGCCGAGCTTGGAGCTTCGGGCTATTGCTCCTCGCGGTCCTGGGGCCAAGCCTTTTGACGCTCCGGGCCGCGCAGGGCAAGAGCCTCACGGAGCCGGCCGCGCTCGCGATCGAGCGCCAAGCGCCGCTCGGCCGCATCGCGCTCGGCCTGCTGCGCAAGCTGAGCGACCGCGACCATGACGGCGTGAGCGCCGCCTTTGCGGGCGGAGACTGTGACGACCGCGACGCCGCCGTGAGCCCACGCGCCGTCGACGTGCCGGGCAACGGCAAGGACGAAGACTGCCAGGGCGGCGACGCCACGCTGCGCGCCAAGGCCGAGCAGGCGGACGCCGCGAGCACCGCTGCGGGAGCGCGCGGCAACATTCCGGGCGACCTGAACGTGCTGTTCGTCACCATCGACACGCTGCGCGCCGATCTCGGCTACCTCGGCAACCCGCGCAACCTGTCACCGAACTTGGACGCGCTGGCTGCGCAAAGCGTGGTGTTCGAGCGCGCCTACTCGCTGGCTTCGTACACGGGCAAGAGCATGGGCCCGCTGATGATCGGTAAGTACTCGAGCGAGCTCGACGGCGGCTTCTCGCATTTCAACAGGTACTCCAAGAAGGAGACGTTCGTGCAGGAGCGGCTGCAGGCCGCGGGCGTCCGCACCCTGAGCGTCCAGGGCTATTGGTACTTCTTCAAAGACGCCGGCTTCGAGCGCGGCTTCGACGTCATCGACTCGAGCGCAGCGCCAAAAGTGGCGGCGATCGAGGGCGATCAGTCGTCGAACAGCGACGAACAGAGCGACGCCGCCATCAAGCTGTTGCAGGCGCCGGAGCTCGCGCAAAAGCGCTTCTTCATGTGGATGCACTTCGTGGATCCGCACGCCGAGTACGCGCCGCACCCCGAGCACGATTTTGGCTCGCAGCCACGTCAGCGCTACGACGGTGAGGTGGCGTTCGTGGACCAGCACCTCGGGCGCGTGCTCAAGGCGCTGGAAGCGTCTCCGTTCGGCGCGCGCACGGCGGTGGTCGTGACCAGCGACCACGGTGAGGCCTTCAGCGAGCACGGCATGATTCGCCACGGCTTCGAGCTGTGGGAAGAGCTGGTGCGAGTGCCGTTGATCGTCAAAGTGCCGGGCGTGCCGGCGCGGCGCGTCACGGCACGCCGCAGCGCCATCGACGTGGTGCCCACCTTGCTCGATTTGTTCGAGCTGCCGTTCGCGGCGCGCAGCAGTACGGATTTCCTGAGCGGCCAATCGCTGCTGCCGGATCTACTGCGCCCGGCGGGTACGAGCGACCCCGAACGCAGCGTGTTCATCGACATGGCGCGCGGGCCGTACAACGCCGAGCGCCAAGCCTTCATCGAACGCGATCAAAAGCTGACCGTCAGCGAAGGTCGCGTGCTGGGGCTCTACGATTTGGCCGCAGATCCGGGCGAAAAGCAGGATCTGGCCGGTGACAAGGCGCGCGTCGCTCCGCTGCGCCAGGCGCTGGGCGATTTCAAGGCGCAGCTCAGGCCCGTGCCAATGCCCCAGAAATGAGCGGCGCCTCGGCGAGCAAGCCGGGCAGCCCGCCCGTGTGAATGAACAGCGCGCGCCGCGGCTTGTTCGGCAGGCGTGACAAGCCGAACAGCGCTTTGCCGGTGTACGTTGGCTCGAGCACCAGCCCGGAAGTGCGCGCCACGGCCACGACGAAGGCGAGCTGCTCTGCGGTCGGCACACCGTAGGCGGGCCCTTTGTACTCGTCGTAAATGTCGAGCACGCCGAGCGCCGCAGGCGCATCGAGGGTCGGGTCGAGCGCTTGCATCTCGCCGGCAATGCGGGTGATGATCTGCTCGAAGTAGGCGCGGTCGTCGCAGACGGCGAAGGCCGCAGCTCGCGTTGCCACACCGACAAAGCGCGTCAAGCCGACGGCCACGCCCGCCGCGGTGCCGCCCGAGCCGCACGCCACCGCCAAAAGGTCGAGATCGTCGGGCAGTTCGCCGGACTTTTGCTGGTCAGCCAGCTCTTCGACCGCTGCCAGGTAGCCAAAGCTGCCGACGCCGTTCGAGCCACCCTCTGGAATCAAGTAGGCGGGCCGGCCGCGCGCCGCAAATTCGCCGGCGACCTCGTCCATCAGCTGGGCGCGCGCCCGGTACTGGTCGGGCGTGATCAAACGCACGTCGGCGCCCACCAGCCGATCGAGCAGCAGATTGCCGACGGGCTCCGGCGGTGCGGCAGGGTCGGGGGTGCGCAGCAGGAGCACCGATTCGAGTCCCAGCTCGCGCGCCAGCAAAGCGGTGGCGCGAGCGTGGTTGGACTGCAGGCCGCCACAAGTCACGACCGTCGTGGCGCCGTGCGCCAGCGCGTCGGCGAGCAGGTACTCGAGCTTTCGGATCTTGTTGCCGGCGGCAGCGCCCGACGTCATGTCGTCGCGCTTCACCCACAGCTCGAAGCCGAGCAGCGCGTCGAGCGCGCGGTTGTGCCAAATCGGGGTAGGGGTGTGGCAAAGGGCGAGGCGCTTCATGACGGCTCGATCCGCGCCACCAGCGCGCCTTTGTCGATGGCGCTCGGCGCTGGCGGACCCAGCTCGACGATCACGCCGTCGAGCGGCGCCGTGAGCTCGTTTTCCATCTTCATGGCTTCGATGACCGCCAGGGTTTGGCCGGCTTTGACGGTGTCTCCCAGGCGCGCATCCAAGCGCAGCAACTTGCCGGCCATCGGCGCCACGACCGCGCCGGCTCCGCCCGCAGCGCCGCCACCGCCACCAGCAGGTCGCGCCCGCTCGGCGCGGCCGCTCAGGCGGCGGCCGGGCAGGTCCGCCCAAACCTCGGCGCCGCGGCGCGCGCTCTTGAGCTCGAACTCACCCCAGGGGGTGATGGCGCGCTGGCTGCCGTCGGCGCGGGTCTGCAGCTTGACGAGCTGTGGCTGACCGTCGGGACCACGCAGAACGCACCCGGCCGAGGTGAGCTCCACGTCCACCTCGAAGACCTTGCCCGCGCGTTCGACTCGATACTTCATGAAAGACTCGTCAAAACGTCAGCCCCAAACCGCACGTGGTGAGCGCCTGCGTGCCCAGGCCATTGCCCTCGGCGTCATCGAAGGCAGAGCCTGGGAAGGCGACCGCACCTTCTACGGACAAGCGTAGCCGCATTGGCGCGTCGAGCGGAATGGTCAGCTCTGCGCCCAAATCGAGCTCCGTGCCGAGCGCGCGTCCGAGCGGTGACCCGCCATCGAAGTTCTGGCGTCGGGGCGCCCCGGCGACGCTGCTCGGATCGACCACTTTGGTCGTGGCCGACGCTACGACGGCGCCCGCCTTCAAGGTGAGGTCCGGCATCGGCCTCACCAGCAAGACCGGGTTCAAATAGGTGGCGCCAGCGATGCCACCGCGAGTTGCCAGGCCCTGCACGCGAGCGCGCCCCGGGCCACCGCTGGCGCGCTCTAGCCGAGCCTGCGCGCGCGAGGTCTTGAAGCGCAAGATCTCGCTGAACAAGATCAGCCCGACGCCGTGGTTGGGGTTCATGACGAAGCGATGCAGCTCGTCGTCCGTTGGATCGGCGTCGCCCGAGGCCATGCCCCACTCGAGGGAGGCGACCAAGTGCGCAAAACGCTGAAAATCTTGGACGCGCTCGAGCGCCACGCCGGCGCGCGTCGCGAACGCGAGCGCGGCCAGCTCTTGGTCGTCTCCCGCCGCTCCGAAGGCCGTGACCTCGCTCACGCTACCGACGCGATAGGCAGCTTCGTATTCGGCGAAGAGCTCGCCCGAGGTACCAGCGATGGGTGCGCGAATGCCGCCCGAGAGGTCGGCCAGGAACAGCTCGGCGCCGCCCAACTTGCCGCGCTGGCCCAGCGCTTCGTAGCGGGCCAGCAGCTGGGAATGAACGCGCTGGTGCGGCGCAAAGCGTACGCTGAGGCCGACCCGCAGCGCGTGGTCTCCGTCGGCTAGCGAGAGCCGCCCGTCGTCGAACAGGACGTCGCCGCTGGCGCCGATGCGCAAGGTCGAGTCGGTCGTGCCGCTCCACAGCTCGACGCGCTCGTACGTGGGGGGCCGCTCCGGCGTGCCGAACCAGCGGGGTTGGTCGCCGTCCGCGTCGACGAGCCCCATGCCCAGCTGAGTCGTCGTGTGACCGAGCGAGACCTCGCCGAGCCGGCCGCGCAGCGTGAGGCGCAGCATGCGGGGCTGCGCGCGGATCGGCTGCTGCAGGTCGAAGTCGCTGCCGCTGTCCGGGATCGCATCGGGCTCGGTGCCGTAGATCAGGCCGCGCGGCACGTCGGCTTCACCTCGCAGCTCCCAGTGCGTGCCGAACAAGGCGAGCCCCCGCAAGCGCAGCCAGTGAAACAGGCGCGAGGTCTGGTTGAGCGACGGGGCAGCACCCTCGAAGGGCGCCAAGCGCAGCGGCGTGAGAAAGCTTTGACGAGCCTCGTACTCGCCGTCGATGCGGACCTTGACGGCTTCCGGCTCGGGCAACGGCTCCGTAGCGCGCGTGCTCGGCAGCGCGACCGATTCGGGCAAGGCGCGCGAGGCGGCAGGGGGCGGCGGGGGCTCGGCCGCTCGGGCGGCTACGCTCGTCAGCAAGAGCGCCAGAAGGACCCGGGCCGTCACGCCGGGCAGGCTATCAGAAAGCCAGCTCGTCATCCCCCGGCTGCTTGGCGCAAACGACCGTGACGCGCGAGGGCGAGTAGATGAACAGCGTCACAGCGCCAGCCAGCAGCGTGAACGGATCGGGCCCGATGCGGATTTCGGCCCAGCCTTGGGGGCAGGCGCGCGAAAGGTCGTAGCGCGCCACGCCGCGCACGGTGCCGAACAAAAAGCTCGGGTGCCAGCGCTCGTCGAAGCCCGTGGCGGTCTTGCCCGGCGGCTCACCCGAGCGCAGCGTGGTGGTGGCGCAGCCCAACAGCGGCAGGGCTAGCGCGAGGCTCAGCGACCGGGCGCGCATCGCACCTTCGCTTCTCGCGGCGTGTACACGCCGAGCGTGGCGAGCGAGATACCGAGCGTCGCCCAGCTAGAGCCCACCGACAGCTCGCTGATGGCGCCCGAGGGGCACAGGTCGCGCACGTCGAGCTCGCTACCGCCAAACGCTCCAAAGCCGTAGGCGGGCAGCCACATGGTGCGCGTGGCCGGGCGCTGAGTGGCGCAACCGGCCAGGCTCAGACAACAACAGAGGAGCGCTGCTCGCCGCTTCACCGGGTCCGGAAGTTAGCTCAAACCCGGGGCAGGCGTCGGTCTAGGACTGCCTGGAAGCCGAGTTTCGGGGTGGGCGCAGTAGGGATTGAACCTACGACTTCGTCCGTGTGAAGGACGCACTCTACCGCTGAGTTATGCGCCCGAAACTGAGGGGGCACCTGATAGCGCGTCCCTCGTCGACCTGCAACTGGCTTCCTTCACAGAAGAAATTGTTTACGGCGAACCGGCCGTCCGGGTATGAAGCGCGCGTTTGGAACCGTCACAACCGAGCCCCAGCCCGGCCGCAAATCTGCCTAGCGCGCCCAGCACAAGACCGCCTAGGGATGCGAAGCGCAGCCGCGACAGGCTCGTGGGTCTCATCATCGTAGCGGTCGCTTTCGCAGCCTGTTTGGCGCTGTCTTTCTGGGCCCGCGAGGAATCCCAGCCCGAAGCCAGCGAGCTGCCCGGTCCCCCCTCGGTGGACGGCATCGTCGGCTACCCGAGCGTGGTCGATCCGGTTGCCACCCTGACCCTGGCTCGCAAGCTGACCCGGCGCCCGACCTTGCGGGGCATCGTGATGGACGGCGTGGACGCCAACGGCACCCTCGACATGAATCAGCCCGGGGCCCGCGTGCGCTACACGTTTCAGAGCACGGCGGGTCAAGGCGCGCAGCCGCCCCGCGAGCACGGCACCCTGCCCAAGCGCGTGACCTGCGGCAAACAGAACGTGGTGCTGACCAAGCAGGGCTTGGCGGCAGAGCTGGACCAAGCCGACTACCCGTGTCCGCCCGGCGGTGTCGAGGCGTTGCCCGAGCCGCAGTGCTCGCCCAAGGAGCTGTGGAAGCTGGCGCGCAAGCGCAAGATGCCACGCGACCGCGTCGCCCACATCGAATACTACCGCTCCAAAGCGGGCCCGGCGTGGCGCTTCGAGATCACCAACACCGAGCACCACTTCACGCTGTACGGGGACTGCAAGCGCGAGCTCACCGGCGCCGAGACGCACGGCTCGGTGCCCTGAGCGAGCCTTACTCGGTTTTTTCTGGCTTCACGACCGACAGCAGGTCAGCGGCTTTGAGCAGCGCGCGCCACACCGCGTCGGTGGTGGCGGGCTCTTCGACCGAGAACGGCACGACGCGACGCGAGTCGATGCGGTTGCCCTCGAGCTTGGGACGAGCGCTCGCGGGCAGCTTGTCCACCTTGGTGGCCACCAGCACGACTTCTGGCGGCTTGCGGCTGACCCGGCCGTGCTCGGTGATGAGCTCGAGCGCGTCGGCGTCGTCGGGCTCCATGCCGCGGCGCGAATCGAAGAGCACCGCGGCCGCGCGCAGCGTCGAGCGCTCCAGCAAGTAGTGCTCAATCAGCTCGGCCCACTCTTTGCGCTCGCTCTTGGAGCGTGAAGCAAAACCGTAGCCGGGCAGATCGACCAGCATCAGCTCGAGGCCTGCGACGCTCTTCACGTCGAAGAAGTTGATCTGCCGAGTGCAGCCCGGGGTGGAGCTGGTGCGGGCCAGCCCACGGCGAGCGAGCAGCTTGTTCAGGAGGCTGCTCTTGCCGACGTTGGAGCGACCCACGAAGGCGATCTCCAGCTTGGTCGGCGGCGGCAATTCGTCGGGGCGCCGGGCGGCGGCGACGAACTCGGCGCTTTGGACGTGAAACAGGGGAGGCTTGGGGGCGGGCACGGCGCGCCACTCATGGCACGCCTTGCCCCGCTACGCTGCTGGTTTCTTGCCGAAGCGCCGAGCGAGGGGCCCTGTCACCATCAAAAGCTCGTCACTGCGCAGGCCCCAAGCCAGCACCAGAAACGTGCCCAAGAAGGCCAGAGCGCCCAGCGCGCCCGGCAAGGCCAGGCCCAGCGCGCCCGCAGACGTCCCGTGGACGGATGAGGCCACTAGGCGGCCCACGGCGGCGCCTGCGCCGGCCGCCAGCAGCGTCTTGCCCGCGGATAGGCCGATTTCGCCCAAGCGCAAGCTGGGCAGCTTCTTGCCGAGCCAAACCCAAAGCAGGACGGCTTGAACCAGGCTCGCGCCCGTGACGGCCAGGCCGATGCCGACGTGACCAAAGCTGCCGCGCAGCCCGAGCGACAAGGCGATGAACGCGCACAGGTCGATGGCGGCGACCACGACTGGAGTTCGCGTGTCGCCGAGCGCGTAGTACGTGGAGGTGAGCTGGCGCACGCTGGCGACCAGCCAGATGCCGGCGCCCTGCGCGACGAGCGCCCGCGCCGTCTCGTGCGCCGACTGAGCGTCGAACTCGCCGCGTTGAAACAGCAGCACCACCAGCGGCTCGGACAAGCCGACGAACAGCGCGGTGGCGGCGATGGACACGAACAGCGTCAGGCGCATACCGAAGGCGTAGGTGCGGCTCAGCTCGTCCATGTCGCCGCGCGCCGCCAGCTTGGCCAAGCTCGGCAAGGCCGCCGTTTGCAGCGCCATCACGAATATGCCCTGCGGAAAGTCGCACAGCCGCAGCGCCCAGCCGTAGTAGCTCTGGGCGCCCAAGCCCTCTTGCGACAGGAAGCGTCGCGCCAGCACGACGTCGATGTAATAGACGCCCATGCCGAACATGACCGGCAACATGCGCCCGAGCGCTTCGCGGACACCAGGGTGCGACAGCTCGAAGCTGGGCCGCTCGAAATAGCCGATGGCGCGCAAGCTGGGCCACTGCGCGACCACCTGCAGCACCCCGCCGACCAAGACGGCGATCGCCAGCGCCATCGCGCCTTCCCAGCCGTTGGCCATCAGCCAGCCGGGCAGAGTGAGGGAACAGACGATGAACGCGACGTTCAAGAGGCCGGGCGCGAACGACGTCGCCACGAAGCGTTGGTGCGTGTTGAGCGCCGCCACGCCGAGCGCCGCCGTGCCCATGAAGAAGATGTACGGAAACACCCAGCGCGTGAGCTGCACGGTGAGCGCCGTTTGGCCCGGTAGCTCGGCGTAGCCGGAGGCGAACAGCTCCACCAGCTGGGGGGCCAGCACGACGCCCAGCACGCTGGTAACGAGCAGGATGCTCAGCGAAAGGCCGCGCGTGGCGCGGAAAAAGCGCTTGGCTTCGGCGTCGCCGCTGGCCTCGCGCGTTTTGCTCAACACGGGCAAGACCGCGCTCTGCACGGCGCCTTCGGCCAGCAGCTGGCGCAGCACGTTCGGGATCGTGAAGGCGACGAAGAAAGCGTCGGTCACGGCTCGCGGGAACACCGCGGCGATGGTTTGGTCGCGCACCAAGCCCAGCATCCGGCTGGCCAGCGTGCCCGCGGCCACCACGCCAGCGCGTCTCGTGATCTGTCGCTGCTCGGCCCGTGGACTCTCGTGGGCGGTCGTCTTCGCCAGGTTCGTCAAGCCGTGCCCTTCTACTCGATGCCGGCGTGGGCGCCCAGCGCGGCTTCGACGATCGAGAGCGCGGTAGGCGCCTCGTCGGCGTTCAAGACACCGGTCTCGCCAGTCGCCGCCCGTGCCATGCGCTCACGCGCGCCGGACGAGATGCGCAAGCGCGCGCCGCCGCAGCTTCGGCAGATCAGGCCGCCTCGGACCGCGTCCACGCTGGCCGACTGTGACGGCAGCGCCTGACGTCCGCAGCGCACGCAGCGCTCGAAGTCGATGCCCCAGCCGAACGCCGAGAGCAGGCGCAGACCGGCTTCGGCCAGGGCGAGCGCGCTGGACTCCGCCGTTGGCTCCTGGGCGAGGCGATCGAGCAAGGTGGAGAGCACCGCGTACGGGGCTTCTTCGGGCGTGCGGGGCGGTGCTGCTCGGCGCGCCCAAGACAGCGCTTTTCCGGCCGCTTCCATGGCCGCCAAGCTGCTCAAGATCTTGGGGCGCGGCACCAGCAGCTTGGCTTCCACCAGCGTGAACAGCTCGGCGCCGGGGCGCTCGTCGAGATCGAGCATCAGCGTGTGCATGGGCTCGATGGAGCCGCCGAAGCGCTTCATGCTCTTGCGCGCGCTGCGGGCCAGCGCGCTGACCTTGCCCAGCTTCTGCGTGAGCAGCGTGAGCACCAGATCAGCCTCGCCGTACTCCACGCGGCGGAGCAGCAGCGCTTCCGTGGTGATGCGCGCGGAGGCTTTGCGCGCCGCCACGTTCAGCCGAGGCGCGAGACGGCGCCGAGCGGCTGAGCGACGCCGCGCGACAGCTCTTGCGGCATGTCGTCACCGCGCGGCTTGAGCACGATGCTGAGCGCTAACGTGAACAAGATGAGCAGCAGCACGAACGCGACGGCGACGCCGAGCCTGCGACCACGCGCCGGCTTGCTGGGCGCCGAGATGGGCAGCGGCGTCACCCAAGCCACGCGGCGCGATGCCGTGTAGCGCGCGAGCACGTCGTCTGCCGGCACGCCGAGCGAGCGCGCGTACGACTTCAAGAAGCCGCGCACGAACACTTCACCGGGCAGCTCGTCGAAGCGGTCCGTCTCGATGCGCTCGACGCTGGCCATGGGCATGCGTGTCACCCGGGACACCTCCTCCACGCTCATTTTGCGCTGTTCGCGCAGCTCGCGGAGGTACTGGCCAACGGTGGGCATCGGGGGACGCCGAGACTACTTGAACTTTTGCAGCATGGAGCTGCATTCTTTCCCAGCGATCGTCTTTCCCGACAGCTCGACGCAGCGCTGGAGGTCGTTCTTTGCAGCGTCCTGATTGCCCATGCGCAGCTCGACGCGCGCGCGCGCCGCGAAGCCGTCCTGCAGGCTGTTACAGCCGGGCGCTTGCGTTTCCAGTGCCCGCGTAAGTGTTTCGGCGGCGAGCGTGTCCTCGCGCCGCCGCTCGTAGGCCAACCCGAGGCGGTAAAGACCAACACAAAACAGGGGCTGAGCCGCGATGCTGCGGCGAAGCGACTCCACCGCTGCATCGGTGGCGCCCGACTCGAGCTGGGCCCAACCCAGGTTTCCCCAGGCATTTTCAGGGGTCTCGTAGAGGATGTCCTCCGTCAGCGGCTTGAGCACCTGGATGGCTTCGGCGTACCGCTTTTGGTGAATGAGGATCACCCCCAACGTGTTGGTGGCTTCGCGGTAGTCACTCTTCGCCTTCAACGCCAGGCGAGCGTGCTTCTCGGCTTCGGTCAGCCGGCACTCGTCCGTGTTTCGGCTGCAGAAATCCATGTAAATCAGCGCAACCAAGTGCGCGGCGTCGGCGTTGTCCTCGTTCAGCTCCACCGCTTTGAGGGCGTGGTCGAGCGCCTGGCGCGGCGAGCCTCGGCGCAGCCACAAGTCGCGGGCGACGTCGTACTCGCTCTCACTCACACGATCGGGGTCGCTCGCGCCCTCTCCGCCAGTCGCGGCGCCGCAGGCCGAAAGCGCCAAAATTCCTGATAAAATCAGCCAAAACCGGCGGGGTGTGCTCATCGTGGCCGGGCTCGACTGGCAGCTTGGGCTTGGCCTCGGAGCTGGTCCTTGATGCCGAGCAGGCTGTAAAGATCGCGCAGGCTGTCGAGGTTCGGTACCTCTACGCGCTCGTCTTGAATGCGAATGTGCCCGGTTTCGCGCAGCTGTGCCACGATACGTTTCACGGTATCGACGTCGAGCCCGACCTGCGCCGAGAGCTCGAGCGGCGAAAGGGTCAGCGAGATCTGACCGGACGGATCGGCGCCGGCGAGCTGCTCTTGCTGGGCGAACTTCATCAAGGCAACGACGACCTTGGATTGGCCGTCGCGCAGCATGAGGATCTCAATCTGGTCTTCGGCGTCACGCATGCGGCGAATCAGCTGATTCAGCACGCGGCCCGCGACCTCCGGGCTGGTAGCGAGCACCTGCTCGAAGGTGGCGTGATCGAAGGCCAAGGTGACGACCTCGTCGAGCGCGACCGCGGTCGAGCTGCGGGCGGCGCCGCGCAGCAGGGCGGATTCACCGAATAAGTCGCCCGGCCTCACCACGCGCAGGCTGCGCTCCATGCGACCGGCTTGCTTGAGCAAACGGACGCGGCCGTCCTGAAGCAAGAAGGCTTCCGTTGCTGGCTCGCCGTCCCGGAACAACACTGTGCCCGCGCTGAAGCGACGCCCGTAGCGCGAAAGCAGCCGCGCTTGGGCCTCGTTGCCGGGACCGTTCTCCGTCACGTCGCCATCTATATCATTCAGTGCTGGGCAGGGGCGCCGAGATTGGGAAGTGTCGCTCCGGCGTCGCGGATGTACACGGGCAGCGCCGGGCTCTCGGCGGGGTCCAGCACTTCGGCCAGCAGCCCAACCGCGCCGGCTGACGGCTCTTGGGTCGCAGGGGTACAGATGCTGGGCGCGACTCCGAGCAGCCCGACGCCGCTGCCCACCCAGACGACCGTAGCGCCGGCGCCTAGGGTGGCCTCTAGGGTAGTCCGAGCGGTCGCGCAGGGAAGCGCGGCCGGCGCGACGGCTTCGGCAGCCCGCGGGCCGGCTGCGTAGGCCGCCGCGAACACCTCGGCCCGCCGGGCATCCAAGATCGTGCAGCGCACGCCAGGCAGGTCGTCCGGCACCGCTCGGGCCAGGGCGCACAGCGAGGAGACGCCGACCAGCGGGATGCCGAGCCCCAGCGAAAGGCCCTGAGCGCAAGCGATGCCGACTCGCAGGCCCGTGAACGA
The DNA here is from genome assembly GCA_036261775.1 of Polyangiaceae bacterium. Taxonomy (GTDB): domain Bacteria; phylum Myxococcota_A; class Polyangia; order Polyangiales; family Polyangiaceae; genus PMG-095. The sequence continues at coordinate 7,952 of DATAKF010000401.1, read as the reverse complement.
GCCCGGACCCACCGAAACCCCGATCCGCGAGAGCGAGCCGCGCTCCCAGCCGGCCTCGCTCAAGAGCTCGGCGATCAGCGGCAAGAGCCGCTCGGCGCTCTGCTTGGGGCGCACGTGCGCACGCTCGAGCACGATTTTACCGGCTTCGACCAGCGCGACGCTCGCTAGCGTGGTGGAGGTTTCGATGGCTAAAACGCGCACGGCTTCTGGCGCGGACTAGCTCGAAAGCACGTCCGCAGCAACGAAGGCCGGTGTAAGCTGACATTAGTGCCGTCGATCCTGCCGCGCTTCGACTTTCGCGCCGAGTTTGGCGTCGCGACCGATACTGGGTCGAAGCGCCAGGGCAACGAGGACGCCTACTCCATCGCCCCCGAGTTTGCGGTCTTTGCCGTGGCCGACGGCATGGGCGGGCATCGGGCGGGTGAGGTCGCGGCTCGCGTCGCCATCGAAGAAGTGCTGTCGGCGCTCGGCAGCCAGAGCGCCATCCGCGCGGTCGAACGCTACGTCGCCAACGCGGGGCTCGACTCACGCCGCAAGGTGCTGGCGTTCCTGCGGCGCGCGGTCGAGCAAGCCAACGCGCGCATTCGCCGCGAAGCGCTCGAGAATCCGGAGCACTCCGGCATGGGCACCACGCTGGACGTGGTGTGGCTCGCGCGCGACCACGCCTTCATCGCTCACGCAGGTGACGGTCGCGTCTATCTGGCGCGTTCTCGCGCGGTGCTGCAGCTGACTCACGATCACACGCTGTCGTCGCGGCAGTCGCGGGTACCAGATGGCTTGGGTCTCACTCCCAGCGAAGGCGCGCCCAGCTCCGGCATCACCAACGCGCTCGGCTTGTCCGACGCCGTGCAGGTCGACACGCTGTTCGTCGATTTGAGCCCGCGCGACCGCTTGCTACTGTGCACCGACGGCGTGCACGGTCAGCTCGAAGGCGAGCAAGAGATCTCCGAGCTCATCCGCACGGGCGCGCCGGACGCCACGGCGCGGGCGCTGATTCAGCGCGCAGGTGAGGGCGGGCGCGACAACGCCACCGCCGTCGTGATCGAAATCGCCGATCGCTTCGTCAAGCGCCCCGATCGCGATCGCGGTCTCTCCCCGGCCGATCTCGAAAGCGCCCGGCAAAGCCCGCTGCTCGTAGACCTGCCGCTGCCGCTCGCGCTGACCGCGTTGTCAGCCGCGGTCGAGATCGAGCTCGGGCAAGGCGCCAGCGTGCCGCGCGCCATCGCCAACGACCTGGTCGCGTACATCGTGCTCGAAGGCCTGGTAAAGCATCCCGACGGACGCAGCGTTGGTCCGGGCGCGCTCTTGTATCCGGAGTCACTCGTAGGGGTGTGGGGCCAAGCCGGGCCACCTGCCGCGGAGCAGACGTCGCGCCTGCTGCGCGTGCGCGCGGACGACTTCGCCGAGATCTGCAGCGAGCCGCGCTTCGCCGCGGAGCTGTACCGGCGCTTGGCCGCGCATCTAGCGCGCCTGGCCGTCAAAAGCGGGGGCGCCCCGGGCGGCACGCCGGCTCACGGCGCCATGCCGGTGCCGAAGCCTCCGGCTTAGCTGCCCGAACGCAGCCGCGGACCCTCGGCGAGCGTCGCGATCAACTGCTCGGCTCGGCGCGCCACGCCCTTGCCGATGGTGCGTAGCGGAAAGATTTCAGACGCGAGCCCCGAGTCGATCACGGCGCTCGGCATGCTGCCGATCACGGCGCTCCGCGGGTCTTGCGCCAAGACGACGCCGCCCGCCTCGGCGATTTCGGCGGCTCCGGCCGCTCCGTCGTGACCCATGCCGGTGAGGACGACCGCGAGGGCGTGACGACCGAACGAGCGGGCGACGCTGCGAAACATGGGGTCCGCGGCGGGGCGCAGGAAGTGTTCGCGCGGTGAATCCTCGAAAGCTAGGCGGCAATTACCGTCGATGGCCAAGTGTCGGTCGTGGCAGGCGAAGTAGACGGTGCCGGGCTTGGCCGTGGCGCCGTCTACCGCCAGGGCAAACTTGAGAGACGAGACTCGCTGCAAGCTCTTGACCACCGATTGGTGCAGCCACTCCGGGCCGTGCAGCGTGACGACGTAGACGCACCCTCGAGGCAGCGTTCTCTCGGCGAACAGCTCCTGCAGCGCGCCCGGCCCACCGGTGCTGGCGGCGATCGCCACGACGGCGTGCGAGGGGCGGGCGTCGTGGCCACGCTTGGGCCGAGTCGGGAAGAAGACGGGCTTGCCCTTCGGCAGGCGACGGCTGGAGTCACGCCGCTGAGCCCCTAGCTCGATGGCGGCGCGCAGCTCTGCCGGGCGAGCTGGTTTGGCCAGGAAGTCGTCGGCGCCGGAGCGCAGCGCGTGGCTCCGGGCTTCGTTCGACCCGAGCACGGTGTTCATGATGATGAAGGGTGGCTCGGCTGACTCGGCGCGTACGCGACGGATGACCTCGATGCCGTCCATCTCCGGCATCATCCAGTCCGTGACCATCACGTCCACGTGATTCTCTTGCAGGTACGCGATGGCCTGCAGCCCGTTCGCGACCAGCTGAAGGCCCGGGAAATGGGGCCGCAATGACGCGTCCAAAAGCTCTCGCAGCAGCGGGTCGTCTTCGGCGATCAGCACGACTGTCAAGGTAGGGTGCTCCCGCTCCGCGCGTCGTCCAGGACACGCCGCAGCTGCGCGACTTCGGCGCGTACGGCCGTCGCGTCTGCATTGGAGGCTGCCAGCTCGAGGCTGCTGCCAAGCTCACTGATCGCGTCGAAGCCAAAGGCCCCGCCGCTGCCGCGAAGGGCATGCGCGTGGCTATGAACAAGCGGGAAGTCTCCGCGCGTGGCGGCCTCCACCACTGCGTCGAGCCGTTTGCCGCAGGCCTCCAAGAACCGCGGAATCAAGGCCTTCACGCCGGCCGCCACCTCCGCGGCTGGCTGGCTGACCTCCGCTGTGGCAGCGGGGGCGGTGAGCGGCGGCACGCTCATCGCGCGGCCGTGCACGTGCTCGAAGATAGCGTTGATCAGCGCCGCCCGGGTGATGGGCTTGATCAAGTGCCCGTCGCAGCCCGCTTCGAGGCTGCGCGCCGCGGCCCCCGCCATGGCGTGGGCGGTGAACGCCACGATCGGCACGCGTGGCCGGCCGCTTGCCGCGTCTGCCGCCCGGATGCGCGCGGTCGCTTCGTAGCCGTCCATGCCCGGCATCTGGACATCCATCAACACCAGGTTGTAGCCCCTGGTCGTAGCCAGGCGCACGGCTTCGGCGCCGTCCGTGGCAAACTCGAGTTGCCATGGAAAGTCCTCGAGCAGAGCGGCGACGAGCTCGCGATTGACGGTGACGTCTTCGACCACCAGGATGCGCACGTCGGAGCCGGACAGCTCGTCGCCCGGCAGCAAGCACAACGCGCCGTTGCCTGCGGCGTTCGCCCTCCGGCTGCCGAGAGACACAGGCGCGGCTTCCTCTGGCTCGAGGCGGCGCGCCGACTTGGGGGCTTGCTCGGGGGCTGCGGGGAGTCGCACCGTGAAGCGAAACGTCGAGCCCTGATTCGGCGCGCTCTCGACCCAAATGCGCCCGCCCATCAGCTCCACCAAGCCCTTCGAAATCGTCAGGCCGAGCCCGGTGCCTCCGTAGCGGCGCGTCGTCGAGTTGTCCCCCTGGGTGAAGCTGTCGAAGATGGCGTTGAGACGATCCTGACCGATACCAACGCCCGTGTCGGCGACCTCGACCTGAAAGTCGTCGCCCGAGAGGTGCACGACGCGGACGGAGATGTGCCCCTCCTTGGTGAACTTGAAAGCGTTACCGACCAAGTTGATCAGGATCTGTCGCAGACGCGCGGCGTCCCCAAGCACCGTGTGGCGCGCCGCCGCCGCGACGTGGCACACCAACGCCACGCCGGTCTCGTTGGAGCGGCTGAGCATCAGGCTCTCTACGCTCCGCACCACGCTTTGCAGGTTGAACGGGGCGCGCTCGAGCTCCAGCTTGCCGGACTCGACCTTCGCCACGTCAAGGATGCCGTCGACGAGACTGAGCAGGTGCACGCTCGCCGAGCGGATGTTTTGTGCGTAGCGTTGTTGCTTCTCCGATAGTGGCGTTTCGAGGAGGAGCTCGCCCATGCCGATGATCGCCGCCATGGGGGTACGAATTTCATGGCTCATGTTGGCCAAGAACTCGGACTTCGCCTGGTTCGCGCGTTCGGTCGCCTCGACGAGCTTCTTCAGCTCCAGCCGGTCACGGTGGTAGTCGAGCTGTAGCACTGCCAGCTTCGCCAACATCGCCAGCTTGCGGTGCTGGATCTCGTTCAGCTCGCGCGGCTTCGTGTCGGCCACGCACAGCGTGCCGAGGACGACGTCCTCCTCCGCCAAGAGCGGATAGCCCGTGTAGAAGCGCACCTTCGGAGCGCCGACGACCGAGGGATTGTCGGCGAAGCGTCGATCCTCGATGGTGTCGCGCACGATCAGCGGTTCACCGTTGGCCACGACGTGACCGCACAGCGAATCGTCGCGCGATGTCTCCGTCGCCTCGATGCCGACGCGTGACTTGAACCACTGGCGCTCGCTGTCTACGAGCGAGACGAGAGCGATTGGCGCGTCGGCGATGAAGGCGGCCAAGGCCGTCAGGGCGTCGAAGCTGGCGTCCGGGGCGGTGTCCAGAATGGCGTACCGCTGCAGGACCTCGAGCCGCTGAGCTTCGTTGGCGGGCTTGCCGGGCGCTTTCACTCCGCCCCTACTAACGGCCTAGAGCCGGCCAGGTTGAGGCGGCGGTCGCGTATCGGCTAAGAGGCCGATATTAATGCCGTTTGTGGCGTTACTCGGGCAAGGCGAACACGATCTGCACGGTGCTGGTGACTGTCAGCTCACCGCGTTCGACGGGCGTCGACGAGTCCATTTTTGCCATGGCGAACATCGGCACCGGGCCGCCTCCGCCGTCCAGCTCCGTGATCGATACCGCCGGACCAAGCTTCACGCCCGCGAGCTGCGCCAACTTTTCGGCTCGCGCCCGCGCGTCCTCGACCGCCTTCTTGCGAGCATCTGCTTGAAGCGCCGACGGATCTTCGATCTCGAAGCGCACACCGTACAGCTGGTTCGCGCCGGCGCCCGTTGCGGCGCTGAGCACCTTGCCGGCCGCGTCCAGGTTGCGAATCGTCACTTCGACGCTGTTGGTCGCGGTGTAGAAGCCTTGCGGCAGCTTGACGAGCGGCGCGGTCGGCGCTGCCTCGGCTTTGGGTACTGCAACGCCTGCCGATTTGCTTTTGCCTGCAGCAGCCGCAGCGGGCGCGCCCGGCGGCGTCGCGACAGGGGTAGCAGCGGGCGCAAACTCCGGGCGCGGCGACTCGTAGTTGCGTTCGAAGTTGAGCGACAGCGTGGACGTTCGCACGTCGGCGGCGGCGACGCCCGCCTGCTTCACCGCGGCAATGACCTGCGCCATGCGCTGATTCACCTCGGCCATTGCCTCCTCGGCCGTGCCGGCGCGGGCCTCGACGCCGATGGTGCTGCGCGCCACGTTCGGCTTGCCGTTCGCCTTGCCGACGCCGTTCACGCTGATGCCGCGCGCGGGGGCATTCGCGGCAGGCGCGGAGGTGTTCACCACCGTTTGTGGCGTGCAGCCAGCGACGCCGAACAGGCCAACCGAAAGCGCCAGACCACGAGTCACCAAAGCAAGACCGAGTGTTCGCATCCACCACGCGTGGAGCGGCCAATCCGGAGTGTCAAGGCGTCGGAAAGTGCCACGCTCGCTGGCTCTTGGTCCTGGCGCGCTCGCCTGGCTCTCGGGCGTCACACCGGTTCGTAACACCGGGAGGATCGTCAGAGAAAAAGTGGTCGGGGCGGGCGGATTCGAACCGCCGACCCCTTGACCCCCAGTCAAGTGCGCTAACCAGGCTGCGCTACGCCCCGAACCGCCTTGTGAAAGCGATTAGGCCGACCAAAGCGAGGCGGAACCTAGCCTTTTTCGGAGGGAATGCAACCCCAATCGAAGACGTCCGGGCGATTTCAGATGCTGCTTGGCCGATGCGCCGCAATGGCGCGCGCAGCGGTCGGAGCCGCATAGGCTCAGGGTTTGGGCTGCTTACGCAGCTCTTTCTCGGTGTCCGCCGCAGCCTTGGCTAATTCGGTGGCGCGAGCCTGGGCGGACTTGTCGACCAGGGCCTTCCGCGCGCGCTCGAAACGGGCGCGTTGCTCCTTCCAGAATTCTGGATCGTTGGCCGGCGGCGCAAGGCCCCGCAGGTACGCGGCGTCGAACTCCGCGAGCCCGGCCACGGGGCCCTTCTCTTTCGTCAGAGCGTCGAGCGCTTTGGTGTCACGCAGCTCGGGCGGCAACGTGGTGGGGCCAAGCATGAGCGCCGCGGCGTTGCGCGGACCCCGCGTCAACACCTTGGCCAACCCGCCCACGAGCGTGGCGTTCGAGTCGGACGCTGGCGTCTCGATAGCAGACGCACGCGCGAACGGCTCGGCCCAAAAGTACAGCTGGCCCAGTTGAAAGAGCGCGCGCTGCGCCAACGCTTTGAGCTCCGGGGACGCCGTGGCGGGCAGAGTGGTGAGCCAGAGCGCGGGCGGTACGCCTTGCTCGAGCCGCGCGCGCAGCAGCGCCGCGTCATCGATGGCGGGCGTCGGCTCTAGCCTGAGAGCGTAATAGGCCGGGAGGTTTGCGGCCAATTTGAGGGCCGTCGAGGTCTGCGTGGCCGCTGGCAAGGGGGGAAGCAAGAGCCCGTCCAGCGCGTCGATACGCCGCCCCGCGTAAAGAGCCGAGAGCAGTTGGCGTGCTTCGAGCAGGCGCGCGTCGCGCGTGATGCCTTGGCGCGACAGCTCGCCCAAGCCGACGAGCGCCGCGTCGCGTCCACGCACCACGCGCGGCTCGAGCGCTTGTTCGAGCGCGACCAAATACGTCTCGCGAATCTCCGGATCGTTCTGCATTTCTTGCGGCAGATGAATGGCGCGCGCGATAGCCACGAAGCGCAGATCGGCGAGTCCCGCTTCCAGCGCCACGACGGCCTTGCCGTAGCTGCTCAACCGCGGCCCCACCTTCGAGAGCGTGTCGACGGCGTGAGCCTGCTCCACGATCCAGGGACTGAGCACTTCCTTGAAGTGCTTCAAGAACTCCGCCTTGGTGAACGGCGGCGAGGGCAGGGGAGCCTGTCTCACGCTGCGGTTCAGGCGCGCGCCAACGCCGAGCGCGACCAAAGCGTCGGCGAGATCGCGCGGTTGGCCGGTGCGCTTCGTCTCGCTGTCGACGATCGCGTCGCCACAAGCGCGCGGCGCCAGATCGGCGCGCAGCGCGCGCACGAGGCCGCTCGGAGCTTCGGCGTGCGGCTCCAAGCAACGCAAGAGCGAGTCGCGCTCGGCGGGCGCGGCCGTCAGCGCGGTGGCGAGCAGCTCCTTGAAATCTCCGGTGGCGCAGGTCGTCGGCGCAGCTCCGCTGAAGGCCGCGCACTCGGCCGGGGCTGGCGGAACCCCGGTCGGCGCTTCACCCAAACCTTGCGGCGCCGGCTCGACCACCGGCGTCATACCTGGCGGCCCCTGGTCGGGGGACACTTCAGGCGCTTTGGCAGGACCAGCGGCGCCGCCAGCGCCACAGGCAGTCGACAGGAGCAGGAGGCCGAGGCCGGCGAGGGTGCGAAGCATGGGTGCTCCTTACAACACCCGGCCTACGCAGTCTTTGGGCGCAAAGCGCCCGTGCGCTGCCGCTGCGCTAGAAATTGGCAATCAAGGGCGAGTGCTGAGCGTGACCGAGGCGAGCGGCGCGGGTGCCAGCACTGGCGAAGCGGCCGGTTCGGAGCTGGGCTGCGCGTCGGCTACGCGGTTCGCGTCCCGAACGTGCGGGGGCGGCGTGTGCAGGTCCCACACCAGGCCGACGAACGACAGCGCCTTCAGCACGTAAAACGTGACGTCGATCTCCCACCAGAAGAAGCCCTGGTTGGTGGCGCGCTGGTAGTAGTGGTGGTTGTTGTGCCAGCCCTCACCGAGCGTCACGAGCGCGAGCAGGAAGGTGTTCCGGCTCGTGTCCTTG
>DATAKF010000390.1:0-17101 GCA_036261775.1 Polyangiaceae bacterium | reverse complement strand
CGGCCCAGCACAATAGCCAGTTGCTCGCTCTCGATCGCGGCGGAAAAATCCGAGTTGAACTCGCGGTAAATGTTGCGAAGCGTGTCGGACGGAAGGTCCATTTCAGTGCGCAAGGCACCCACCTTCGCACGCTCAATCTCCTCGCCCGTCACCAGGAGCCACTCGCTCGCATACCGGACAAGCGACAGGGCGTAGTGCCGGAACAGATTCTCCCAAAGCACCTTGTCCCCGTCCCAAAACGCGTCGCTGAGGCCCTCTACGGGATCATTGAGCGCCTCCGGCTGCGCAAAGTAGATCGACTGTTTTTCGAGTTCCTCGAACCCGCCACTTTGAGAATTGTCCAGGAGCGCTTTGGTGTTCCTGAAGCGGAACAGGAACTCGCCGCTGTCGAGGCTTCTTTTCTCTGCGTCCTTGCTCATCGGTTCTCCGAGCTAAGGCGCTCTCCCACGCAGGCGCAAGTCAGTCAGCAACGGACTCCGAAGCAAGTGAGCCGTTCACAACCTAGCCAAGCGAGTTCGCGGGAAGGCGTCTTTCCTTTCAACTCGAGCGCACACCGCAGAGCGGGCGCCTCACAGAAACTGAATATCCGTCGAGAACGCGCTGTCGGCGATGGCTTGGCCGGGGCAACTGCCGAGCGGCGTGATCTGCGACAGCGAGATGGTGAGTGAACCGTCTGCGGCGAAAGTGGCGGTGCCCTGTCCGGCGCACGCAACCTGAGCCGGTCCGTAGCCCAAGGGCATCACGATCAGCGCCGTGTCGGTAAAGTCGTGGATCTTGCTGGTGCCCTGCGCGCGCTGCGCGTCGGCCTGAAAGGCGTGTAGGCGCAGCTCTCGCCCGTCCGTGAAGGTGTACTCGAGGGTGCACGGCGCTTTGGTGGCGCTCTCGAAGCAACCGTTGCTCCACACCTTGCCACCTGAGTCCGCAAACTCGGGCATGTTGCTGACGATGGGCGCCGCACCGGTGACCGTTGGAAGGGTCAGCGTTGCGGTGCCGGTCCCGCCACTAGCCGTCTTACAGTTGGCAACGCGCGTGATGGCCGAGAGGTCGAGGTGCACGCGCTTGTCTCCGACCCAAGCCAGCTTCGAGCCCGCACCTGGGCAGTACCAGGCGTCGTCGTAGCCTTCGGATTGGTGGAAGCGGAAATAGCCACTTTTCACGGCGGCAGGCGGGCCGCCCATCGCTACCGACTCCTGGCCGCGCAGCTCCATGTAGCCGTAGCCGACTTTGGGACTGAATTGTAGCGGCCCAGCTTTGATGCCGGCGTTGACCTGAATGGCTCCGCGCGGCGCATTGAGCGGCTCGCCAGCGCCGAGACCTTTGCCGTCGTTGTGATCACCGCAACTGCCGGCTGGGCACAGCGTGACCGTGTCGTGCTGTGCGCCTAGGCTCTTCCAAGCCGGCCGCCACACCATGAGCAGGTGAGAGTGCGCCTGCGTGGGCGTGAACTCCGCGCAAATCTCGCCGCTCCGCATCGGCCCCCACCAGACCAGCTCGTTCGAGTTGCCGCACGAGCCGTCGCTGCCCCACAGCTCGATGGTCGCGTCGGTCGAGCCGTAGCCCATGCCGAGCGAAAGCGCGTAAGGTGTACCGGGCGTCGTTGCCTGCGGCAGTTTCAAATCGCGTAGGCTGGTGGGGCGCAGATTGGGAATCCCTGCATGCGTGTCTCCCCAGGAGTAGCAATTGCTCGCAATGGTGCCGTAAGGCGTGCTGTAGGTGGTACCGGGTTCACACTTTTGGCCCAGATCGGCTGCCCCGCCGCTCGAGTCGCCAGCGTTACCTTGTCCACCCAACGCTTCACTGCCGCCCTGCGCGAGAGCACCGCCCGCGTTGCTGCCAGCGTTGGCAGAACCGGCGTTATCGCTGGCGCCAGCTGAGCTCGAGCCACCGCCAGGCGTGCCCGCGCCGCCCGTCTTCGTGCCCCCGCTGCTCGAGGCCGCCACGCCCGACGCGCCGGAGTGCGCGTCGCCGCTAGCGCCGGCGACGGGGTGCCCGGTACTGCGGCCACTGTCCCCGCAAGCCACCATCACGAGCGCAACGCCGCTCGCCCCAAGCACCAGCGGCCGCAACCATGTCCCCAAAGTCAACACGCCCCAAGATTACCACTTCGGCCATCTGCGTCCTCTCGCTTTCTCTCGAGCCTCCAATCACCTTTACAAAGCGCGCGAGCGCAAAGCGCGAGCTGGATCGCCCTCACCCATACCTTGGCACGATCAGATCGCGATCAGCCCAAGAAGACCGGAGTGAACAAAACTCGGCGAGGCCGAGCGCCGATCTCCCTTCAGGTCAGCAGGGTCGCGAGACGCCCCGGGCGCAAGCCACGGAGGAAAACCAAACCGAGCGCTCCCTTTCAAGCCGGAGGCTTGAAAGGGACGATCGTGTCACACGGAAACTCCGCCGTGACCTTGTGGTCGTTCTTGTCTTTGACCAGGTCGCAGGTGTTGCCCATCAACTCGACCGTCGTGGGCGAGCTCAGGCGCCAGCCGTTGGCGCTGTCGAGCGGGATGACTTTGCCGTCCACCATCACGGTGCCTTGGGTCTCGCCGCCGTCTTTGACGGTGCCATTCAACTGGAACGAGCAGGTGCGGACGCCGTTGACGATCTCCGCGAAGGCAGAGCCCAGCGCGGCTTGGTCGTTAGCGCGGTAGAAGCGCTGCATCGTGTCGCCGCGCGGGTAACCCTGGCCGACGTTGGCCATCTCGGTGGCGTGGGCATCGGAGACCTCGTTACCGACGCTGATGTAGTAGGTGAAGATGCCCGTCGCGAACGCGTCTTGAGCCGCCTTGACCGCCAGCTCCTTGGCCTCGGGCGTCTGCGGATCCGGAGTCGCACAGGAGTCTGGCTCACCGTCTGTGGCGAGCACGATGACCTTGGGGCCGGGTTCGGTGACGGCCTGCAGAATGGCGGCCGCCGCCGTGATGCTCTCACCGGTCGGCGTGTCGTCGATGATGGCGCTGGTGGGCACCGGGTATGCCGTATCGATGGCACCAAAGTTGTTCAGCGCCGGCGCGACGTTCGTGAGCGCGGGACAGGGCGCGGCGCCGTTCAGGCCGCTGTACAGCGTCAGACCAAAGCGTACCTGCCCCTGGAGCGTGTCGACGATGCCCATGCCGGGCTCCATCAAAGCGGTGCGCAACGTCTGCCAGCGATCGCTGGTGCCGAAATCGGCGTTCATGCTGCCCGACTGATCGACGAGCAGCAGCACCGTGGGCAACTGATGACCGAGATCAACGTCGGTCGAAGCGCAAACGCCATTGCCACCGCCGCTGCCCGAGCTCGAGCCGCCGATGTTGATGTCGGGACCGTTGGAAGCGACACAGCGACCGACGCCGTTGCAGGTCTTACCGTCACCGCAGCGTTTGTCGCCCGGGATGCACTCGGCAGTGCACGTGGAGTCCGAGCCGCAATGCTGGCCCGAACCGCACATCATGCCGACGTTGTCGCAAGGCTGACCGCACGTCAGCTCGGATTTGCAGGGGGCCACCAAGCTCTCTTCTGCACCACCGCAGCTAGCGCCGCCGAGGGCAGAGAGCACGAGGCCAAACCCCACGCCAAAACCTGCGAAAATTCTACGCTTGAGTGATCGAGCCATGCGCGCACCTCACCGAGTCGAGCCCAGGTCTCCGTGTCCGCTACAGACCTAAGGTAGCCGATCCTTCTCAAAACGCAGTCCGACAATCTGACGCGCACGTGTACCCACATGAGCGTCATGCGCGATATCCCCCAACTTTCTCCCGCCAACAAAAATTTACGAATCAGCCGTAGCCTAGCCGTGGCCTTGGGATGACTAAGCGCTCTTCCATTTGATATTGCAGCCAATACTCGGGGTTTGCTGCGCTGACGGCGCCTTCCCAGCCAGCAGCGCGTCGACCGCGGCGCGCGCGTCTGCGCCGGTGACGGGCAACGTGTTCTTGGGGCGGCTCTCGTCGAACTGGCCGCGGTACGCGAGTAGTCCGCGGGAATCGTAAATGTACAGGTCGGGTGTGCACGCTGCGTCGAACGCGCGCGCCACCTCTTGCGACTCGTCGAACAGGTACGGGAACACGTAGCCCGACTCCTTGGCCTCGAGCGCCATCGCTTCGGGACCGTCATCCGGATACTGCACCACGTCGTTCGAGCTGATGGCGACCATACCGACGCCGTGCTCTTGGCAGTAGCGACCGAACGCAGCGAGCGCGACGCGAATGTGCTTCACGTACGGGCAGTGGTTGCAGATGAACATCACGACCGCGGGCCGACCAGCGAGCGTGCTGGAAGCGACGAGCTTGCCCGAGACGGTGTCGGGCAAATTGAAGCTGGGCATGGGCGTTCCCAGCTCACGCATGTTCGACGGTACGGCCATGACCCGCTCGTACCGCGGCTGGGCCGGGCCCGCAACAAGCGCTGAGCGCCTCCCCCGCTACGGCCTCGCGCTCAACCGCTGACGGCTTGCGGCAGGGCCAGCGCTGCGCCCTGTTCGCCTTCTTCGTAGACGATGGCGTAAACCGCCGCGCTGCCGAGCACGCGCTTGATGTACCTGCGCGTCTCCACGTACGGAATCAGCTCGACCCAAAGATCGAAGCTGACGCCGGGGCGATCCTTACGCCAGCGCTGAGCGGCGCCGGGCCCCGCGTTGTAAGCGGCCACGCCTAGCAACGGATCTTGCGGAAACTGCCCCGTGTACTTACCGAGCACGCGCGCGCCGAGCGGAATGTTCACGCTCGGCCGCTTGAGCGAGATGCGATCGTGCGGCAGGCCGAGGGCCTTGCCGGCCATGCGCGCGGTCGGCAAGATCAGCTGCATCAAACCGTAGGCGTCGGCGGGGCTTTCGGCGTCGGGATCGAACGCCGACTCTTCGCGCATGACGGCGTAGATGAGCGACGGAGCCAGAGCGTTCTTCTTGGCTTGCTCGCTGACCAACTCCGCGTAGGGTCGCGGGTACGCCAGCTTCCAGGCGTCGAGCCAGGCGCCGGCTGGAAAGCGCGGCGGCATCTTGCCCAGCACCGAGCGGGCGGCGTCGCTCGACAGCTTGAAGGCGCCCGCGCGTGCATACAGCGTCGCGGCGTTGAACAGCAGCTCGGGCGCCGCAGACTCTGCCGACAAAGCCGAAAGCTCCGCCCGCACCCAATCCAGCTCGCCCACCGAAGCCAGCTCCAAAGCGCGCCGAAAACCCAGCTCAGGCTGCGCCGGGGGGCGGCGAATGCTGGGCGGAGCCGCCGCAGCCGCTTCCGTCGTTTGCTCTAGCGCTCGGCGAGCGCGCTCGGCGTCCGCCTTGTAGAGCGCCGTGTAGGCCGCGCGCACGTAGTAGCCGAGCGGCAACTCGGCGATCAGCTTCTCGTAGCCGGCCAGCCCGCGTTCGAGCTCACCCGTCTCCACCTGCACGCGCGCCAAGAAGTAGCGCTCGCGCCCGGCGAAGTCGCCGCCACGGCCGCTCTCGACGGCCGGCAAGCGCTCGACGGCGCGCGCCAGCGGCCGCTCGGCGCTTTGAAAATCGCGCTTCTCCATCCGGCGGAGCGCGAGCCGAAAGCAGCCTTCGGCCAGCATGTCACCCTCCGGGTAGTCGTCGGGCATGCTGGCGAGCGCGTCGGTGAAATGCGCTTCATCGCCCAGCTCGAGCGAGCTGAGGGCGCCGTAAAGCCTTGCGTCGTCGGCCACGCTCTGCGTCGGAAAGGTGCGCTCCAGCTCGGCGAACAGCTTGACCGCGACGGCGTGACGCCCGCCGCTGGCTGCCGCTTTGCCAGCCGCGTACAGGGCGCGCGCGCGTTGCTCTTCCGCGCAATGAGCGTGCGCCACCTGCAGGTAGGCCTTTTCGGCGTCGCTCGAGCGCTTGCTGCTGGCGGCAACCTTGCCGCGCAAGACTTCAATCTCACAGGCTTCGGGTTCGCTCGCGGCCGGGTCGAACGCTGGCAACGTGGCCAGCAGCGCCTGCGCGGGCTCGAAGCGGCGCGTCTCGACCAGGCTGCGCAAACGCTCGAGCCGTTCGTTGGTGCTGGGCAGCGACAGCGCTTGGCGCTCGCCTTCGGGCGTCAGTGAAAGCCAATGTTTTTCATGGGCCTGCGCTTGCTTGAGCAGGCCCGGATCGTCTTCTCCGGCTTGTAACAAGAGCCGGGTGAGCCGCAGCGCTTCGCCCAGCTCGGCCGTCGAATGCGGCATGCTCGGAGGGCCGTCGAGCGCGTTCAGCAAGAGCAGCGCGTAGCCAGCGCGCTCGCGTTCACCCTGGGCGCCGGCCAAGAGCGCGCGGTATTCACGCAGCGCGATCTCGCGGGCGCCCGACTTCAATGCCGCGTCGGCCAGCAAGCGGCGGCGTCCCGCAGCCGCCGGCAGCGCCTCACCCGCTTTGCCGACGTGCACGAGCGCGCGCTCGGCGGAGCCGAGGAGCAGCTCCATGCGACCGGCGCCGAGCTGCGCGTAAGGCGCGAGCAGCGAAGCCTCGGAAACGCCAACGAACGCGTCGCGTGCTTCGGCAACCTTGCCGGCGCGCTCGAGCAGCCGCGCCAGCAAGAACCGATGCCGATCCGACTCGCCCGCTTCAGGCGGGTTCTTGAGCTGCGCGGCTCGCACCAGCTCTGCGGCTGCCGCGTAGTCGCCGGCTTCTTGCTTCGGCCGCGCGGCGTCGTAACGAGGGTCGGCCAAGAGCGGACGAAACCCTTCGAGCGACAGCGGCTCGACTGGAGCCACCGAAGCCGGGCCCCCGCTGGACGGCAACGCCGCCACCTTGGCCGGCTGCCGATCGGGCACGCGCGCAGCTGGCACCGTGCTGGCGCACGACGCGCAGGAGTAAGCGACGCCGCCTAGCACCGCCAGCCCACCCGCAAGCGCCCAGGAACGCCCGGATTTTTTCAGCGCCGTCGTCCGTTCCATTGCTCGAGAGCTACTTCTTCTTCGGCCTTTTGGGCCGCCTCGGCCTGGCGCTCGTGAAAGCTGGCCTCGTGGTTACGCACGAGCTTGGCTTCCGCTTCCCGCTGGGCCTGTTCCTGACGAAGTTTCTGCTCTTGGGCGCGCTCCTGGGCCAACTCTTGGCGGGCTTCAGCCTCTGCCTTCAGCAAAAGCTCAGCCTGGGCCCCCATCGCCGCCTCGAAATCGGCCACCCGCAGCAGATCCGCCCCGCTCACCCCTCCGGACGCCAGCCGCGCCTGCTCGGCCCGCACGGCTTCGCTGGCCCGCTCTGCGTGCTCCCGCCGCGCCCGCTCACGCTCGGCCAGCTTGGCCTCGGCCCGTTGCGAACGTGCAACCTGCTGCGCCAAGCCCAGCGCCTGCGCCTCCGCTCGCTCGTCCCGCAACCTGCGGAGCGCCTCCAACGGGTACGAGGGCCGCGCCATGCGGCATCGTAACACGCCGTTTGGCAGGCCGAGGTCCAGCGTGCTCCACGGAGGCCTACGGCCCGAGCCGAAGGCGAGGGAGCGGCGAAGGCGCAGTGAAGCCCAAAGCCAAGATCGCGGGGCGTGCTCACCGGACGCCCCTACGCGCCCACTACCCCCGGGAGTGCCACTCTTGAAGGCTTCGCACCTGAGCTCCGCGGCCTTGAAGCAATACGGAAGCTTCCAGGGCGTCGGCCAGGGCAAGGCCCGCGGACATGGTCGTGAAGTACGGAATGTTGGCGAGTAGGGCGTTGCGACGGATCGAGTAGCTGTCGGCGATCGCCTTGGTGCCCTGCGTGGTGTTGATGACCAGCTGAATATCGCCAGCGCCGATGCGATCGACGACGTGCGGCGAGCCTTCGAGCACCTTGTTCACGCGCTCGGCGGGGATGCGCGCGCGCTCGAGCGCCTTGGCAGTGCCGCCCGTTGCCACGATGGTGAAGCCCAGGTTGCGGAGGCGTCGCGCCAGCTGACAGGCTTGCGCCTTGTCTTCGTCCTTGACGCTGATGAAGACGCGCCCGACGTCAGGCAGCTTGAAGCCGGAGGCTGCCAGCGACTTGCCGAAGGCCAGCGCAACGTTCATGGCGATGCCCATGACCTCACCGGTCGAGCGCATTTCGGGGCCCAAGATGGTGTCGACGCCCGGGAACTTGTTGAACGGGAACACCGACTCTTTGACGGCCACGTGCATGGGCACGCTGCCGTCAGTGATGCCCAGGTCGTCGAGCGTGCGCCCGACCATGACCTTGGCGGCGATCTTGGCCAGCGGGCGACCGGTGGCCTTGGCCACGAACGGCACCGTGCGCGACGCGCGAGGGTTCACTTCCAACACGTAGACCTCGCCGTCTTTGACCGCGAACTGCACGTTCATCAGGCCGACCACGCCCAGCTCCAGAGCCAGGGCCTTGGCGCTCTCTTCGATGCGCGCCACGACCTCGGTGTCGAGCGAGTGAGGCGGGAGCACGCTGGTGGAGTCACCGGAGTGCACGCCGGCTTCCTCGATGTGCTGCATGACGCCGCCGATCACGGCGCGCTTGCCGTCGGAGACGCAGTCCACGTCGACCTCGATGGCGTTGCGCAGGTACTCGTCGATCAGCAGCGTCTGCGAGCCGCCCTCTTCCTTGGCGGCGTCGATGGCGACCTGCACGTAGGCGCCCAGCTCTTCGGCGCTCCAGCAGTTCATCATGGCGCGGCCGCCCAGCACGTAGGAGGGGCGAACCAAGATCGGGAAGCCGATCTCCTTGGCGATGGCTTGCGCTTCTTCGACGCTCTTGGCGATGCCGGCGCGCGGGCGCGCCAACTTGAGCTTGGTGAGCAGCGCGTCGAAGCGCTCGCGATCTTCGGCGCGATCGATGGCGTCTGCGCTGGTGCCGAGCAGGCGGATGCCGGCTTGCTCGAGCGGCACCGCGAGCTTCAGCGGCGTCTGTCCGCCGAACTGCACGATCACGCCCAAAAGCTCGCCCTTTTGGGCTTCTTCGCGGCAAATGGCCAGCACGTCTTCGAGCGTGAGCGGCTCGAAGTACAGGCGGTCGGAGGTGTCGTAGTCGGTCGACACGGTCTCCGGGTTGCAGTTGACCATGATGGTCTCGATGCCCAGCTCGCGCAGGGCGAAGACCGCGTGGCAGCAGCAGTAGTCGAACTCGATGCCCTGACCGATACGGTTCGGGCCGCCGCCCAGGATGACGACCTTCTTCTTGGAGCTGACGTCTGCTTCCGACTCGCTCTCGTAGCTCGAGTACAGGTACGGCGTTTTGGCTGGGAACTCGGCCGAGCAGGTGTCGACGCGGCCGAACACCGGAGTTACGCCGAGCGCGATACGCTTCTCGCGCACTTCGTTCTGCGTCAGGCCGCGCAGCGCCGCGATCTGCGGATCGCTGAAGCCGAGGCGCTTGGCGTCGCGGAGCAGCTCTGCCGACAGCTCGGGCGCCGCCTTGATGGTGCCCTCCATGTTCACCAGGCGCTGCATTTGCGCCAAGAACCAGGGGTCGATGCCGGTTAGGTCGAAGATGCGCTCGAGCGAGATGCCCGAGCGGATGGCGTCGCCGACGTAAAACAGCCGGTCAGCCGTCGGCACCTTGATGGCGCGCTCGATGGCCGTGATCAGCTCGTTTTGAGCGGCGGGCGGCAGCGTGGGGCGCTGGCGCGGCGCGGGCGGCGCGTCGTGCTTCAAGTCGCGGCGCGTGTCGGGCTCGAGCGACAAGCTGCGGTAGTCGATGCGGTCGAACAGGCTGATGAAGCCGGTCTTGCCGGTCTCGAGCGAGCGCGCCGCTTTCTGCAGCGCCTCGGCGAACGTGCGGCCGATTGACATGGCCTCACCGACGCTCTTCATCTGCGTGCCCAGCCGCGGATCGGAGCCGGGGAACTTCTCGAAGGCGAAGCGGGGCCATTTGACGACCACGTAGTCGATGGTCGGCTCGAAGGCGGCGCTGGTGCCGGTGATGTCGTTGGTCAGCTCGTCGAGCGTGAAGCCGACGGCCAGCTTGGCGGCGATCTTGGCGATCGGGTAGCCGGTGGCCTTGGACGCCAGCGCGCTCGAGCGCGACACGCGCGGGTTCATCTCGATCACGATCACGCGACCCGTCTTGGGGTCGACCGCGAACTGCACGTTCGAGCCGCCGGTCTCGACGCCGATCTCTTGCATGACCGCGCGCGCTGCGTCGCGCAGGCGCTGGTATTCCTTGTCGGTCAAGGTCATGGCCGGCGCGCAGGTGATGGAATCACCGGTGTGCACGCCCATCGGGTCGATGTTTTCGATCGAGCAGACGACGATGAAGTTGTCCGCTTTGTCGCGGATGACCTCCAGCTCGTACTCTTTCCAGCCGATCAAGCTCTCTTCGACCAGCACCTCGGTGTTGGGCGACTGCTGCAGCGCCCACGCCACGCGCGCGTCGAGCTCAGCGGGATCCGTAACCACTGCTCCGCCCGAGCCACCCATGGTGAAGCTGGGACGCAGGATCACCGGGTAGCCCGTCGTCTTGACGATCTCGCGCGCTTCTTCGACCGTGTGCGCGACGCCCGAACGGGCCGAGTTGAGGCCGATGTTGTTCATGGCCTCCTTGAACAGCTGACGATCTTCGGCCTTGCGAATGGCGTCGACCTGCGCGCCAATCAGCTGCACGCCGTACTTGGACAGCACGCCGGCTTCGTTGAGCTCCAGCGCGAGGTTCAGCGCGGTCTGTCCGCCGAGCGTCGGGAGCAGCGCGTCGGGGCGCTCACGCTCGATGATGGCCGTCAGCGCTTGCACGGTGAGCGGCTCGACGTACGTACGTCGCACCAGCTCGGGATCCGTCATGATGGTCGCCGGGTTCGAGTTGACCAGCACGACGTCGTAGCCGAGCTCCGTCAGCGCCTTCGCCCCCTGAGTGCCCGAGTAATCGAACTCGCAAGCTTGCCCGATCACGATCGGGCCAGAACCAATCAGCAGAATCTTCTTGATGTCACTTCGTGCGGGCATCGCGCATGCCCCCTAGCACCGCAGCCCGGAGCGCGAAAATGCTTTGTCTGTTTCTCCTCCGTCCTCCGCTGGGGCCCCGGCCGATCCTCGTTTTCGGCCAGGAAGCGGGCGCTCGGCCCCGCCGAGTTTGTCTCGGGGCCTCCCCTCCCTCGCGGATAGTGATCTGCCCACGCCAAAGTCGGGTGGGGCGGTCCCGGCTCGCGCTTTGCGCTCGCTTACGGCTCCCGAAGCACAGGGTCCGTGGTATCAAATTGCGATGCTTTCAGGGAGAAGGCGAAGGCCTGCCGGTTACGCCCGCGTGGCATTTGCGTTGGCTTGCTGTGCCTGGCTCGGCGCGGCCACGGCCCGCGCGCAGAGCAGCTCGGACGACCTGGCGCGCCGCCACTTCGACTCGGGCGTCGCGTACTTGGAGGAGAGCGACTACGACAACGCCCTCAAAGCCTTCCAAAAGGCGTACGACCTGTCGAAGCGACCCGAGATCTTGCTGAACGTCGCCACCGTTCACGAACGAAAGAGCGATTTGGCGTCGGCTGTCGCAGCTTTGAAGGGGTACCTGGAGGCCGCTCCCCAGGGCGAGCACGTCGAAACCGTGAAACTGCGCATCCAGAACCTGGAGAAGCGCATTTCCGAGCAAGACACAGCCAAGGCAACCGAAACTGCCCCAGACGTAGCGCCCGCGCCCCCGCCAACGACCAGCAGCCAGGCCCCTTTGGCTCCTGCTCCGGCGCCGAGCCCCGGCCCTCGACGCGAAGAGCCGAACCGCATGCCGGCTTTCATCAGCCTTGGCGTGGGCGGCGTCTTGGCTGGGGCGTCGCTCGTGACCGGCCTGGTCGCCAAGTCGAATTACGACGACGCCAAGTCGAGCTGCAGCCCGGGTTGCAGCGACTCACAGCTCTCCAGCAGCCGCACTTTCGCCATCACCAGCACGGTGCTGACGGGTGCCGCCGTGCTGGGCGTGGGCCTGGGCGTCGCCTTGCTGCTGACGACCGATGACTCCGAACCGGTTGGCAAAGGCGCGCCGCGCTTCGACGTCGCGCTGGGTCCCACGGCCGCCGCTGCCAGCGCCGCGTGGAGCTTCTGATGCGACTCAGGCCTCGACACTACCTGCCCGTGTTTGCGGCGCCGCTCTTAGCGTCATGCGTTTTTCTGCTCGACTACGACGAGCTGCAAGGGGGTAACGCCAACGGGGCAGGCGGCATGCCTGCCAGCGGCGGGCAACCAGAGGGCGGCACCCCCAATCAGGTCGGCGAGGCCGGCAACGCAGGTGCGGGAGCGGGCGCTTCGCCGTGCGGCGTCTGCGACGACCAAGATCCCTGCACGACGGACAGCTGCGACGGCGACGCCTGCGTCCACGAAGCGCTCGAAGGCCTCGCGCTCGACGGTCTCGACGTCAGCCTGCCCAACACGCGGCACGTCCGGGTTTCGCTAGCCGCGAGCGGCACCTATTTTTACTTCTCGGTCCTGCAAGTCGCCAACAAATTGCCACAAATCGCGCTGTACCGGCTGGCCAGCGACGGCGCGGAGTTGGAGCCGCTCAGCACCGAAGGGCTCGAGGGCATTCCGGTCAGCAACATTGGCTTGGCCGTCGAGGAGCTAGCGCTCGGCGAGGTCGCGCTGCACGGCTTCCTGGCGGCGGAGCCCAAGCTCGGCGACATCGCGCCCAAGGTTTTTCACCTCGTCCACCGCGACGGCAACACCACCGCCAACCTAGTGGGCGCCAGCTACAAGGCGGACAACGAGTACGTGTTTCCGCAAGCCGTGAACATGGGCGGCTCCATCGTCGGCGCGTGGATCCAGCCGGACGGAACCATCGCGGTGCACAGCGTCGGCAGCGCGCGCAGCGACGTCTTCGGCGCCGCAACGCTCCCAGCGACCACGTTGTCGCTCTTGGCCACCGCCGACGACAAGCCAGCGGTGCTGTTCACGGCGCAGTCGGCGCCGGGAGCCGCCATGGGCACCTACATCGAAACCTCGGGCTCGAACCGAGCCAAGCTGGCCGAGTGCGAGACGCGCCCTGGCGACTACCTGAGCTCGTCGGTAATCGCCACGCAGGTACCGGGCCTGTACCTGGCCAACACCACGCGCTACGGCGACGACTATTTGACGAGCGGCGGGGGCGCCATCCTCTGCGGCAACAACGCCTGCGCGCCACTGCCCGAGTCGTGCGACGACGCCGAAGCCTCGGCCGGCATCCGCAACGTCGCCGGCGCCGCCGTGCACTTCAAGACCGACGACCCCGGCATCGTGTATTCGGTCGTCGCGGTGCCGCAGATCGCGGTCAAAGACGACGGCAGCGGCGCCGAGGGCAGGCTCAGCCTGGCGCTCGGCCGCGCCGATTTCTCCGCGCCCGGCGAGCCCCAGTCGAACACCATTGGTGGAGATGCGTCCGGCCTGCTGCAGGTGGCCCAGAACGACACCAGCGAAGCCCTCGGCTTTGCCGGCCCCGATTGGCCCGCGGTCGGCATTTTGCCCAGCGAACGGGTGGCGGTGGCCTGGATCCAGCCGGGCGCGAGCGGCACGGGCACCGATCTCCACGTGCAGCGCTACAAGATGTGCTTGCCACCGCAGTAATCAGGCTGCGGCATCGACGGACAACTGAGTTGCCCCCGCGATCCTTGACGAGGCGCGGGGCATCCGTCATAAGTCCGGCCCCCCGGGTCACAAGGGCCTCATGTCGAGGACCCCGGTCTGGAGCTTAGGTCTCCGTGGAGAGTCGATAATGCCGAAAATGAAGACGAACCGAGCCGCCTCCAAGCGGTTCACAGTGAGCGGCAGCGGCCGCATCCGCCGCTCGAAATGCGGCGCGCAACACAACATGATCGGCAAGTCGCGCAAGCAGCGCCGCCGTCTTCGCGACCAAGACATGGTCGACAAGGCCATGGAAGGCCGCGTCAAACTCCTACTTCCCTACGGCTGATCGAGAGGAGCTCCCATGTCCAGAGTCAAACGTGGTCCGAGTCCCCGTCGTCGTCACAAGCGCGTACTGCAGCAGACCGAAGGCTTCTTCGGCGGCCGCAAGAACCGCTACCGCCAGGCTTTCCACGTTCTGTGGAAGTCGTGGCAGTACGCCTACATCGGCCGCAAGCTCCGCAAGCGCGATTTCCGCCAGTTGTGGATTGCGCGTATCAACGCTGCTTGCCGCACGAACGGCACTAGCTACTCGCGCCTGATCGCCGGCCTCAAGAAGGCGGGCCTCGAGCTCGACCGTAAAGTGCTTTCCGATATGGCCATCAACGACGCGGCGGCCTTCGCCAAGCTCGCGCAGATGGCCGTCGCCAAGCAGGGCTGAGCCCCCCAATCCGATCGCCCTACAGGCTCCGACAGGTGCCTACCAGTCCCCACCAAAGCCCACCGGGCGGGGCGATCGAATCAAGGGGTTAGCCGAATCTGGCTTCGCAGAATGCAAGCCCAGATTTCACATCTGAAAGCCGGACTCGCCTAACTCGCGAGCCCGGCTTTTTCAGTTTCATCCCCTGCCGAGACGTGACGGACATCTTCGAGTCTCGGGCCGAGACGCCGCTGCCAGTCGGCGGCACAGGCTGTGCCGCTTCCGACCACGCAGCCTGACTCCGCAATACTTGCACGCCACCCGGGCTCGGGGGTCGCGCAGCCGACCAGCAAACCTGCGTGCTGCCCGTGGGCCGATATGCTACCGGGGCGCGCCTCAGCGGCCGACGCGGTTGACGAACAGGCTTTGCGGCCCGATGTAAATAAGGCGTTTTCGCCGCGCATCTAACGTTACGGAACAGAAGCGCCGTACTGTTGTTGACTGATCGGAACGTGCCGCTTCGGTCCCAACTTAGATGCACATGCTGCCAGGCCGGTCAAACCCGCCCGGGAGCCCCAAAAGTGAAATCGCTCGCGGAGTGGATCTCTGGAGCCTCGAGCAACGTATCTAAAACTATCTGAGTTTCAACCGATTTCATGACCGCCCGGGTACCTAAGAAGAGCCAGCCAGCAGCCTCATTCGGGGCCCGCAGAGGTACGCCGACGGCGCCTCCCCCGAGCGCCACAATCCCGGCACGCAATTTGCTGAAAACTTCACCGAAACGTCCCGTTGCTGCAAAGGCGCTGTCGAGCGCCGCCGCGCCCGAGCGCGGGGCACAGCCCTCAGTCTCGTTGCCGCCGTCCCCGCCGCCTCCGGCGCCCCCCCGAACGCAAAACAAGGTCAGGCCCACCATGTCCCAGAAGAGCACCAACACTCAGCCGCGCCGCGAGGAAGAGTACACAGAGGACTCGCCCGAGCAGACCGCCGTGCGAGCCGCTCCGTCCGGGCTCAGCGAATCCGGGCCCGACAGCCCCGAGGAGTTTCTCGATACGTCCTCCGGTGACGTAGCGGGCTTCGCCTCGGAAGCGCCGGCCCCCACGGCCGACGCCTCGAACGACTCCATGCTGTCGCGCTACTTCCGCGACATGGCGACCCACCAAGTGATGGGTCCCGACGAAGAGCTGCGTGCCGCTCAAGCGGTCGAGCAGGCCGAGATGGATCACTGGGCAGCGCTCTTGGCGTACGTGCCGGTGGCCGAGCGCATGCTCGACATGCTCGACCAAGGCCTGGGCGAGATGAACCCGGAAGAGCGTCCGGAGATCGCGCAGATTGGCGAGCTGCGGAAGCTGGTCAAGGTCTACAAGAAACAGCGCTCCAAGCTGCACGCCGATCAGCAGCGCAGCTGGACGGAGCTATCGCAGTCGCTCGCGCAAGCGGTACGGCTGCCCGACTCCGACCGCATCTGGATGCACGGCGCCCTGCGCCTGGCCAAGGACGCCGGGCGCTTGCCCGACGAAGACACGGCCGAGGTGGAGGTCGAGAACATCCCGGAGACGCCGGCTTACAAGCGTTACCTGGACAAGGTGCGCTCGACCGACAACGCGCAGCGCCGCACCAAGAACCGCTTCGTCAAGGCGAACCTGCGGCTCGTGGTCAGCATTGCTCGCCGCTACAACCGCGGTCGCCTGCCGCTGATCGACCTGATTCAGGAGGGCAACATCGGCCTGATGAAGGCGGTCGAGCGCTTCGATCACACCCGTGGCTACCGGTTCAGCACCTACGCTTCGTGGTGGATCCGGCACGCGATCAGCCGCGCCTTGGCCGACAAGGGCCGCGCTGTCCGCATTCCGGTGCACATGCTCGACACGTACAACCGCGTGTCGCGCGCCACCCAGACCATCATCGCTCGTACCGGCAAAGAGCCGACGATCGAAGAGCTCGAGAAGGAAACGGGCGTCCCCCGCGACAAGCTCGACAAGGTGAAGGACCTGTACGCCGACACGCCGTTCTCGCTCGACCGCCCCGTGGGCGACGAGGATGGGCGCCGCTTCATCGACTTCTTGGTCGAGGAGAATTCGCTGTCGCCGTACGATTGCCTGGCGAACGCGAAGTGGGCCGAAGAAGTGCAGCGCCTGCTGGGGACGCTCACGCCCATCGAATCGCGCATCATCCGCTGGCGCTTCGGCCTCGATAACGAGGACGAGCTCACGCTGAAGGAGATCGGCGACAAGTACAACCTGTCGCGCGAGCGCATCCGCCAACTGCAAGAGCAAGCGATCGGCAAAATTCGTCGCCAGATGCGCGAGTTCTAAGCGCGAAGCCGAGGCAAACGCCCCGAGCCACCTGTTGACGCCTGTCGATCGATAGGTAAACCAAGCCGGTCCTGCGAAAGCGCGACCGGCTTTGGTTTGTTTCACGCTCAGGATCAGGCCCGTTTCATTGGCATGGCGAGGCCATCCAGGGGTCGAAGGGCTGGGGCGTGAAAGCTACGCCCAGGTCGCCGTTCGAGCATGGGAAACAGCCCTGCGACAACGAGTTATCACGAGCGTATTCATGTAGTTACATGACATCCGAGCGCTCGGCCGCGCGTGATCATTTACATTTGGTTTGGAGCGGCGCATAAGGGCCCGCGTCCCCAGCGGAAATCGCCGTCGTCAGGCGATTCGTACCCGCCCCTGACGCGGCTTTTTGAAACAAAGCCGGCGTGTTGCAGAGGCGGGAAACGGCTCCCCTATCCCGCCCCAAATGACCTGCACCTCGATAACCCTTCGCACACGGCGGCCGCGGGCGTCGCATGCGTGCACGCTCGGTCTGTCTTCATGAGCCTCTTCGTCTTCCCTCGTTGGGCCAATAAAACACGACAGCTCGCCGGCTTGTTCCTGAGCACTGCGCCTATCTACGTGATCGGCTTGGTCTGGTACGGCGCCTCTCCCCAGACGACGGACGTCGGCTTCCAGCCGAAGCAACCCGTCCCGTACAGCCACCAGCTGCACGCAGGGCAGATGGGCATGGACTGTCGCTACTGCCACAACACCGTGGAGAACG
>DATAKF010000388.1:0-73273 GCA_036261775.1 Polyangiaceae bacterium | reverse complement strand
ACGGTGAGAAGCTGAAGCTCGAGATGGCCGGCTCTGCCGCTGGCGCCGCCAACAAGAAGGAAGAAGAGGAGTGGCGCAAGGGCACGGTCGAGGCGCGGCTCTCGCACGCCTTGGTCAAGGGCATCGACACGTACATCGACGCTGACACCGAAGAAGCGCGCGCCAAACTGCAGCGCCCGCTCTCGGTCATCGAAGGTCCGCTGATGGACGGCATGGGCGTGGTCGGCGATCTGTTCGGCGCGGGTAAGATGTTCTTGCCGCAGGTGGTGAAGAGCGCGCGCGTCATGAAGAAGGCGGTCGCGTACCTGCTACCCTTCATGGAGGCTGAAAAGGCCGAAATGGCGGCGCGCGGTGAGGTCGTGAAGACGCAAGGCAAGATCGTGCTCGCCACCGTGAAGGGCGACGTGCACGACATCGGCAAGAACATCGTGGGCGTGGTGCTGGCCTGCAACAACTACGAAGTCTTCGACATGGGCGTGATGGTCCCGTGCGAGAAGATCTTGGAGCGCGCCAAGGCGGAGAAGGCCGACTTGATCGGCTTGAGCGGCTTGATCACGCCGTCGCTCGACGAGATGACGCACGTGGCGCGCGAGATGGAGCGCCAAGGCTTCAAGCTGCCGCTCTTGATCGGCGGCGCCACCACCAGCAAGGCGCACACGGCGGTCAAGATCGCGCCGTTCTACAGCCAGCCCGTCGTACATGTGCTGGACGCCAGCCGCGCGGTACCGGTCACGACCAGCCTACTCAGCGACGAGGGCAAGGCGGCGTTCGTGGAGCAGCACGACGCCGAGTACAAGCGGCTGCGCGAAATACACGGCGGCAGCAAGCAAAAGCTGGTGAGCCTGGAGGCCGCGCGCGCCAATCGCCCCAAGATCGAGTGGCGCGAGCAGGACGTGCCGACGCCCGAGTTTTTGGGCGTCAAGGTGCTGGAAGACTTTCCGCTCGCGACCTTGCGCGAGTTCATCGACTGGACGCCGTTCTTCCACACCTGGGAGCTGAAGGGCGTCTATCCGCGCATTTTGGAGCACGAAAAGTACGGTGAGCAGGCGCGGCAGATCTTCAAGGAAGGCAACGCCTTGCTCGACGAGATCATCGAAAAGAAGCTGATCCGCGCCCAAGGCGTGTATGGGTTCTTTGCGGCCAACGCCGAGGGCGACGACGTCGAGCTGTACACCGACGCCACGCGCAGCCAGTCGCTGGCGCGGCTCTGCTTCTTGCGCCAGCAGAAGGAAGCCAAAGACCAGGAGCCGAACCGCTCGTTGTCGGACTTCATCGCGCCGCGCGCTACGGGGCTTCGCGACCACATCGCCGGCTTTGCCGTCACGAGCGGCATTGGGCTGCACGAGCTGGTGATGAAGTACAAGGCGCAGAACGACGACTACAACGCCATCATGGCCGAAGCCTTGGCCGATCGCCTGGCGGAGGCGTTCGCGGAGTGCTTGCACAAGCGCGTGCGCGAAGAGTGGGGCTTCGGCAAAGCTGAGAACCTGACCAACGCCGAGCTGATCCAGGAAAAATACCGCGGTATTCGGCCCGCTGCGGGCTACCCGGCGTGCCCCGACCACACCGAAAAGGGCACGCTGTGGCGCCTGCTCGACGCCGAAAAGAACGCCAGTATCAAGCTGACCGAGTCGTTCGCGATGTGGCCCGGCTCGAGCGTGAGCGGCTTGTACTTCGCTCACCCCGAGTCGCAGTACTTCACGCTGGGCAAGATCGGTCGCGACCAAGTCACCGACTACGCGGCCCGCAAAGGCCTCTCGGTCACCGAGGTCGAGCGCTGGCTCGGCCCGAACCTCGGCTACGACCCGTAAAGACCAGCGCTACTTCGGCTCGGGAACACTGCCGCAATCGACGAAGGACAGCGTGGAGTCGATGCGAAAGTGCGAGCCGGTGGAGTGGCGCTCGGCGTGGAACAGCTCGAGCGGGTAGACGTTGCCTTTGACTAGGCCCAGCTCGGCGGCGTGGTCGTCGAGCACGAGGGTGTCGTTGAGGACCGAGTGCAGGCCGCCCAGGTCGATGGCCAGGCGGCCGTTGATGAAGGCCCACACGTCGTCGTCGCCCTTGAAGGTGAAGGTCTCACCGCCGGAGTACTTGAATTTCAGGTGCAGCTCGGTCGTGAAGCCGTAGTTGTGCTCGATACCGTCCAGCCCGACGTAGGCGTCGTTGAAGCCCACGTTGTCGACCGGGACGAAATTCTCGCTTTGGAACGAGACCACGTTGCCGACAGGCTTCAGTTGGAAATACAAAAGGTAGGAGTGGTTGACGCCCGGCACGTCGCGGTACCACTGGTCGAAGGCGGCCTTGGTGGTCGTCTGCTGACCTGCTGGGCACGCCGTGGGATCCGGCGTGAGCTCGCACAACGAGGCATAGACGGGCTTGCGATCGGCATCGAGCTCGGGCTTCACCAAGCCTTTCGAGACCACGCTGCCGCTGAAGACCTCGAAATCCGGGTGTCTATCCGGCTCTGCGGTCTGAAAATCGCGCACGACGCCGACGATGACGCCGCAGCCGTCGTTGCCTTCTACGGTGGGGGCGGTGGTGGGGCCCCCCGGTACCAGCTCGTCTCCCCGCTTGTAGCCACCTACCTCGGTTTGAGTCACGTCAGTCAACGTGATGGGCGTGCTGCTACCGCCCGTGCCGGCGTTGGCGGGCGGCGTGACGTCGATGACGAGGCCGCCGCCACTGCCGCCGGGCACTGTGATGCCGCCGTTGTTGCCACCCGCACCGCCCGTGGATGTCGGTGAGGTTGCGGTGGTTCCAGCGGTACCCCCAATGGAGGAGCCCGCGGGATCCGAAGTGCAACCGCAAAAAAGGCCGCAGCCAAGCGTCGTCGTGCCGAGCAACCAGAGGGTGCGCATCATAGGGAGGGCTCCTGTCTAAGGTGCCAGAATGGCGCGCCCACGGCTCATTCCTGCGTCGAAGGCTGCCTGATGGCGACGGCACTCGCCGCCCCCCTGACAGCTGACGCTCAAACGTCGGGCAGAGCCTGCGCGCGGGCCGTCCCGTAGTGGTACGCGAGCTGGTTCGGGCCGTAGCGCGAGCTGGGCCCGACCGGGCAGGCGTCGCGCACGGCTATCCAGGCGTCGGCGTGAGCGACCACGGCGGCTGAGGTGAGCGGTGTGCCGGACATGGCTACGGCGTGCTCCAGCGCGGTCACGCAGGGCGCGCTGCAGCTTTGGCAGGGCCTTGCAGGGGGCGCCGGTGGGTCGCTGGGCCCATCCATGTCCACCACCGCGACAGCTCGCAGCGCTAGCCAGGGCCCATGCAGCGGGTGGATCAGCAGGTGGCTCGGCGAGAGCGAGGCGAGCCCGATCCGTTCTGCGAGGCGCTGAATCGGAAACGCGCGCGGCTGGGTGAGGTGCGAGAACGTGAGCTCGTGACGGCGCTGGGTCGCAGCGTCTAGCAAGCCGCGCAGCCGTTGAACGACGTAGGTGTCGAGCGGTTGGTCGGCGGTCGAGACTTCAGGTTCCGCTTCGAACGCGCGCGTGAAGGCGGGCCAGAGCTGGCGGGTGTTGCCGAACAAGATGCCGAGGGCGTTGGGACGCCCGAAGTCTACGAGTCGTTCGGCTTCGGGCGCGGCGGCGTTGTAGTGCGCCAACCCGAACGGCAAGACCAGGTCGAAGCCGGCTTGGGCCGCCGCCGCTGCGATCTGGGCGCTGAGCGGTTGCCAGGGGCGATTGCTCACGTGAAAAGTCTAGCCCAACGCTGAGGGAGCGTCAGGGGCCCAGGTGACCCAACAAGCGCGACAGCGCTTCACTAGCGGTGCTGCGCACGAACAGATCCTCGGTTTGCGGGGCTTCGACTGGGTAGTGAATGCGCGAGCCGTCGGGCGCCACGTACGCTTCAGGGTCGACGAAGATGACCTTCAGCCCGCGGTCGCGCGCCCGCATCTGCACCAGCCGACGATCCGCGTGGACCCCGACGACGAGCAGCGAACGCGCCCGGGGATCATACGGAATCTGTGGGTAATACGGCTCCCAGTCGTAGTTGCGCAGCGAGATCTCCGGAAAGCCCAGATCTGCGCACTGGCAGTCGAAATTGTTCGTGATGACTGGCCCTACGAGCAAGCCCTTTTCGCGCAGCGCGCCGATCGCGCGATAGAAATCGGTGCTGCCCGCCACCAGGCACGCGCGGTAGATGTCGGTCATCTCGCGGTACTTGGCTTCAGGGGCCGACAGCAGCTCCAAAACGCCGTCTTGAGCCGCGCGGTAGATGAAGCCGTAGTTGGGCAGCGACACGCCATAGATGCGGTGCAGGTTCGAAAGGTGCGGAATGCCGGCTTCGATGGACGGCCCGCAGCCGAGCTCGAGCTGGGCTGGCAAGAAGTCGGCGATGCATTCGGGCGTGATGAGCTGCGGCTCACCACGAGGCAGCACCTTGCGTAGCCCCACCTCGTGGAACACGCGCCAGGGCCGCTCGACCCAGCCGGCGGGCAGCACGTAGTCGGCGTTCTTCACCACCAGATCGAGGTTGCGGTAGTCGGGTGGCTGCTGGACGCCGCGTTTGACGTCTTCGGGATGCACGGTGCACTCCTTCAGGGTCGCTACCAAATCACCGCGCTGCCAGCTGCTCACGTCGCCACTGGCCGTGCTGGGCAACTTGCTCCATCCGCCGCTCTCGAGGCCGGCCAGAATGGCCGCGCGGTACTCGGCAATGTGAGCGCCGGGTAACGTCCAGTTCACCCACAAATAGGCGTTTTTCAGCACGAACTGGCGCCCGCTCACGTCGTACTCGTCGTAGAAATGGATCAGCCGCCGCTTGCTGTCGCTGTCCGAGGACCAGCCGGACAGCTTGGCGTTCGACGGATGCTGGTGGCGCCGCCAAATAGACTCGGTCCACTTGCGGTGCCAGCCACTGGCGTCCGAATTGACGTGATGCTCGAAGCGATGAAGCTGTTGGTCGGTCAGCTCGGGCAAGATGACGAACGGGAATTTCATGGGCGACTCCGCGCGAGGATGGTGAGGTCGGGTCCGCGACCCGCTCGATACAAGGCTTCGAGCTCGGCAGGCTCGAGGAACCCGCGGAAGAGATGCAAGTTGCAGTGGCTGTTCAGCTGGACGACGTCCAGCCCGCACGCCGTCAGCAGCAGCCGGAGCGAGCGCGCCGAGAACAGGTGCAGGTGGTCCGAGCGTAGCGAGCGGTACGCCGAGCCGAACACGTCGAGCTCGCAGGCTTCCATGTTGGGGACGACGAGCGCCAAGCAGCCACCGGGCGCCAGGGCACGGCGGGCTGCTCGCAGCTCCGCGCTTGGAGACTCCAGATGCTCGAGCACGAAGCCGTACAGCACGACGTCCCAGTCGCCTTCGGTTACGCGCCGCTCCGAAAGCGCCTGTTCGAGGGTCGCGGTGAGGGTTTCGAAGCCGTAAATGGCTCGAGCGGCGCGCGCAGCCGCCGGGTTGACGTCCACGCCCAGGGTCCGCCAGCCGCGCTGCGCGGCGGCGGCCAGGGTGTACCCGAAGCCGCTGCCCACCTCGAGCAACGACTGCGGCTTCGAGCCGAGTCGTTGCTCCAAGAAATCGAGCAAGCGAGCCCCTTTGGCCTCGCGGTACTGGCGTTCGTCGGCGTACGCCGCGTAGCCCGTGCCGTCCGGCGAGCGTAGTCGGTAGTAGTCGGCGTTTTGATAGACGTCGTCGACGTTGGGGCCAGTCAAACGCTGGCCGTGACCGCACGAGCCGCAGCGCCCATAGACGAGCGGCGTCGGGCTAGCCGGTTTGGCCACGACGGCAGTAACGGCGTTGGCTCCACACGCCACGCAGCTCACGTTGGCCAAGTCCGGCAGCGTCGTCGGGGTCGGTCCGGCGTCGCGGAAGGCCCGAGCCAGGGCCGCCAGGCGCGCGTCGACGCCCGCGTCGGATGGCACGAGGTCGACGTAGCGGTCGAGCGTCGCGGACCAACGCTCCTCGTCGATGCCGAGAGTGCGGAGGATGAGCTGAACGTGCTGCTCGTCGTCTGAATAGACGCGGTGCCCGCGCGACTGCCGTGTCCACCTCACGCACGGCAGTCTAGCTGCACTCGCTCAGCAGCGGCGAGCCCGGAAACGCCGGAACACACCCAGCGCCAGAGTGAGTAGCGCGAAAGCCGTGGCAGAAGCGCCCCGCGCGGGGCCGCCTAGCGAGCAACTGCCGCTGTCTGCGCTATCGGCGCTGCCCGAAGGGTCGCCGTTGGTGCCTGGATTCGTCGTGCCGGAGCCACCGCTGCTACCAGGGTTCGAGCCTGCGGTGCCGACGCCGCTGGAGCCAGCCGTGCCTGCAGTGACGCCCGTATCGGTGCCGGCGCCATTGCCGGTGCCGGCGCCGTTGCCAGTGCCGCCGGCGTTGCCAACGCCCGCCGTGCTCGAGCCGCCGCTACTGCTGCCGCTGCTGCCCGGCCCTGAGCCGCCGCCGCTGCTCGAGCCGCCGGTGTTGGTCGGAGGCTTGACCGCGCCGAACTCGTCCGCGCCCAGATCGGGCGCCGCGCCGACGAACGGCAGCTTCACGTCGGTGCCTTTGTCGATCAGTGGGCTACCGGCCTTGAGCTTCACGAAATCGATCGCCGGCAGGCTACCGTCGGCTTGTCGTGGGCCGAGCGCGCCCGTGTCGGAGGTGCTGACGAAGTCCGCCGCCGTCTCGGCGATGTTCAGATCCCACGTGTTGAACATGGTGTCGACGCCGCCCATGTTCGTATTCTTGTTCGGGTACCCGATGTTGTTGCGCATCCGGTGCACCTTGTCGCCCGTCAGAATGATGGTCGACGCCGAATCACCAGGCGGGCTGGCCAGCATGTTGTACTGGCTGCCGTTCTTGTACGACGTGTTGTTGAACCAGTCGTTGCCGCCCGAAGAGTGGTTGGCGTAGAAGCCCGCCGCCTTGTTCTTCCAGGCGACGTTGCCCCTCACGATGTGGCGGACGCCCTTTTGGCTGCTGCCGACCTTGAAGCCGTTGCCGTTGCCGGAAGAGGGGCTGGTGCTGCCGCCGTCGGCGTAGCCGTTCTGGATGGCCCAGCTGTTCTCGATGATCACCGGCACTTCTTGCGAAATCAGGTCGTAGCCGTCGTCCGAATCCAGCCAGGCGCGGCAGCCGCGGATGATCGTGCTGGGTCCGGTTTCCTGATAGTGCACGCCAAAGCCGTCGCCGTTCTGGCCGTCACCTTGGCTGCCGTCTTTGTCGTAGTTGTCGTGGGAGTCGACATTCAGGATCAGGTTGCCGCCGGTGCCCTTGGAGATGAACAGGCCGGGCCCGAAGTTGTGGTGAATGTTGAGCAGCTCGTAGGTGTTGTTGCTGGCGCCTTCACTGCGCAAGGCCGAGATTGAGTGGTCACCGCTCTTGCCCACCGGCACGTTGGCAATCTCGAAGCCGCGGATGTGAATCCAGTTGCCGGTGACGAGCCAGGCCGGCACGTCGGCTGCCGTGTTGGTCGACACGTAGCCCGAGAAGTCGACGACAGGCAGCTCCTTTTCGTACGCGAAGAACTTGATGCGCTGCGTGTCGGACGTGCCGCTCTTCGACAGCTTGAGCTGCTTGTTGAGCTTGTAGGTGCCGCCGCGGACCCACACGGTGTCGCCCGCGCTGGCTGCGTCGTGACCCTTTTGGATGCTCGCGAACGGCG
Source organism: Polyangiaceae bacterium (assembly GCA_036261775.1). Taxonomy (GTDB): domain Bacteria; phylum Myxococcota_A; class Polyangia; order Polyangiales; family Polyangiaceae; genus PMG-095. The sequence goes on along the minus strand of DATAKF010000388.1, from coordinate 65,689 downwards.
CCGCCATCGTCCCGGCGTTCGAGTCACTCCCGGTCGTAGCGACGTAGAAGTCGGCGGCGTTGGCCAGGCCGGCGCAGGTCAGCCCCGCGACGAACGATAGGCCAGCGATACAAGGAGCGAACGAGGTGCGGTTGCGCATGGGATGAGACGGCTCTCTCGGGTGAGGGGCGCCCCGCGAAGAGCTCCCTCCGATGTAAGGGGAAGCGCGCGGCTCACCTGGCGTCATTCCGAGGCCAACCGTCGCAATTTCTCGCACTGTAGCGAAATTTTTCCAGCCTAGACCGACGCGGTTGCGCTCTGGAGCTGCGGAAGGACGGCCGGCTCATGCGGCGCCGGCACGCGTACGGGCGAGCTCCAGAAGGTCGCGATGCCAGGCGCTGTGACGGCGCGGCAAGGTCGCGGCGCCGGCGCGGGAAGCAACTCGAACGACGTGACGGTACTCGCGCGCGGCTTCGTCGAGCTGGCCGAGCGCCTCGTGGCACACCGCCAAGTAGAAGGCGGCTGGCCACAGCTCCGGATCCAGAAAGGCGGCTGCTCGTAGCTCGTGCAAGGCGGCTTCGATGCTGCCCTGCAAGTACAGCGCAATGCCCAAGTACATGTGCGGCTCGGCGGCGGTCGCGTCGACGTCGACCGCTAGCTCGTACTCGGTCACGGCGGCCGTTAGCTCCGAGCGATCGACCAGCTCGTGGCCGCGTGCCATCAAGGCTTCGGCGCTGAGCGGCGCTGAGCTCGGTTTCCCAAGGTGAGCCGGTGCTCGAGCGGCGGAAACTTGCGCGGTGATGTTGGCGATCTTCGTGGGCACGGCAGGCAATGGCGCTTGCCAGGCTTGGCGCGGCGCGTGCGGCACCAGCGTGGGTCGGGCTGGCGCTGGCGGCTGGGAACGACGCGGCTCGCCTGGCATACCCGTGCGTCTCAGCGCCAGGCGCCCCGCGATGTAGGTCGCGTCCAGCTGGGGCGGCACCTCGAACACTACCTCGCTGGCACCGAGCAGCAGATAACCCCCAGGTGTTAGTGAGTCCGCCAGGCGCTCCACGGCGCTGCGGGCGCGCTCCCGCGCTAGGTAAATCAGCACGTTGCGGCACAAGATCACGTCCCAATCCAGGTTCAGGGCGGCGTCGAGCAGGTTGTGACGCTGGAAGCGCACCTGGCGTTTGAAGCGCTCGGCGATGTGAAAGCTGCTGCGCTCACCGCGCTCGAAATAGCGTTCGATCTCGGTCAGATCGCGGACGGCCCAGCTGCCGTACCTGCCCTGTTCGGCGCGGCGCAGGGCGGCTGAGTTGATGTCGGTGCCCACCACCTCCACCCTCCGGCCAGCTTGCTCGGCCAAGATGGCGACCGAGTAAACGTCTTCGCCCGTGGCGCAACCGGCGACCCAGACCTTGAGCGGCGGCGCCAGCTGCGGGCGCTCCTCGAGCAAGGTCGAGATGATCGCCAGTTGGCCGGGATCGCGCATGAACCAGGTATGGGTGACCGTGATCGAGTTGAGCAGCAGCTCGAGCTCGGCGCTCTGCGGACCGAGCCGTGCCAGGTACTCGTCGAGGCTAGGCACGCGCGCTTCGGGCAGGCGCCGCGCCAGGAAGGCGTCGACGCTAGCGTCGATGCCGCCGCGCGTGACCTCGATGCCGGTGTAGCTCTCGAGCAGCTGATTCAGCTGGTCGCGCGCGCTCATCGGCCTTTCGAGCCGCTCGGTTGAAGCGAGACCCAGGTGCTGACCTCACGCGCAAGGCCCGCAGGATCGAGCGCTGCGACCGACGCTCCGGCTTCCATCGCGGCTTTGGGCATGCCGTAAACCGCGCAGCCGCTCTCTTCTTGCGAGAGCGTGAGCGCTCCGCGCGCCTTCATTTTCAGCAGGCCCGCGACACCGTCGCGGCCCATGCCCGACAAGATGACGCCGCAGGAGCGCGCGCCCAGGCGCGCTGCCAACGACTCGAACAGCACGGTCGCGGCGGGACGGTGCCCCTCGACCGGCGGACTGCGATCGGTGCCGAGCTGTTTATCGCTCAGCGCCACCAAATGCTGGTCGTCGGTCGCCAAATAGACATGGCCCGGCTCGAAGCGCACCAATTGCTTGACGATCGTGACTCGCTGCGGGACCCGACTTTGCAAGAACTCGGCAAAGGCAGCGGTGAAACCGTTGGGCAAGTGCTGCACGATCACCACAGCGGCTGCAAAGTCGGCGGGCCAGCCCGACAGCAGGCTGACGAGCGGTCGCGGCCCACCCGCCGACGCCGCGACGCCGACGACCAGCGGGCTGCTCGAGCCGTCGGACGGACGCGGTGGAATCGGTGTCGGCAAACCGGGCGCGCCGTCCTTGCGGCTGAGCTTGCCGGCCACGTGACGCACGACCCGCACCCGCGACAGCTCGCGCACCATCGCGCGCAGCCGCTCTTCGGCTTTGGCGTCACCATGCAGCGGCTTTTCAGCCAAATCGAGCGCGCCGCGCCGGATGGCTTCGAACACCGCCTGGCGCCGCACGCCCTCGGGTTGGCCGGTGACGATGAGGATGGGCAGCGGCTGGTGCGCCATCACCCGCTCGATCGTCTCTTGTCCGCCCGTGCCGGGCATTTGCAGGTCGACCAGCAAGATGTGCGGCGTGGCTTCGTCGATCAGCCGCAGCACCTGGTCGCCGTTGTGCGCCTCGGCCACGACCTCGATGCGCTCGTCTTCTTCCAAGATTTCGCGCAGCTGGGTGCGGCAAATCGCCGAGTCGTCGAGGAGCAAGACGCGGATGGCCATCAGCCTCGGAGGTTGACGAAGCGGCGCACCACCTCGAGCAGGCTTTCGCTGTGGAATTCGGTTTTGACCAGGTAGGCGTTGGCCCCCAGCCGCGTGGCGCGCTTGCGGTCTTCCACCGAGCCGCGCGTGCTCAGCATGATCACCGGCAAGCGCTGGGTGCGGCGCCGCACCTCCGCCAGCAGATCGAAGCCATTCATGCGCGGCATCTCGACGTCGCTGACCAGCAGATCGGGCTCGTTTTGCTGCACCATTTCGAGCGCGGCGGCGCCATCGTTCGCTTGCTCGACCAAGAGGCCCGCCGCCGTGAGGATTTCGGTCACCAGCTCGCGCACGACCGGCGAATCGTCGGCGACCAGCACGCGTTGTCGCCGCCGCGCTTTTTCGACAGAGCCAGGCACGATTTGGCCCGCGCGGGCCCGCAAGGCGCGCTGTACGTAGTTCAGCTCCGGCAAGAGCACGACGCGCCCGTCTTCGAGCACCGCGCTCGCGCCGATGCCGGTTTGGTGCAGCAATTTTTCCGCGGGCCGTCGGATCAGCTCGCGCTCGCCCACGATACGCCCCACGCTGGCAGCAAAGCGCCGCCCGGAAAGCTCGAGCACCAGCACGAAGGCTTCGTTGTCGTCCTTCGGGAGGCTGAGCGCGTCGCACAGCGAGCGAAACGGCAGCGTCTCACCGTTGTGGCGCACCACGCTGTCTTGCCCCGGCTTCGGAAACGCTTCGGCCCCCAGCACGGCTCGCACCACGCGCGCCGGAAAGCCGTACGGAGCCCCACACAGCTCGGTCACCAGCAGCTTTTCCTTGGTGATCGCGAACGGCACGCTCAGCGTGAAGCACGAGCCGCGCGTTCGAGTGCTCTCGAGCGTCACGTTTCCGCCCAACGATTCCACGCGCCGCTTCACCACGTCGAGCCCCACGCCGCGACCCGACGTGCGCGAGGCTTCGCTGCGCGTCGAAAATCCGTGCTCGAACAGCAGCTCCAGCGCCTCGGCGTCGCTCAGGCTCAGCGCGGCTTCTTGCGCCAAGACGCCGCGCTCCGCCGCGACACGCCGTACCTCGGCAGGATCGATGCCGCGCCCGTCGTCCTCCACCCGCAGCATCACGCTCGGACCAACGGATTCGGCGCTCAAGCGCAGCGCTGCGACGGGTGGCTTTTCGCCGCGTTGATCCGGGCCCTCCAGCCCATGATCCACGGCGTTTTGCACCAAATGCAAGAGCGAGTCCCACAGCTGGTCGGCCACGTCGCGCTCCAGCTGCACACCGCTGGCCGCGACCTGAACCTCGACCATCTTTTGCTGTTTGCCGGCGCTCTTGCGCGCGTGCCGGGCCAGCTCTTCGAGCATCGGCTCAATCGGCATCAGGCGCAGCGTCCAGGCCGTGGAGGTGGCTTCGTCGAGCAGTGAGCGGCAGCGCTCGAAGCCGTCGCTCAGCTTGGCGCTGCCGGCGTGGCGCGCCTTGTGCTCCAAAACTTCGCCGGCGCTGGTCTCGAGCTGACCGAACGCGGCTGTGAGTTCGGCCACGCGCTCGCACAAGAGGTCGATCAGGCCGGCGTCGACCTGCATGAAGCGCTCATTGCCCGCGGCGCGGCGCCGCTCGCTCGCTTCTTCGACCACCGCGCGCCCGGGCACGGCTTCGGCCACGAACGAGGGCAGGGGTGGTGGCGGCAGCGACGGATCCCGCGCTGGACCTTGTAAGCGCTGCAGCGCTTCGCGCAGCGCGCGGTCGCCTTCGCGGTCGCCTTCGCTCGCACTGAGCGACGCCAGCATGGCGTCGAAGGCTCCGAGCGCCAGCGAGAAGCGCTGCGCGGTGCCGAGCTCGGTCTCGAGCGCGTGGGCCAGCTCTGAAAGCTCACCCAGCCCCAGCATGCGCGACTCACCCTTAAGGGTATGCAGCTCACCCAGGGCTTGCCGTAGGCTTTCTGGGCTTTGGCTGCTCTGAAAGGCGTCGACGAGCCGCTGCGTCGTCTTGACGCGCTCGAGCAGCCCGGCCCGAAACCGCGCGAGGAGGGCCTCGCGCGGCTGGGTCACGGGGCCTCCGTCGTCAGCTCGAAGCGCTTGACCAGCGCCGACAGCCGGTCGGCTTGGGTCTTCAAGCCTTGCGCCGAGGTGCGGGTCTGCGAGGTGGCGCTGACGGCCTGCGACACCACGTCGGCGATGCCCTTGATGCTCTGCGAAACCTGCTCGGTGCCGGAGCGCTGCTGCTGCGTCACGAAGGTGATTTGGCGAGCGGCGTCGGTGGTGCCTTCCGCGAGCTTCTTGCTCTCTTCGGTCGCCATCACGGTGGAAGAGCCGGAGTCGCGGATGTCGCTGACGAGCTTCTTCACGTCCGAGACCGAGGCCGTGACCCGCTCCGCCAAGCGCCGCATCTCGCTGGCCACCAGCGCGAAGCCGCGCCCGCCTTCGCCGGCGTGGCTGGCTTCGAGCGAGCCGTTCAAAGCCAGCAGATCGCTGCGGTCCGCGATGTCGCGGATGACCTCCAAGATCTCGCCGATGCGGTTGGCGTGGCTGGTCAGCTCGCCGATGCGGCGCACCATGTCGTCCGTGTTGTGCAGGGTGCGCTCCGCGTTGCCGAGCACGCCCTGCACGGCGTCGGACACGTGCGCGGCCGACTCGGACAGCGAGTCCATGGTGCGGCTGATCTCGACCATGGCGCTCGATTGCGAGGCTGCAGCCGCTTCCTGCTCCTGCGAAGCGGCGAAGATCTCGGCCGCCGCGCTGGCCAAATCCACGGAAGTTTCGCGGATCTGATGCACCATGCCGCGCAAGCTTTCGAGCATGCCGCGGAATGAGTCCGGCAATTCGCCGGTGCCTTCGACGATGGCTCTCAGGTCGCCTTTGGCGATGGCGTGGGCGGCCAGGCTCACGTCGCGCATCAGGTCGAGCACGTCGTTCACCTTGTCCGTCAACACGCCGATCTCGTCGTTGGTCGCGACCGCTACCGTACCGATCTCTTTCAGGTCGCCCTGCTCGACGATGCGCCGAGAGATGGCTGTCAGCTTGCCGATCGGCTTGGAGACGGCGCGGCCGAGCGCGTAGGCGCACACGGGTGCCCAGACGCCCACCAGCAGGGTGAAGACGATGGAGCTCAAGACGAAGCTGGCCGACGCCGAAACCGGCGCGCGCAGCACCGCAACGGCTACGCGGTTCGGATCGATGCGCTGGAAGGCGATCACGTGCGGCCAGTCGATGCGGGCGCGGATGCCGGCGCGGGCGCGCGCCGTCTCGGCGTCGAGCCAACGGCTCAGCTCCGGATCGGCGGCCAACAGTCGGGTCGCGGCGGGCGTGCCGCGCGGGGTGCCTGATTCGAGTACGAGCCCGTCGATGTTGCGCTTCTGAAAGTCGTCGAGCACGCTAGAGAGCTGTTTGTCACCTTGCTGCGAGTCGATGCCGGCGATCGCTAGCCCCAGCTCGGCTGCGACCTGCGCGCCGCGCGTTACCCGCTCGGTGTGGCTGCTCTCGACCTGCTTGATGTAGCCGAGCGCCATCATCCACAGCATGGGTCCCAGCGCCAGCGACATGGCCACGACCGCGATGCGTAGCTGCAATGAGCTGGGGCTGCGGTCGAGTGAGTAGCCGCCGCTCCGCGCTAGCGCCGAGCACTCTGCGGCAGCGTCTGCCGTCAAGGTGGACGCGAGCGGGTACGCGAACGCGAAGCCACCGAAGAACACCGCCAAGCACAGGATAGCGATGGCGTTGTCGGCTTGCGCCGGCAGCGGCGCGCGCTCCGGGCCGAGCCCCTTCACGATCAAGAAACCGGCGCCGTAGGTGGCGATCCAGGTCAGCGCGTAGAAGATGCCGAAGCGAATCGGCAAGCTTTGCAGGCCCCGATCCGCCGCTTGCACCAGCTCGGGCGCGCGGCCCTTGGCCGCGGTGCGCGCAAAGCGCTCCCAGGGCGACAGCTCGTAGCTCAGGTAGATGGCCCAGGTGGCAATCTTGAGCACGGTCAGGCCGGCCATTGTCAGCCACGGGTCGGCGGCGCCGCCGGTGCCGAGCAGCTGCGTGAACGCCAAGATCACGAAGGGCGCGAACAGCAGATCAAGCAGGGCGTAGGTCAGCGTCGATTTGAGGGTCAAGGTCTTCAACATGAGCTACCTCGAGCGGATACATGCGCGGCGGAAAGGGAAGGAGCCGGAGCGCTGCGTGCGGCTTGCAGCAAACGTTCAGGAGAAACGACGAACAGGGCCGGTTTACCGTCGATGACGGCCAAGTGGCTGAGCAGCGGCGTTTGCGCGCGCACGGCGGCCGGAAGCGGCAACAGCTCGCTGGCCGCGGCTTCCGCCAGCTGCAGCGCGCCGTGCACCAAGAGCGAAACGCGCTGCCCGGAAACCTCGAGCAGGAGCACGCGCGAAGTGCCCCGAGCCTCCGGCGCCGCGGTCACGCCGAGCAGAGTCAGCAAATCGAGCGGCGCTTCGGCGTCTGCGTCGGCCTTGGCGTTCGCGACTGCGCGCTGGACACTGGCAACGGCCGAGCTGGGAATGCCCCACGCCCCGCCCTCGCCCTGGATCGTGAGCAGCGCCGTGCTCGTGGGCGCCCCCTCAGCCCGTGGCTGCATGAATGACTATGTCCTCACGGCCCAGCTCCGGAGTGGCGCCGCCCAAGATCTCCGAAACGAAACGCGGCAGATCGATCAACGGCAGAACGCGCTCGAACAGCTCGGCCTCGACCAGGGCGTACGGTAAGGTGCTCACGCTCACGGGCCTGAGCTCCGTAGTAGTAAATGTATGAACCTCGCGCGCGGCGTCGACCGGCACTGCAACGATGCTTTCTGCCACGGTGGCGATCAGCGTCCGGGCGCGGGTTTCACCGGTGCTTAGCCGGTCAAAACCGAAAGGCGCGGCCAAATCGACGACCGGGATGGCGCGGCCCCGCCAGGCAATGACGCCTGGCATTTCGGCGCGTGCGCCCGGAATAGGCAGCCACGCCTCCGTACCGAGAATTTCACGAATGATCTCGGCGTCGAGCAGCACCCAGGCTTGTCCGATCTTGGCGGGCACGAGCGCGCGCATCCTTCACCAGCCCTAGCTTTCCGTGGATTTCCGCCACCCATCGGGGTGATTGAAACCAAAACAGAGTTGTGACTTTAACCCCAAACTCGCTGACTCGGAGTGAGACATTTTCCGCCACTCCGATCGTGTGGGCAGGTCGCTGGCCGCTTACTGAACGCGCGCTTGGCCGCGCTTATCTCGCCGCCCGAGAGCGACGTAGGTGGGTGAGTGACAGGGTGCCAGACGGACGCAAGCCGGTAGCCACCACCAGTGAGGGTTGACCAAACGCTCGTGGGGGTTGCTAATCAGTTTTGGGAGCGAGCGTCCAGAGTATCGAGCGCCAAGCGCGGTGGAAGGCAGTAGCGTGTCGGGTCGTAAGCCGAAGGTTGTAGTCATCGACGATAGCGAAATCGTGCTCGAGGTCACCCGGGGTGCTCTCGAAGGCGCCGGCTTCGACGTCGTGACGCACGATCGGCCCGCCGGGTGCGTGGCGCTCATTCTTCACGAAAAGCCCGAGCTGGTACTGATGGACGTGAACATGCCCGGCCTAGGCGGGGACACCATCGTCAGCGTGCTCGGGAAGGCGGCACCGACAAGCGACACGGTGGTGCTGCTGCATTCCAGTTTGTCTGCCGAGGTGCTGCGTACCAAGGCCGCGACCGCTGGAGCGCACGGTTTCATCCAAAAGAGCGGAGACTTGTTCGCCCTGGTGCGCGAGGTCAATCGCTGGCTCAAGCGCACCAACAGCGGCAACATGCGCGCCGCCCTGACCGCCACGGCCGACGATCGCTACCCGAGCGGGACGCGGCCGGTCGCCAGCGCAAGTGCCAGTGCCAGTGCCAGTGCGTCGGGTCCGCCGAGCAGCGACTCGATGAGCGGACGTCGCACTAGCGGAACCGTGCGGGTCGACGCGCCCGTCGTGTTGCTCGTGGACGACGACATGACGGTGCTGTCCGGCTTCCGCCGCTGCTTGCAGGGCGAAGACGTGTCGATCGAGTTTGCGTTGTCCGGCGGGCAGGCCCTGCGCCGGCTGCTTTCGGAGAAGCCGCCTGACGTCGTGGTGTGCGACATGCTGCTGCCCGACATCTCTGGCGTCGACGTGTACCAGCGCGCGATCGCCGCCGACCCGTCCTACCGCCAGCGCTTTGCTGTCGCTACCGGCGCTTCCAACATTCCGTTCGTCGCGACCTTCTTGGCGACCTTCGGCGGGCCCGTGCTCTACAAGCCTGTCGAACCGGCGCAGCTAGTCCTCGCAGTTCGCACGTGTTTGAGCGGCGCGCGGATGTTCCTGAAGAGCGGCGCGCGGACGTAGCAGGGGGTCCTACCGGCCGCAGCTCTCGCGCTCACCGGCGACGACGGCTTGGTAGTCGGCCTCGCTCAGGTACTGCGGCGCGTAGATTGCCCCGCGCGAAACGAGCTGGGCGGTGAAGGTGCGCAAGTGGTTGCCCGACCCGCAGCGCAGCGCCGCGTACGAACGCCCCTACCGTGTCGTCGACGACCGGGTCGGGGACATCGAGAGCGACGAGCAGGTCGTCGACCCGTCGCGCGCAAACTTTGCGCCACGAGACTCGGCGCGCGTAGAACAACGTATGCAGACCTGAGCCGCGGAGGGCTTTGCTCGGATCTCTGGAGCGAGACCTGCTTCCGTCGGGGGTGCACGCGTCGGCGAAATCAGGCACGCTTCTGCAGGTGGACTCTTCGCCCCCCGAGCGACCACGGGTCGTCGAAGTGCTGACCCTCGCCCTGCAGCGCGATAGTCGCATCCTGCAGGACGAGTTGACGCATTGCCAAGGGAAGTTGAAGACGCAGCGCGTGCACGCGATGCGCACCGCCATTCGCCGCCTGCTCGCCGCGTTCGAGCTCGCCTGCGTGCTTGGCGCCGAACCGAAGCCGCGCGTGGTGCGCCGCCTGATCAAGCTTCATACGGGCCTTTCTCCGCTTCGCGACAGTCAGGTGCAGCAGCGCGCTTTGGCGCGCATGACTGGGCACGGCGCAGACGTGTCGGCCCTGTCGGCGTGGGTGCACTCGCAGGAACCCGGGCTCTCTCACGAGGCACGGAGATGCCTGGCGAATTTCGACGCCAAGGAACTGCAGCGCGGTGTTGCGACCGTAGTCCGGCAGCTCGAGGCGACCTCTACGTCCGAGCGGGCTCGATACGCAGCACAGACGGCGGTGCACGGTGACCTCGCGCGTCGCCACCTGCAGGTCGAAAGCCGACGAAAGCGCGCTCTGGACGAACCGCGATCGCTGCACCGGCTACGCCTCGCGCTCAAGAGCTACCGCTACGGGCTGGCCGCGGTGGAGTCTGCTCTACCTGCAGCCGCGCACGGCCTCTCCGAAGCGGTGACGCGCCTGCAGGATCAGCTGGGCAGAGCGCACGATGCGCACGTGCTCGCGCGAGTGGCGAAGTCGGCGAAAAAATCGCAGCGCTCGCGCGGAGCCAAACGGCTGTCCCGTGACCTCGAGCAGCAGAGTCGCACCGCTCAGCGCGCCGCCGCCGAAGCCGTGAACAGCGCCGTCCTAGATTGGCCGCTGTAGACGCGATAGGGTCTATGGATGTGGCCGTCGGGTCCCTGTCGGGCCGCTGCCGCTTCGACCTGGCTGATTGAAACAGAAGTAGCCCATGTGGAACCAGCGCTATAGCGAGCCGGGCTTCGCCTACGGCACAGAGCCCAACGACTTCTTGGCAGCCAACGCCGAGCGCTGTCTGCCCGCAAACGGCGAGGTGCTCTGCCTCGCCGAAGGAGAGGGACGCAACGCGGTCTTCTTGGCGCGCCTCGGCTTCCGAGTAACGGGGGTCGATAGCTCCGCCGTGGGACTCGATAAGGCCCGGGCGCTCGCAGCGCAGCACGGCGTGGACATCCAAACCGTCGTCGCCGATCTCGAAGAGTTCGAGCTGGGGACCGCACGCTGGGATGGCATCGTCTCGATCTGGTGCCACACACCCTCCGACCTACGGGCGCGCCTCCATCGCTCGGTGGTCGCGGCGCTCAGGCCAGGCGGCGTGCTCTTGCTGGAGTCGTACACGCCCAAGCAGCTCGAGTACAAGACTGGCGGGCCGCCCACGGCCGAGCTCATGATGACCCTCGCCGCGGTTCGCGAAGAGCTCGCCGGCCTCGAGTTTCTCGACGCCGAAGAGAAGCTTCGCGAGGTTCACGAGGGCAAGTACCACGACGGGATGAGCGCAGTGCTGCAAGTGGTGGCCCGGAAGCCGAGCGGCTGAACGAGCGAACGCAGAGCCGTGGCTTGCGCGCTGCGGTCGCCGAAAGATCTAGATCTGGTCTACCGAACGGGGCAGGCGCTTTCGTCGAAGAAGCCCGCGGCCGGCACCCCCAAGCCCTGACTGAACCGCGACCAGAAGTTGACCTGGGCGATGGTCGTCGCGAGCACGACGATCTCGCGCGCCGAGAAGTGTTCCCTGAGCTCGACGCGCAGGCTGTCGCCAAGCACGACGGGCGTGGCCGAAAGACTCGCAGCATACTTGCCCGCAGTAGCCGAACGCTGGTCGAGCGACGCAAGCGCTGCCACGGGCTCGCTCAGCAGTGCCCGGAGCTCACTCGGCGTGAGCCCGGCGCGCTTCCAGGTGGCTGCGTTCATGTCGATGCAAAAGGGACACCCAGCGACTGCCGAAGCGACGATTCGTGTCACCGCGAGCACGCGCGCTCCGTCCGGTCGCTCCATGTCCGAAGGGTTGGCCGCAGCGGCTTCGAACACTCCGGCGCCGAGCGCGCCTTTCGGAAAGTGCGCCAGCAACCGTCCGGGTAGCGCTTGCTTGCCCGTGATGCGCTCCGCGAGGAACAGCGCGGGCCGCAAGAGAAGCGGAATGACCTTTGGCGGTTCAACCAGCAGGGATAAAAGAGCGTTCATCACCACACCAATGCCCCCGGGGCGAGGAGCAGGAGCAAGCCCAAAGCGACGATCGCCACGCCGCTAACCAGCTTGAGCCAGCGACCCGCTCGATCTTGAAGCTTACGACGGCCGAGCGTCACTACGGCGATGCCGACCATGACCGAATCGTCGAGCATGTAGGCGACGTTGTACAGGGCTAGGTAAGCGTAGCGGGCGCCCGCAGAGACACCTTGCTGCGCGAGCACCTGCGTGTAGAGCGCGGGCAGCCCCGCCGTGCAGACGAGCTCGATCACGTTGACGAGGACGGCCAGCACGGTCGCACCGACCAAGGCGGCCCACAGGTTTTCGGCTCGGACGATCGCGCGCACGCGGGCATAAATGCCCGGCTTGGCCTTTTCGGGGATGCTGAACGAGATGCTCTTGCCCAAAGCGAAGAAGTCCTTGATGTTCACCGCGCCGATCACGAGCGCCACGCCGCCCAGGACGAGCTGCACGGCCCGCGACAGGCCGATCAGCTGGAAGACATTGAGCCAGGCCGCCATGAACGCGAAATAGGCCAGGCCGCTCACGACGACGAACGTGCCGGAGACGGCCAGCATGCGTGCGCGGTTCTTGACGTTGACCAACAGCGCGAGCAAGAACATCAACACCCACATCGCGCACGGGTTGAAGCCGTCCACCAAGCCGACCGCGATGGTGAACAGCGGCAAGCCGAGCTCCCGGACGCTCACGCCGCCGAACCAGGGCAGCTCGAGCTCACCCTCGCTCGCGACCGGTGAGCGATTGGTGCTCGGAACGCGAGGCTCCGAACCCGGCGCGTGGGCACTGCCGTGCTCGGGAGGCGAGGCGGGCGGCTGCGGGGCAAGCATCGCCTCGATGCTCCGCCCAGTCGTCTCGGGTGAATCGAAGCCCACCAGAAAGGTGCCTCGCACTAGGAAGCTCGGGACGCCGACCATGTCGACACCGGCCTGCTCACTACGCGCGCGCAGCTCCTCGAAGGACGCCGGGTCGGCAGCCACGTCGTGCTCGACAATCCCTAGCTCGGGCCTTCGTGCCCGCAAGCCATCGAGGTAAGTGTGCGCCGCGCGGCAATGGGGACAGCCCGGGTGGCCCCACATCACGATGTCCGGCGTCGAGGCGCTCGCTGGCCGCGAAATCCCGACGACCGCGAGCACGGTGCCGATGACGAGCGCTACGGCCAGCGTGAGCCTTCGCAGAGACGAGTGGGAATCAGCATGCGCCATTGATCAGCACGCGGGTGACCCGCGCCAGGCGCGCGGTCCCGGCAGCCGCCAGGATGCCAACCTTGCGGCAGCGGCAGCCTGATCGAGTCCGAGCCGGTCCTCCAAGTGCTCGAGCTCTGTCTTCATCGGTTTGCCTCCAATTGCTGCGAGTGCCGGGGGGCCCTTAGCAAATGGCAAGCCAAGGCGTCGCCAGTCGAATCCCGCCGATTCGACGCCAATTCGAGACAACTGAACGAGCAGACACGCCGCGGTCACGCGCAACCCATGCGCGTCAAGAGGCCGCAGTCGCGCACGCGTTGCGAGCCCCTACCCCGGCATGTAGGCATCAGATCCGGTCGAACCTCGAGCATAACAGCGGCGCGCGTACGTAGCGGGGGGGCCGCTGCTTCGCGCGCCGTCTGTCGCGGTCTACGCGGGGTCGCGGCGGTAGTAGATATCCCACTCCGCTTCGCCCACTTTTTGGAAGCCGTGCCGCATGTAGAAGGCGTTGGCAGCGCTCTCGCGCAAGGCTCCCACGTGAAGCGGCAGCCCGCGTGCGTCGGCATCGGCCAAGACTTCGCGCAAGACGTGGCTCCCCGCGCCCTGGCGTTGCGCGCTCGGATGCACATACAGGTGATCGAGCACCAAGCCGTCAGCCCGTGGCTTTACGACGACGAAGCCGACGCGGTGTCCGTCCTGCAAGATATGCCGCGTGCAAGCTGGCTCGAAGCCGCTAGCAAAGCGCTCGCGGGCGCGCGCCGGGTCGAAGCGGCCGATGCGCTCGAGGCTCTCGCGCATGGCTTCGATGCGCAGCGCAACGAGCGCGTCCAAATCGGCCGATGTTGCTGGCTCATAGCTCACGGTGGGGCGCATGGACCCTCCAAGGCTAGCAGTAGCCGATCGAGTCCGATCGCCCAGCCAATGCCCTCGGCGTAGCGGCCGCCGCCGGCGATTTGCTGCTGCGCGCCCAGTCGAGGTGCGCGCGCTTCGAAGCCGTCTTCCGTGTAGTAGCCGAGCCCTCGCTTGACCTTGGCGTCGAAGGCGTACTCGACATTGGTCGTATCGAGCGCGCGGCGCAGCAGGTCTTCGACCTCTCGGCGATCGCTCGGAGCCTTGCCGTTCAAGAGCTCGACCCCAACTTGAGTGAACTCGCGATAGCGCCCGCGTTGGGGCCGCTCGTAGCGGTAGCAACGCGCGACGTAGAAGACCCGGCGTGGGCCTGCGCTACGCTTCGACCAATCCGCGCGCCAGATTTGCTGGATGAGCCCCGTTACCTCGGGAATCAAGCAGATGGGACGGCCCTTTTTGTCGGGAAAAGCGTACATCTGTCCGACGATCTCGGGCCCGCCTTTTTCGATGAAGGTTTGCTGTTCCCACAGCGCGGGCACGACGATCTCTTCATAGCCCGCGTCGATGAAGTAACCTCCGCAGGTCTGCGGTCACGCTCGCAAACTGCACGGCTTCGCGGCCTTCGATGATCCTGGTTCCTCGCAACATGTTCACTTCTCCTTGGCTCTGACTGTGGGCGGTCGAGAGTCCCGGAGCAGGCTGTTTCGAGCATCGAAATTGGGCTGGCTCCGGGCACAAGCGTTTCGTGCCGTTGGGAGCTAGCTCCTACGGCGCGTTAACGATGGTGGTGCACCCGAAAACCGCGCATGAGCCCAAGAGATATCACGCGCGGCTTCGAAAGCAAGCCTCAGCCAGCTTCGCCCTGCCAACGCGCTCGCAGCTTGGACAGCAGGTTCACGTCCATTTGCCGGAACTGCACGATGTGCGCGGCTTTGTCCTCGCCGGTAAAGCCTTCGATCGAACAATCGCCTGATCTTCCGCTGATGAGCGTGCTTTCGCAGGGCACGTTCAGCGCCTGCAGCAGCAGCTTCGAGCACTCGGTCGTGCTGGCGTAACCGTCCGTAACGATGCTGGAGTGGGTGATGGCGAAGAGCTTTTGGTTGGCCTTGGCTAGCTCACCGAAATCACGGAAGGCTTGCAGGGCGTTGGGCGCGAAGTTGCGCTTCCAGGGATCCATGAAGCCTGCGTGCAAGCCATCAGCGAGCAGGATTGCGTCGACCCTGGCGCGGTCTTCTTCGCGGCTGACCAGCCTTTCCGCGGCGCCGTAGCCAGCGCTCCAGGCCGTCAGCGCGACGCGCCCGGCCTTGGCGCCCGGACAGAGCGGCGTCGTGGCCATGTCGATTTGCCGGAGCAGGGAGCTCAAGGTTCCGCCAGCCCCGTAGGCCTGCGAGTACTTTTCGGCGCCGTTGCCGGCGTTGAAGACGGCCACCACGGCGTTGATGTTCGCCTTTTCGATCAGGTCTTTTACGTACGGGTGCGCGCCGTGAAAGTGCATCACCAGATCGTAAGTGTCGTGGCAGCCTTCGGGCACGTAGACGATGGCGCCGTTGTACGTGTTGGTTTGCCGAAAGCTCAGCGCGGGCGGCAGCGCGTCGAGCGCCATCGGCTTGGGCTCTGCGCTAGAGTGAGCCGCGGGAGCTGCGACCGCCGGAGCCGCAGCGGCCGCTGCGGAAGGCGCAGGCGCGGCGGGTGCGGACGCTGCGGTTGCTGGCGTCGCGGCAGGTGCAGAAGGCGCAGCGGCCGCAGCAGTCGCGCGAGCCGTGGCCGCGGCGACGGGCCGCTCGGCCATCGCCAGCGTGGCGGCCAGGTTCTCGGCGGTGCTCGAGCCGCTGTTCGCCAGTACGACGGCGACCGATACCGCCCCGCCCAGCGCCAACACGCATGTCGCGACCGCCAAGGGCTTCATGTCGGAGCCGTCCGCGCTTCTTTGCGCTTGCGCAGCATGCGCCGGAACAAGAACGAGACGAGCAAAATGAACGAGCTGCCAATCAGACCCGAAATCAGCTGCAGCTTGACGAAGTACGAGAGCGCTTCGGTCACCGGCTGACCGCACACGTCAGCGTTGCCGCTCAGCGGCCGGTACAGCTTGCTCACCAGCCACGGGCCATTCAGGCACGCGATCACCAGCCCCGCCAGCATGCCTACCGACCCCTCGATAGCGCGGCGGCGCAGCAGGTTGGGCTTGGTGGCGACGACGACTTCTTCGGGCATGGGCGGTCCAGCATAGCTCTGGAGGGGTGAGGGGCGCTACACTCCCCAGGCCCATGCAGCTCGTGAAAGTCGCAGCCGCGACGCTGAATCAGACGCCCCTGGACTGGGACGGAAACGAACGACGCATTCGCGAAATGCTCACGCGGGCCCGGGCCGAAGGCGTCAGCGTGCTCTGCCTGCCCGAGCTGTGCATCAGCGGCTACGGTTGTGAAGACGCTTTCCTGTCGCCCGACGTACGGGCCACGGCGCTACAGGTACTGGCCGCGCTACTGCCGGATACACGAGGCTTGATCGCCTGTTTCGGCTTGCCGCTCGCGCACCAAAAAGGCGTCTACAACGTATGCGCTTTAGCCGTCGACGGCAGGCTGGTTGGCTTCGTCGCCAAGCGGTCGCTGGCGGGCGACGGCATTCACTACGAGCCGCGCTGGTTCAAACCGTGGCCGGCGGGGGCGCGCACCACCACCAACGTGCTGGGGCAAGAGTTGCCGCTGGGAGACGTGCTGTTCGACTGCGGCGGCGTGCGGCTTGGCTTCGAAATCTGCGAAGACGCTTGGATGGCCGAGCGACGCGGCGCGGAGCTGTCGCTGTCGGGCGCGGATCTGATCTTGAACCCGTCAGCCAGCCATTTCGCTTTCGGCAAACATTTGATCCGTCGGCGACTCGTGCTCGAAGGCTCGCGCGCTTTCGGAGTCAGCTACCTGTACGCCAACCTGCTGGGTAACGAAGCCGGTCGCGCCATCTACGACGGCGACGCCTTGGTCGCGAGCGACGGCGCGCTGGTGGCCGAGGCGCGCCGCTTCGGCTTTTCGGAGGGAGAGCTCACGTCGGCGGTCGTCGACATCGAGCTGCCACGCACGCGGCACGGGTGGCGCTCCGGCGTGTCGCCCAGCGTGAGCGACGAGCCGGGTAGTTGCGTATCGGTGCCGTTCGCATTCCCCAAGCTTTCGGCGCCGTCCGGCAAGAAGCCCGAGCCCGAAGCTTGGGAGCGCGGGCCGCACGTCAAAGAAGAGGAGCTAGCGCGCGCGCTTTCGCTCGGCTTGTTCGACTACATGCGCAAGAGCCGTTCGCGCGGCTTCGTGGTCTCGCTGTCGGGTGGGGCAGATTCTTCGGCGATTGCGTCGGTCTGCGCTTGCCTGGTGCGCTTTGCCGAGCGTGATTTGGGGCTCGCTGGAGTAAAGCGCGCGCTCGACTACGTCCCGGGCGTGGCGGCAGCGACCGACTCCGGTCAGCTGGTCCAGGCGCTTTTGACGACCGTTTATCAGGCGACCCGCAACAGCTCCGACACCACCCGCAACGCCGCGCGCGGCGTCGCACGAGGGCTGGGTGCTCGGCACCTCGAGCTCGACGTCGACGCGCAGGTGCAGGGTTACATCTCCATGATCGAAGGCGCGCTCGGACGCCAGCTCGACTGGCAGACCGACGACATCGCGCTCCAAAACATCCAGGCGCGCACGCGCGCGCCCAGCGTGTGGCTGCTCGCCAATATTTCCGGCGCGCTGCTCTTGTCCACCAGCAACCGCTCCGAAGCGGCCGTCGGCTACGCCACCATGGACGGCGATACCGCGGGCGGCCTCGCGCCTATCGCAGGCATCGACAAGGCCTATCTCAGGCGTTGGCTGGTGTGGATGGAGCAACAGGGGCCGGCAGGCCTCGGGCCAATTCCGGCGTTGTCTGCGGTCAACGTCCAAGCACCCACTGCCGAGCTTCGTCCGTCGTCGCAGCATCAAACCGACGAAGGCGACTTGATGCCGTACGACCTGCTCGACGCCATCGAGCGCGCCGCCATCCGGGACAAGCGCAGCCCGCTCGAAGTGTTCGAGCTGATGACGCCGCTCTTTCCCCAGCACGACAAGGCTCTGCTGGTCACCTGGATTGAGCGGTTTTTTCGGCTTTTTGCGCGCAACCAGTGGAAGCGCGAGCGTTACGCGCCATCGTTTCACTTGGACGACGAGAACCTGGATCCGAAGACCTGGTGTCGCTTTCCAATTCTGTCCGGCGGCTACGAGCGCGAGCTGCGCGAGCTGCGCGCCAAAGCGCTGGGCTAGCGTTACGGCGCTTCGAACGCTCCTAAATCCGGAGCTGCGCCGTTGAACGGCAGCTTGACGTCCACGCCTTTGTCCACGAGCTGACCGCCGGGCGCTGGCCGCAAGAAGTCGACGCTCGGCAGCGAGCCGTCGGTACTTCGCGGCGCCGAGCCTTGCGTGACGTCCAGCCCCTTGAAGTCGGCTGCCGTGAGCGTCAGCGCCAGATCCCACGAATTGTTCTGCTGCACGGCGTTGCTGATGGCGTTCGCGGCGCCGAACGACACGTTGTTGCGAAGGTCGTGCATTTGTCCGGGGTTCAAGCCGCCGCCCAGGCCAAAGTTCGTGCCGTTTTGGTAGGCCGTGCAGTTGTACAGCGTGAGCCCGCCTGTGTTGTTGTTCTGGTCGAAGCCTTTGACGCGGTTGGCAAACGCCGTGCACTGCGTGAGCCGGTGGTTGGCCTGCTGCGACAAACCGCCAACTTTGAAGCCGTTGCCGTTGCCCGCAAAGCCGCCGTAATTCCAGACGTCCACGCCGTTGCGAAACGCCGAGCAGCCTTCGAAGATCACGGTTTGCGGGCTGTTGTAGGCGTCGTAGCCGTCGTCCGAATTTTCCCAAGCGCGGCAGCCGACGAAGCGATTGCCGGGCCCTTGCGTCTCTTTCGGACCAAAGCCATCGGCCATGCCGCCCATCTTTTTGGGGTCGTAGTTGCGGTACGAGTCACAGTTGATGACCGTGGTGTTCGAGCCACCTTTGTTGATCTCGAGCCCAGTGTTGCGGTTGTCGTGAAACGTGCAGTTCTCGAACGTGTTGTGATCGCCCGTCACGTACACGCCCTGGTAGCCAGCGCGCGTGACGTCGACGCCGCACATCGACCAGTAGCTGCCCGAGACCAAGAAGCCGAACGAGTCTTGCACCCAGGCCTGCTCCGGAAACGCAAAGTCGATTTCGGCGCGGCCTTGGGCGTCGGCCATGATGCGGATGCGCGCGGCCTCAGTGCCTTTTTGCGCGAGCGTGAGGGTGTTCTTGGCGCCCTCCACGTAAGCAATCGTGTACTTGCCAGGCTGCAACAAAATCGTGTCGCCTGCTGCGGCCCCCGCGATGGCGCTCGGCAGATCGAGCGCGCTCGCGAAGCTCTTACCGTCGCCCGTCGCGCTGCCGCTCGATGTAACGTGAACGACCTTGCCCGTGCCCATTTGGCACGCGGTTTTGTCGAGCGGTCCCGGGGCTACGACCGAGCCGCCGCCGGAGCCCGCTGAACCGCCTCGTGGCCCCGAGCCAGCGCTGGCTTCGCCCGCGCTACCTGCGTTCGCGCCGCTGCCTGCCGTCGCGCTTGGTGCGGCTCCGGCGCCTGTCGTTCCTGCGCTCTGGGTGCCGCTTCCGCTAGCGCCGGCCGATGCCGTGCTGCTGCCGCTGGCTCCCAGCTCCGGCGCCATGGCGCCCCCCGGGGCGTTGGCAGAGCTACAAGCCAGCGCCGAAGACCAAGCCAAACACACGGCCAGCCAGCCCAAGGATCGATCGGAGCGCGCCATTTGCAACAGCGCTATGCCAGATGCCGGGCGGATCGATCTCGCCCAGCAAGGTCGCCGGCGGTTTCTCGCTCAAAGCTCCCAGGGGGCTGCCACGCCGCAGCGTCGTTCGCAGAAGCTCACGTAGCGGCGCCTGGCCGTGCTGGACGAGGGGTCAGAGGTCGGGGATCAGGGGTCAGTCGGCGCAGGAGTCTGGGTCGAAGGGTGAAGCTAAACGAGTTGCAGGTGCATGAACGCCGGCGCGCCAATGCCGCGCTGCAAGCGTGCGACGGCGTTGACGCCCTCCACGGAAGTGCGCAGCTGCTCGCCGTAGCCGTCCGGAGCGACCACGCGCAGGCGCGGGTAGCGCACCAGCTGTTCGGCGCCCGTCGCTGACGCAAACACCAATTCGAGCGCCGATTTGCGCTGGAAAGGTTGCACTTGGCGCAGCGGAGCGTGCGCGTCGAAGGCCACAATCAGCTCGGAGCCGACGCTGCCGCCGCGCGAGATGGCGTCGAGCACGCGCATCATTACCTCCGCGTTCAGAGGCAACACCGACTCATCCATCACGAACAAGCGCCGCCGGCTCGGGCCGCCGCCCAGGCCGTCAACCCAAGCGGCGTTGCACAGGCAAGAGGCCTGCTGGAGCCAGCCGGGACGGCTCGGCAAGAAGCGCCGTCGCAGATCAGCTACGGGCGGCGCGTCCACGTCGACCCAAAGCTGGGAGCCGAAGCGGTGGCTGCGCGTGCCCAGCAGAGGCCACAGCCCCACGCCCAGGGCGCGCGGGTTACGCTCGAAAAAATTCTCGGTGAGTTGGTCGAGCACCTGGGTCCGAAACGCGGCGCAGCGCAGCTCACCAGTGCCGAAGGCGCTGCGGTTGCCGCCCAGCTCGGTGAACAGCCGAGCGGCTGCGGGGTCGTGCAGTCCCAGCTCCGGGCACAGCTCGGCGCTGGTGGCAGCGGCCGCCAGCGTGCGCACTGCTGCGCGCGGCAACGCCAGCTGCGATAGGCCGGACAACGCTGGAGACGGGACCTGAGGGGTGTCGGTAGCCACAAAACCCCTCTAGACTATTTGAAAATGATTTTCAATTTCAAATGGTGGAACGAGCTTGAACCCCGGGTGTTTCTCGGACCATGTTCGGCCCGATGAAGGCGGTGAGGAGCGCGCCGAAGTTGGATCAGGCTGGCGTGGAGCGGGCGCTGCAGCGCCTGCGTCAGCTAGTGAAGGACCGCCGGCTCAAGGCCTCCGAGGTGCGGGAGACGATTGCGCGAGCCGTGCTGGCCGTGGACGGTCACTTCAGTATCGATGAGCTGATGGAGAACCTGCCGGACGCTCACACCGCGACCGTGTATCGAGTAATTCCGCTGCTGGTCGAAGCTGGCCTGATCCAGCAAGCGCCCGCTGCGGGTGATCAAAGCGGCCATCGCTATGAACGAGCCTTCGAGCGCGAGCACCACGACCATTTGGTGTGCATCAGCTGTCAGAAGGTCGTCGAATTCCACTTCGAGACCTTCGAGACCTTGCAGCGCGACGTCGCCGAGCGCTTCGGCTTCTCGCTCACCGGCCACGTCCACGAGCTATTCGGCGTGTGCGGCAGCTGTCAGAAGAAGTCTGGTAAAGCGGCGCGTTGAGTCGGGCGTCCGCTAACGCTAGGCGGGCGTTCTAGCGGTGAATGACCATGGTCGTGGCAGGTCCTCGCCACGGCATCCAGCGCACGCCGTGCCAGCCTTCCGGCAGCGCGGGTTCGGTCCAGGCGAACAGCTTCTTGCCGTCGAGCGGCGACAGGTTGATGCAGCCGCCGCTCTTGGGGTTGCCCCAGTCGTCGTGCCAGTAGGCTGTATGCATGGCGTGGGGGCCCGAGAAATTCTGGGTCCACGGGACGGCGGCGTGCACCAAGTTGCCGGGCGCTTCCATGGTAGCGGTCGCGAACTTGCCCGATACCGGGAACACGCCGAGCGGCGTGCGCGCTTCTGCGATCGGATCTTCGTCGGGCTTGGCTGCGCCGCCACGGCCCGGCGAAATCAGCGTCGTGAAGACGGGCGTCGTGTTCTCGTACGCGATCAGCCAACCGCCGTTGACCGAGACCTCGATCCAGGTGGCGCGGCCTTTCGGCGTAGCCGTGCCCCACGGCGGGCGCTCACTCGGTACCGGCACCACGGCGTCCTTGGCGCGCAGCCAGCCGCCGTCGGCGGTCTCGAGAAAGCGCTCGCTGCCGATTGTCTCGCTCTTGCCGCTCAGGGCAACGTGCGACAGACGCGCGAATTTTTCGCCGGTTTCGCTGAACGCTTCGCCGTCTTTCTTGAGCTTTGGACGATCCGAGCTGCGAAAGAACGCTAGCGGCAATTTGACCTCGGCGCCCAGGTCTAGGCCCTGAAACTCGTAGCGAGGAAAGGGCGTGACCAGCTCTTTGGGGACGTAGCTGAGATCGGAGGCGATCAAATAGTCTTGCGCGCCAACGCGCAGCTCCGACAAGAACGCCACCGTGGAGCCGCGTCGCAGCTCCGTGCGCTGGTCGTGCACGCTGTTCGGCAGGTTGGGCAGCAGGAGCGGCGAGCCTTCGACCGCGTACAGGCGCTTCAGCTTTTTGGCTTCGCCATACTGATGTGGCCAGGCCGAGCTCAGGTCGGCCGCGTACTTCTTGGCGACCACGAAGCCCGCGTCGTTCGGGTCCAGGGTGGCGCGCAAGCCATCGACGCAGACGAAGCCCACCGGCTCGACCGCATACCAGGTCATGCAGCCAGGGCCGTACACGGGACGCCCGGTCGCGAGCTTGGCGGATTCACCCGTCCACAGGTAGCCGATCCACTGCTTGGAGGCGTCGGGCTCGGGACGGATCCAGACGAAGCGCGTTTTGGAGTAGACGCGCGGCCCCGTTTCGGCGGCCGGCACGGCAGCAGATGGGGCCGAGGAAGTCGCGGGCACTGCCGAGCCGCCAGCTGGTTCGCCGCGCAGCGCTGGTTCGGTGGTCGGGGTGGGCCCACGAGCAGGCCCCGTGGCGGCCGCGGACGCTCGAGCAACGGACGCGGACGCAGGGCGAGCAGGGGACTCGCTGGCCTGCGCGGACGGCTCGGCGCGCGCGCAACCGAGCACCAGCGGGAGGGAACAAGCAAGCGCCAGGGCACGCACGGCCGGACCGTAGCTCAGCGGGCTTGGCGGCGCCAAATCCACGGGAACGAAGCTGGGGCCGGGCTCGTCGTGGGCCCGGGCACTTCCGGTTCCAAAACGTCGGCGTTAGGACCCAGCACCCGGAGCATTCCAATGAACCTCTACGCAGCCACCATTCCGCAGTTCACCCGCATCCTCCAGAACGTCGAGCGCTGGCTCGACAAGGCCACGGCCTTTGCGGAGAGCAAGAAGTTCGATCCCAACACGTTGCTCAGCGCGCGACTTGCGCCCGATCAGTTCGCGCTCGTGCGCCAAATTCAGTCAGTCGCCGACCAAACCAAGCTCACGGTGGCGCGCCTGACCGCCAAGGACCCGCCGAAGCACCCCGACACCGAGCAAACACTCGAAGAGCTGCGCAAGCGCCTGCACTCCGTGGTCGCGTACCTCGACACCTTCAAGCCCGCAGATTTCGACGGCGTAGCCGAGCGACTCATCTCTTTACCCTTCTTCCCGGAGGGCAAGGGCATGACCGGGCACGACTACTTGGTCGAGCGCCAGCTGCCCAACGTCTACTTCCACGCCAGCATGGTCTACGCCATTTTGCGCCACAACGGCGTGGATCTCGGTAAGGGCGACTTCATCGGCCAGGTGACTTACAAGGACAAGTAAGGGTCGACCACGACCTAACTTACGACGGCCAACCCGCCAACCGGCGGAGTACTTGAACGTGGTGCTTCCGTGTATCATCGGTCCGCGTGAAGCCGGCCGAGCACGCAACTAGCCCCGATGCGCCGACGCGCCCGCGTCGGCGCGTGGGGGTTTTGCTCGACGCGCTCTACAACGAGTACGCCAGCATGCTGGTGACTGCGTTCGAGTTCGAGTCGCGCGAGCGTGACCTCGACTTGTTCTGTTTCGCGGGCGGGGCCTTGCACTCGCTGGCCGGTCACGAAAAGTCGCGCAACCGCTGCTACGACCTGGTGTCGGCTCGAGCCATCGACGCCATCGTGGTGCTCAGCTTGAGCGCTTCCAGCGAGGTCATCGAGTCGTTCCTGAAGCGCTACCCCGGCATTCCGACGGTGACGCTGGGGCACGTGGTGCCGGGCGTACCAGTGGTGGTGGCGGATAACGCTGCTGGCATGCGCGACGCGGTGGTGCACGTCATCAGTGGGCACGGTCGCCGGCGCGTGGTGTTCTTGCGCGGGCCCGCCGAGAATCAGGAGGCGCAGACGCGCTTTCAAGCCTACCGCGACGCGCTACGCGACTTCGGCTTGCCCTACGACCCGGCGCTGGTGGTCTCCGGTGAGTTTTCGGCGGAGACTGGCCGGCGCGTGATGCGCGAGCTGATGGAGCGCGGGGTCGACTTCGACGCCGTCGTGGGCGCCAACGATTTCTCGACGCTGGGTGCCATGGAGGTGCTGCGCGAGCGTGACATCAGCGTGCCGCATCAGGTCGCCGTGGTGGGCTTCGACGACGCCGAAGAAGCGCGCGGCGCGACGCCGACGCTCAGCACGGTCAGGCAGCCTTACTTCGAGCTAGCCGCGCATGCGCTCGAGACCTTGAACAGCCTCATGAACGGCGAGCCCGCGCCCGAGCGGCTGGTGCTCGGCTCGCGCCTGGTGCGGCGACGCTCCTGCGGCTGCTTGTCGGACGGCGCGCCCTCCGACTCTCCGCCCTCGCTCAGCGTGCTAGGCCAGCCGTTTCGCGAAGCCTACGAGCGCATTCGGCCGGAGCTGGGGCGCGAGCTTTCGACCTCGGCGCGGCGCGCGCGCGCCAACATCGAGCGCGGCTTCGAAGGGCCGCTGCTCGACGCGCTGGGTGAGGCGCTCGATCACGCCACCGATCGCCGCCTGATCGAGCGGCTCGACCAAGTGCTGACACGCACCATCGAGGTCGGCGGCGACGTGGTGGCGTGGCAGTTCACGCTGTCGGTGCTGCGCGAAAAGCTCCTGCCGCTGGTGCGCGGCGACGCCAAGCGCTGGATGCGCCTGGAAGACATTTGGCAGCGCCTGCGCGTCTTGCTGACCGACGCCGTCGATCGCGAGCAGCGCGCCCTGCGCACCGAAGCCGAGCGCTCCGCCAGTATTTTGACCGACACCAGCGAATCGCTGATCACGTCGTTCGACGTGGAGAGCTTGCCACGTTCGCTGGCCGATCGCCTGCCCGCGCTGGGTATCCGCAGCTGCTTTTTGGCCCTGTACGACGGCTGGGGCAACCCGGCGCCCAAGTCGCGTCTGATCGTCGCCTACGATCGCGGACGGCTGCTCGATTTGCCCGAAGGCGGCTTGCTCTTCGAAACGGCCGACCTCGCGCCACCCGAGATGCTGCAGGAGCGTCGGCGGGCGATGGTGGTCGAGCCGCTGTTCTTCGAAAACACACAGCTTGGCTTCGCGCTCCTGGAGTTGGGGCCGCGCCGGCGCGTGGTGTACGAGCTGCTCCGTGAGCTGGTGAGCGCTGCCCTGCACGGCGCTCAGCTGATGCGACGCGTGGCCCAAGAAGCCGCGGCGCGCCAGAAGGCGGAAAAGCAGCGGCTGGAGCAAGAGCTCTCGATCGCGACCCGCATCCAAACCTCGATTTTGCCGCGCGATCTGTCGGTGCCGGGGCTGGAGATCGCCGCCAACATGTTGCCCGCCACCGAAGTGGGTGGCGACTACTACGACGTCTTGCCGACGCCCAACGGCTGCTGGCTCGGCATCGGTGACGTCGCCGGTCACGGCCTGCGACCGGGCCTGGTGATGATGATGCTCCAAAGCGTCGTCTCCGCGCTGGTGCGCAATAGCCCGAACGCGGCGCCGCGCGAGCTGCTCAAGGTCGTCAACGGCGTGTTGTACGAGAACGTGCGCGAGCGGCTGCGCCAAGACGAGCACGCCACGCTCAGCTTGATCCGCTACCAAGCAGACGGCGAGCTGGTGTTCGCGGGCGCCCATGAAGACATGCTGATTTTGCGGGCAGAAACCGGCAAGGTCGAGCTGGTGCCGACGCTCGGTACGTGGGTCGGCGCGACGCGCGACATCGAAGAAGCCACGCAAGAATCGCGCTGTCGCTTGGCCGACGGGGACCTGCTCGTGCTCTATACCGACGGAGTGATAGAGGCGCAAGATCGCGCAGGCGCGCAGTTCGGCGTCGAGCGATTGTCGGCCGAGCTGTGCCGGCTCTCCAGCGCTCCCGTGCCGGAGATTCGCGACGGCTTGTGCGCCGCCGTCACGGCGTTCATGGCCGAGCAAAAGGACGACATTGCCGTGCTGGTGGCGCGTTACCGAGCGTCGGCGTGAACCCCGCCCCGCCCCGCGACGAAGCCGAGTTGGTCGTGCGCGCAGCCGCCTTGGCCGGCCTGTGCCTCGCGGAGCTGGCGGCGCGCTTCGAAGTGCCGGTGCCGCCGGATTTGCGGCGCGCCAAGGGCTTCGTCGGCGGTTTGATCGAGCGCGCGCTCGGCGCTAGCGCCGGCTCGCGCGCCTTGCCTGATTTTCCCGAGCTCGGCATCGAGCTCAAGACGCTGCCGGTCGATCGCACGGGAGCGCCGGTCGAGTCGACGTTCGTCTGCACCATCCCGCTCACCGAAATCGGCCAGGTGGAGTGGGCCGACTCGCGCGTGCGCCGCAAGCTCTCGGTGGTCTTGTGGGTGCCGGTCGAAGGCGAACGGCAGATCCCGGTGGGCGAGCGCCGCATCGGCCAGGCGTTGCTCTATCGGCTGACGCCCGAAGACGAAGCCGTGCTGCGCGCCGATTGGGAAGAGCTGGCCGGCTACATCGGGCGCGGTCACGTCGAAGAGCTGACCGGACACTTGGGCCGCTACCTGCAAATTCGGCCCAAAGCCGCGCACTCGCGAGCCCGGCGGGTTGGCTTTGACGCGGACGGAGCGCCGTTTGCCGCCTTGCCCAGAGGCTTTTACCTACGGCCCTCGTTCACGGGCGCGCTCCTGAAGCGACACTTCGCGCTGCCGCCCAAAGCTTGAACGCCCGCGCTACACTATCGCCAACATGTTCGTCGCCCAGCGTTCTTCGAACCTCACCAAGCCTGATGCCTACCGCGAGCTCAACGCGCAGCTGGCCGGGCTTTTCGCTGACGAACGCGATGGGCTCGCCAACTGCGCAAACCTTGCGGCGCTGTTGCACGAGCTGCTGCCCGACTTGAACTGGGTGGGCTTCTACTTTTTGCGTGGAGAAGAGCTCGTGCTTGGGCCCTTTCAGGGCCGCGTGGCCTGTGTGCGCATCGCGTTGAGCCGTGGCGTGTGCGGCGCCGCGGCGCGCGAACGTCGCACGATCGTGGTGCCCGACGTTCACGCCTTTCCCGGTCACATCACGTGCGACGAGCGATCGCGCTCCGAAATCGTCGTTCCGCTGCTGCACGAGGACGGCCTCAGCGGCGTGCTCGATCTCGACAGCCCCGTTCCAGCTCGCTTCGACGAAGTCGACGCAGCGGGTCTAGGGACGTCCGTGCGGCTGCTGCTGGAACACTCGGATTTGTCGCGCCTCGCGGGCTAAGCTGGGGTTTGTGCTGCAGCGCCGTCAGTCGTCGTCGGCTTCTTCGTGACACAACGGCAGGCGCCAGATCTCGGACAGCTGGCTCGCTGCTTGCTCGAGCGAAGCGTTGCCCGGAGCGTCCAGGATGCCGATGCGCGCGCTCGAGCGTGACGGCGGCGTCGTCGCGACCGCGGCGTCGAGCGCGAGGCTGAAGCCGCCGGGCCCACGGGCAGGCTTCAGGTGCGTCAGGATCAAGCGCGCGGCCTGCGTGCTGGGAAAGACGACGGATTCACGGTGCGCGGTGATGCCGAGGCGCCGGTGCGGGTCATCGCGCCAGGCGATGAGCGCGCTCTCCGCGACCTTGGTTGCGAGGGCGCCGGGGTTGCGGCGCGTGTAGCGCCGGGAATGGTGGCCGGGCCTACCGTGCGTCGCGCTGCAAGCCAGCTCGCCGGCGCGCCCTTTGCGAGCGACCGAGTCGCACAGCCACGTGGCTAGGGACGACAAGCTGGCGTCGGGGTAAGCGTGCGCGTACTCGCTGTGCAGGCTGATCGACGAGGCGATACGCAGGCGCGGATTCTTTTGAAGCAGCGAGTTCGAGCGCAGGAGCGCGGGGCTTTGGAGCTCGGGTGGAAACGTATGCAGCTCGAGCTTGAAGACACCGAAGCTCCACTTGCGCCGCAGGCAATTGGAGACATCGTTGATGGTGGGCTCGCCGAAATGCGCGGACAGCTGCTGCTCGATGTCGCGGTGGTTTTCGCGGGCGTCGTCGTGCGGCATGTAGTTCGCCCACAGGTACTCCGGGCACAGGTCCAACACGTTGGGGTCCGCGTACATCACGAACGTGAGCGGTGAGCGCGACACGGCTGATGATGGAGGTAGCGCGATGACGTCGCTCCAGCCGTAGTAGCTGCTGATACCGCAGCGCTGACGGTACTCTTCGCGCGTCGTCAGCCAGTCGACGCCCAGCGGCGCGACCAAATCCAAGAAGCGTCGCTCGGCCGGCGTGACCTCGGACGTGATGGGCTGGTAGTCGGGCGCCGGCACTGGAGTCGAAGGCTATTCGGGCGCGCGGGCGATTGCGATGTGGAGGTGATCGCGGTGGTCGGCGTTGCTGTCGGGGGTCAGCAGCTCTTGAAAAAGTCGGAGTTGGGCGAAGCGGCACGCCAGGCGATTGAGCAGCGGCGCATTGGCGGCGCAGCCGTTGGGCAGGCCTTTGGCGAAGTCTTTGGCGACCACGAAGCTCCTGCCGTCGGCCGTGACCTCGTGAACGTCGAGAGCCAAGCCATAGGCGTGCAGGCTGAGGCGCCCCACTTTGGCCATGCGGTACGAGTACGCACCCGAAAAGCGCATGGCGGTGATGCCCAAGCCGCGTAGCTCAGGCGCGATCTTGGCGAGCGCTAGCGCCAGGCGGCAATCCGAGACCATGGGACCTGCTCCGACCGTCCAGTAGCGCACGCCGCCGATCGAACCTTCGAGGGCGATCGGCGTCTGTACGCCGCGCTTGTCGGCGACTACCTGAAACTGCACGCCACCCGAGCGCAGCTGGCTCAGGCAAGCGTCGCCGCTCGGAAATTCAGCCGCGATCAGCTCGGGTGCCAACGGGCGCGGGCGGCCGTCCGCGTAGGTCGGCACGCCTTCGGTCGCTGCAAAGCGCAGCGGCGACAGCGCGATGGGGGTCACCGGAGTGAGCTTGCGCGTGGGGCTCACGCCGCGCGTGGCCGGCGCTGGCTCGGCTGTCTGTTTGCGAGGCAGGGTCTTGGGCGGAAACTCGTAGCTCTCGGCGGGCAGGACCCAGCCTGCGGCCCAGCCGGGCGCGGGAGCTTGAGCCTCACCGGCTTCACGAGCGCAGCCAAAAAGCAGGCTGCCAAACAGGGCGATTCCGAGCAGGCTACGCAGCGCTGGCATCACGCGCGGAATTTTGGCAACCCCGCGCCGGAACAGCCAACAAACCGGCTTGTATAAGCGCGCGTTACTGAAGCGAGCGCCTGCGCCGAGCGGCCCCGCCAGGGCTACGTGGACGAAAGCTTGCGCACCAGATCAGCCGCTTCGTCGCGGTCAATCTCGAGGGCGTCGGCCGTGTCCATGATCAGCTCGCGCTCGCTGGTGCGGATGATGCCGTCGGCTGCCGTCACCTGAATGGCGAGCGAAAGCGCCACCTTGCGCGCGCCATGATCGGGCAAGCGCTCCTTGACGGCGGCCAGGCGCGCTTCGCGCCCGCTCGCTTCCAAGTCGGTCTTGGCGCGATCGAGCAGGCCCTCCAGCGCCGCCTTGCTCAAGCGCCCGTCGGTCAACGACTCCACGCTTTGCAGAAAGTGCTTCCGCTCCACATCGCTGAAGTCTCCGTCAGCCGAGGCGGCCAAGAACATCATCTCGACCAAGGCCTCGAGCTTGGCGTTGGACAAACCTTGCACGACGCTGGCGTTGGTCCCACTCATGGCCGGGCAGTATAGGCGAGCTACTCGTTGCCCGTCGAGTCAGACTCGGACTCCGCGCCGCCCTGGGCGCCGCTGCCGGCAGCGGCAGGAGGCTTGCCGTGCCCTGAAGCGCTCAGGAACGGCTCGTGGGTGAGCTGGCGCAGCACCTCGGTAGCGTAGCCGCCGGCTGGAAGAGTGAAAGACAAGCGCAATGCAGGCTCGGCGCGGTCGGTCACGGCTTCGATGCTCAAATCGGGGAGTGGCGCGAACAGGTCGCGGCGCGTGCCGGGCGCTTCTCGCCCGAGCGCGCCCAGCATGGCCTCGTCGAGCCCGAGCTCGGCCGTGACGCTCTGTTCGAGCGCGAGCGCTGCATCCGTGGCGGGCCGCATCTTCGGGCCCAGCATGGGACCCGTCAGGTGCAGATCACGCGCGGCGAAGCGCGGTTGCTCCTTTTCCAAGTCTTCCACGCGGAACATTGCGCCCGCACCCTCCAGGCGCACCACTTCGCCCAAGATGAGCTGCTGAGCTCCCAGGGCCAGCCGGGCCGTGAGGTAACGGTTGAACAGCTCCGACTGCACCACGCTGGGAAACAACTTCTGTTCGAAGCGGTTCCTCCCGCGCCCACCTCGCCGAAGCCACGCCAGCGCATCCGGCACGTTGCGCCCGCCGTGACCAAAGCGCTGCGAGCCAAAGTAGTTCGGCAGGCCTTGGGTGCGCAGCCGCTCGGCGATGGCATTGGCGCGCTCGAGAGCCTGCTCGTGCACACCCAAAAGGGTGATGGTGAAGCGATTGCCCAGCAAATGGCCGGTGCGCAGCTTGTTGTCGTGCCGCGTGACGGTCAGAATCTTCACGCCATCACCCAAATCCAACTCGGGCGAAACCGCGGTCTTGCTGGCCAAAGACAGCCACTGCGTCGTGACTGCGTACTTGTCCTTGAGGCCCGCGTAGCCGACGTCACGCTCGTTCACGCCGCAGGCCTTGGCCAGCCGCCGCACCAACTCGGGCGTTGTCAGCAGCCGCTTTCGCACTTGCACGTACTGGTGCTCGCCCTTGCCGCTGGCGGCGTAGGCCGGCACCTCGTCCACGACGAAATCTTCCGGATCTGGCCCCATATGGCCGCCGACGGGCGGTAGCTCGGGATAGGCAACGGGTGGGTTGTGAAGAGAAACGGGGGGCGCGGAGTCAACGGTGTCCAAGTAGATCCTCAATCGCTTTCAACAAATCGTCGCTCGCGCTCACCGCGTCCGCCACGTCCAAATCCTGAATGCCCAAGATCAACAGCTCGGGCTCCGACTGCGTCTCGTCGAACATCGCCAGCACCTCGGGCGGCGGCGGCGGCACGCTGTCGGCCGGCAGCGCGGTCTTGTGCCCACCCTGGCAGTCGATGATCAAGGCCGCGATGTTGTCAGGCCCGCCTTTGTCGTTGGCGCGCGTGATCAAGCGCTCGGCGATCAGCGCTGGAGCGTCGGGCGCGGCCAGCAGGGCCGCCAGCTCCGTCGCTGGCACCGGGCCGCTCAGACCGTCCGAGCACAGCAGGTAGCGGTCGCCTTCCACGACCGAGAACGAGCGAATCGACACGCGCAGCTGGCCGTCCAAGCCGATGGCACGCGTGACGATGTTCTTGGGCAGCCGCGCCAACATGTCGTCGCTCAGCTCCGGGCGTTGCTCCAGCACGTCGGTCAAGAGCGAATGATCCTGCGTGAGCAGCTCGAAATCACCGTCGCGCATGCGGTAGCACCGGCTGTCGCCAACGTGCGCCACGTGCATCAAGCCCGAGCGGGGCGAAAAGCAGCTGGCCACGACCGTGGTGCCCATGCCGCGGTGCTTGGGCGAGGTGCGCGCGATTTCGACCACGTCGCGGTTGGCCTTGTGCACCGCCTGCGACAACCGGCGCGCGCCGTTCGGCATGCCAAGCCGGTTGAACTCCGGCAGCTCGTGCGTGGCGCGGATGGTCGCGCCAAAGTAGTTCTCCATGGAGCGCGCTGCCAAGGCGCTGGCCACCTCGCCGGCGTTGTGGCCACCCGCACCGTCGGCCACCACGAACAGCCCCAAATCTTCCCGCACCAGCACCACGTCTTCGTTGTGCTGGCGGCGCCGCCCGATGTCGGTTCGGCCGGCCGCTTTTAATGTCAGCGCGGCCTGGGGGCGGGCGGCGGGGGCGTTAACAGCGCTCATTCTCGAGCAGATTGTCGCAGTGGATGCCGCGCTTGGAAACCCTCTAGCCTCGTGGCGGGCGCTTTTCGCATCGTGTTTCTGCGGGCCTCGCTGGCCATTCTCGTGGCTCGTGGCCTCAAAGACGATCGTGATCTGGCCTTCCAGGACCGCCAAAGTCCAGTCTTGCTCCTGGTTTTGGACTTAGGGCATGGGTTCAGTGCAGAATTGTGGGATGCGCCCCCCCCAGCCGCCGACGGCTTTGGTGCTTTCCGGTGGTGGGATGCGTGGCGCGTACGAGGTGGGCGTGGTCGCCGGCTTGGTCGAGGTGCTCGACGGCGAGCCGGACCAAGCCGCTCCGTTCAATATCTTCGCCGGGACGTCGGTGGGCGCCATCAACGCCTCCTACTTTGCGGCCAACGCCGACAGCCACGACCACCGCGTCGAGCGCTTGGTCGACACCTGGCAGAGTCTGCGCCTCGACGATCACGCGCGGGTGCGTCCGCTCGGCCTCGCGCCGCTGCCGGAAGCCTTCAAGCGTTGGGCGAAGCCAAAGCTGCTCGGCAAGTCGCTGCTCGACACGCGCGCCGTCGAGGTCTTGGTGCGGCGTACGGTGGATTGGGATCGCATGCACGCGAACGTGGACGCCGGCATCGTGCGCGCGGTGATGGTCGCGGCGCTGCACGTCGTATCGGGCCGCACGACCGTGTTCACCGAGGGCGCGCCGGGTGTGCGCATCGAAAACACCCGCGACGAGCGGCGCGTCAGCGCGTTCGAGCGCATCACGGCCGACCACGTGCTGGCTTCAGCCGCCATTCCGCTGCTGTTTCCGACGCGCAAGCTGGGCGAGCACTATTATTGCGACGGCGGTCTGCGCTTCAACACGCCAATCGCGCCTGCCATTCGCGCCGGCGCGGAGCGGTTGGTGGTCGTGTCGGTGCGGCACCAACGCAGCCAGCGCGAGCTCGCCGCGGTGGAGGCGGCGGATCACGAGCAGATGCAGGACCTCAGCCCCGTCTTCTTGGTGGGCAAGCTGCTGAACGCTCTGTTGCTCGACCCGGTTCAGTACGATCTGCAAGTGCTCGATCGCCTGAATCAGATGATGGAGATCCTCGAAGAGACGCTGTCGCCCGAGGACTTGGAGCGCGTGCACCGCGTCTGGGTGCGGCACCGCGGCACCGCCTACCGTCGCATCAAGACGCTCACCTTCACGCCCTCGCGGGACTTGGGGCGCTTGGCGGCCGAGTACATCAGGAAGTCGCTCAAGCTGAAGGACTTGAAGCCCATCGCGCGCTACCTGCTGGAGCGCGCCTCGCGTGAAGGCCCGGAAGCAGAAGCCGACTGGGCCTCGTACATGTTGTTCGACGGCGGCTTCGCGCACGAGCTGATCGAAGTCGGTAAAGCCGATACGCGCGCGCGCGCGGACGAAATCCGCGAGTTTTTCGGCTAGCGGCCAGGTCGGTCGCCCTCGCGGCCGGCACCCGCGGTGCGGGTCATTCGAGCTGGTGCTCTTCGAGCTTGTTGTAGAGGGTGCGCCTGCTGATCCCGAGTAGGCGCGCCGCCACGCTTCGATTGCCTCGCGCGCTCTTGAGGGCTTTCTCGAGGGCGCGCTTTTCCGCTTTGCGGACGGCCTCTTCGAGCTCCACGACCGTGCTCTGGGGCGCGCTCTCCGCAGCGTTGAAGCCCCCCGCGGCGGCCAGGCTCATCGTGGGCACGGCCAGCCGCGAAAGCTCGGTGGCTACGTCGCGCCTCGAGATGCGCGGGCCGTCCGAAAGCACCACCAAGCGCTCGATGAAGTTCTGGAGTTGGCGGACGTTGCCGGGCCAGGTCTGCCGCTTGAGCAAGTCCACCGCGTCGGCGTCGAGCAGCGCGCTCGGCCTACCGTTGGCTGCGCTGGCGGACTGACAGAAATGCAGCGCCAACGCCTCGACGTCGGAGGCTCGATCGCGCAGCGGCGGGACCCACAGGGACACCACGTTCAGCCGATAGAACAGGTCTTCGCGAAATTCGCCCTTTTGCACGCGAGCTTCCAGGTCGCGGTGCGTGGCGGCGACGAAGCGCACGTCGGCCGTGAGCGTTTCGGTGCCGCCGAGGCGCTCGTACTGACGCTCTTGCAGGAGGCGTAACAACTTGACCTGCACGGCCGGCGTGATGTCGCCGATTTCGTCGAGAAAGAGCGTGCCGCCTTCGGCTAGGTCGACGCGACCGGGCTTGCGCGCGGTTGCACCGGTAAAGGCGCCCCTTTCGTAGCCGAAAAGCTCACTCTCGAGCAGGTTGTCCGGGAGCGCTCCGCAGTGCACTTTGATGAACGGTCCTGCGGCGCGGGGGCTCCACTCGTGCACCTGGCGGGCCACCAACTCCTTGCCCGAGCCGCTCTCGCCACGCACGAGCACGGTAGCCGTGCCGTTGGCCGCCCGCTTGAGCATGGAGAGCAGCACGTTCATGGCCGGTGCGGAAGCGATCATCTGCGCGCTCTGCGTCAGCAGCCGTGAGGGCGGGGGCTCGTCGGCCGTGCGGGCCAGCCCTGTCAGCACTTTGTCCACCACGTACTTCAGCTCTTCTACCTCGAACGGGTAGCGCACGAAGTCGGCCGCACCGGAGCGGGCCGCGGCCAGCCCCCGCTGGGGCTGGGTTGCGGGCGTGACCGCCAAAACAGCGCACTCCGGATGCGTCTCCGCGAAGCGCTTGACGAGCGCGGAGCCGGAGTCGTCGGAGACGTCGATGAACACGAGCTCGGCTCCGCCCGGCTCGGCGTCGCTCGACTTGGTCGCGATCACCTGCAGGGCAAGCTTTCGCCCCATCAGCAAGCGTGCCAGCTCCGAAGCCAAGGTCTGGTCAGCGGTGACGAGGAGCGCAGCGGAGCCGGCGGACATTGCCAAGAACATGACCCTTTACCAGCTCCCGGCGTCAAGCGGCGCGGGGCCTGGGCGTGGTCTCGGCAAAAAAGCCATTCGGCGCCCCCTCTTGCGAGGAGACGCCGGGCGACTTTGCCTAGGTTGTGGGACTCTTGAATCAGAACGGGGCGCAGAACTCGCCGAGGCCACCGATGTCGACACAGGCTTCGGGCTTGCCGCTCGACACCTTGATGCGGCCACCGGCCAGCGTGGTGCAACCGCCGCCGCTCACGCAGTACTGGCCGTCGACGCCACCTTCCAGGCCGCTGTTGCCAATCGCTACATCGACGCTGCCCTTGAACGTGCCGTAGTCGAAGTCGGGGATGGTCACCTTCTGTTCGCAGGTCTTCACGCGCTCGCAGGTCGCCGGCACGCTGCAGGTGTTGGGCACGTTGCAGCTCGACTCGAAGGTGCAGGTCTTGGCGAACGTGCAGGTGTTGGCGATGTTGCAGCTGCGGGCGAAGCTACAGCTGCAGTCCGAGAACAAGCTCGAGACGCAATCCCAGCCGCAGTGAAGGGCGTCGTCGAAGTAGTCAAAGCCGCATTTGGCGCCGTCGGTCACGTAGCGGCTTCCGCATTCGGCCGCGCTGGCGGCGGTGGTGTAGCCGCAGTTGGCGCCGTCTTTGGCGTAGCTGTAGCCGCACTTCGAGCCATCCTTCACGTAGTTGAAGCCGCACTTGGCGCCGTCGGTGACGGTTTGGTAGCCGCACACGGCGGCGTCGGTGACGGTTTCGTAGCCGCACACGGCAGCGTCCGTCACCCACTGTGCGATCTCTTTGCCGGCCACGATCGGGATCGTGACCTCGGCGTGGCCGCGCAGGTCGACGCCTCGAGCGGTGATGCTGCCGGACATATCGATGAGCGAGATGGGGGTCTCGAACACGCCGCTCACGAGCATGCCGTGGCGATCCAGGCGAGCGTGGGCGTCGGCCGAGAGGTCGATGCCGCTCACCACCAGCTGGCCATCGAGCGTGACGTACCAACCTTCGGGCCTGCCGTTGAAGTATCCGACGGCGTCGACGTTGCCCATCAGGCCCAGGTAGGGCGAGAAGGAGGCCGAGGCCGTACCGGTCACGAGCACGCCGTCCTTGTCGATGTCGAGCGTGGCCTTGGCCAGCGCCAGATCGGTCAGGTCGATGCCGGTCCAGTCACCGAGCTTACCTGCGTCGAATGCCAGCTCGCCTTCGGCGGTGAAGTACATCTCGTCGAGGTTCGAGCTGGCGTGGCCGGCCGTCTTCAGCTCCATCGTGTTCTTCAGCGGCACCTCTGCGGGCATCCAGCCGTTGCCGGCCTTGGTCATGCCGCTGTACCAGGCGTAGGCCTCGTCCCCCCCGGCGCGACCCGTGATGGTGGCCTGCGCGATCGGGATCTCGAACGAGATGAGGCCGGCGGCGAGGCTCAGATCGAGCTCGGAGTTCGAGCCGAATTGAAAGCCGTCCTTGGGCTGCTCGAACAGCGTCTTGCCGTCGTCGTTGGGGTCGAGGTCGTAAACGGTGTTGCCGCCGATCGCGAGCGGTAGCTTGACGTCGTTGAGGTTGACCTTGCCGCCGATCCAGAAGTGCCCGTCGAAGCTGGCGGCTGCTGCGTCGATGCCCCAAGTGTTCAGCGGCGTGAAGGGCAGGTGCCCGCCGATCGAGAAGCCAACGCTCGCTTCGTCTACAGGGCCCATCAAGCCGCCCAGCGACGCCTTGAGGAAGAAGGCGGGGTCGGAGACGTCGAGCGTCATGGTTGCGCTCTGGTTCACGCCCGTCGAGATCTCGAGATCGCCGACGTTCGCCTCCAGGCCGGCCGAGAACGTGAAGTACAGGTACTTGCGGTCGTCCTTCAACGGCGCATCGACCTCTTTCAGGTTCTTGCCCAGGTCGTAGCCGACGGCAGCCGAAATCGGGTCCTTGACGCTGGTCTCGCTCATGAAGCCAATGTCGGGGAAGGGCAGGCGAACCGAGCCGTGGAGGCTCTGCAGGCCCGTGCCCTTGGCCGAGTCGTACTCGAGCTTTACCTTGGCCTCGAGCAGCGTGACATGTTCGTCGTTGGGGACGTCGACCATCACGGTGCCGTTGAGCTCGAAGCCGCTGGCAAGCTTGGTGACGTTGCTCTCGAGCGTGCGAAACACGACTGGCACGGCGCCTTCGGGATCGAGCGTGAACACCGCGAAGCCGTTGGGCGTAACCTCGCCGTCGAGCAGGAGCTCCCGCCCCGGCTCCTCGCCGCCGTTGCTGGCGGCGCCGCCGGCGCCGTGTGCTCCGCCCTTCTCGCTGCCCTTGCCGCTCCCGTTTGCTCGCTGCTCGTCGGAGCAGCCGTTGCCGTCGACCTTCACGCCCGCGCTGGTGCCTGGGCACAGGTCCTGATCGGCGGGCGTGCCGTCGTCATCGACATCGCCTTTCGGATTGGTCTTGGCGCTAGAGTCGGCCTCGTTCGCCTTGGTATCGCCCAGATCGCCGACGTGGGCGCCATCACTCGCGCAGCCAGCCGTCAACGAGGCGAAGAGAAACAGCGAAGTGAAGAGATGCGAGCGGGCCATGATGATAGTCCTTCGGTGAGTCGGTTGCTGCACGGCCGACCCGAGCCCTTTGCTCGACGTCGCTCAGCGTGCGTGCATGGAGCTAGAGCAACAGGCGTGCCGACCCGCAGGACCCAGAAAAATCGCCGTTTTGCTGCGCATCTGGGGACGTGTGCAGTTCTTTGTACACGCCCCCGGGCACGCCCATGCTCGATGTGCAAGGAGATGCACAGAGTTGTGGCGCTGCGCGAGACACGCGGCGCGCCGCTCCGAGGCACTCAAGGTCGCCGACATGGCGAGCGCCGCCGACATGGCGAGGCCGACGCTCGCGCGCCCAAGCTCGCGAGTCGTGCGGGTCGACTCAGGTGTGACCGCGGGCTGCCGCGCCGCAGCCCACTTCGCAGAAGCTGCCGTAGCGGCCTTCGGTTTCGCTATTTCGTGCGAAAGTTTCGAAATTACTTTTCCGATCCTGGTCCGCGCCGCGTGTCGATAGTTGATCCAAGGGTACGTCGTGTCGTCACTCCAACATGAGTGAAGATTCAGCACCGTTGGCGCGTGTCGCGCCCGGTTACCAGGTCGTGGCAGGTGAGCGCGCTTTATGTCGCGGCGTGCTTCACGCTCGCGCATTCGGCTCCGCAGCGTGCTCGTCCGAAGAAGGCGCTACTAACCCGCTGGGCAGTAGGGGCGCGAATGGCACAGGCGGCAACTTGAGCGTCGGAGTTGTGGGCAGCTTTGGTACGGCCGGAGCGAACGTCGGCACCGCCCGAGTCGGTAGGGCCGGCACGCTCAGCGGCGAATGGTTGGCAGCGGCGGCGTCACGAGCGCCGCCGGGAGCGGGAGTGCCGGCGGAACGAACACCAGTGGTGACGTTTCAACGGCGGGGAGTGCGAGTGGCGGGGCGGGCGGAGGAGCGGGTGGGAAGGGGGCAGGCGGGGGGAGCGCGGGGACGGGTACGGGAACAGCCGGGAGCGCCGGCGCCGGTGGGGGCGGCGCCGGCGCGGGCGCTGGAGGCGGTGGCAGCCGCACGTGCAGCAAGCCCACGGCCCCGGCCGTCATGAAACAGGCGATTGGCCGCACCGGCCCTGTAGCTCGGGTAAGCGATGGTTCGCGCTGGCCCTAGCGCAGTGGGGGCGGCTAGAGCGCAACTGCCGGAAATTACTGAATAAGTGTGGGCAGTGCCCGCCCCGCCGAAAAAAATCGAGCGGCGCGTGTCCATTCGACGATGCTCCGGCGTCGTCCGATCAGACTCGCAACGTTGCGGGTCGTTCAGGAGGTTCCGAGCATGATGTTTCTGTTTCTCTATCGATCGTCGCCCGATGACAAGCCGTCGCCCGCCGAGATGCAGGCTGGCTACGCGCAATGGATGGCCTGGATGGCCAAGTACTCGAAGGAGATCTTGGAGCAGCCTCCGGCCAAGGCGGGCCCCCAGCCTGGCGGCGTGGCGGCGGTGGTTCGAAAGGGCGCCGTGACCGACGGACCTTACGCCGAGGGCAAAGAAGTCGTCGGTGGTTGGTCTTTCATCCAAACCGAGTCGTTCGCACACGCCGTGGAGATCGCCAAAGAGGTCCCCATGTTCGGCAGCGTCGAGATCCGCGAGATCACGACCTTCTGACATGGCCAGCCCCGAACTGCCGGAGCACTGGTTCCGACACGAGCTCGGGCGCCTGGTCTCCATTCTGTCGCGTCGCTTCGGCTTCCAGCGCCTGGAGCTCTGCGAAGACGCGGCCCAGGCCGCGCTCCTACAAGCCACGCTAGCCTGGTCGTCGAAGCTACCCGACGAGCCGGGCGCGTGGCTGTACCGGGTCGCGCACAACCACGTGATCAACGAGCTGCGCCGTCAGAAGCGAGACGAACGCTACCTGGCCGAGGTGCAGGTTGGCTACGCGCAGCAGGAGGTCCAAAACGACGTGCTGCAACTGCTGTTCGTTTGTGCCGATCCGGCGATACCCACCGAGTCCCAGCTGGTGCTGGCGCTGAAGACGCTGTGTGGCTTCAGCATTCCCGAGATTGCGCTACGCCTCTTTCAGGGCGAAGACGCGGTCAACAAGCGACTGCAGCGTGCCCGCGCCCGCCTCGAAGACGACGCCGAGCTTCGGGGCCTCGACCCCGTGCGAGTGCCGAGCGTGCTGCACATGCTGTACCTGCTGTTCAACGAAGGCTACAGCTCCGCCCAACCCGATCGCGTGATCCGCCGTGAGCTTTGTGACGAAGCGCTGCGCTTGGCGCTCATGCTCAAAGACAGCTCTGCGGGGGCGGTGCCCGAGACCGACGCGCTGATCGCGCTGATTTGCTTCCACAGCGCCCGTTTGGAATCGCGTGTGGACGGCGAGGGGGGGCTGCTACTGCTCGAAGAGCAAGACCGCGCCCTTTGGGATGGCGCGCTCATCCAACGCGGCGTCGCCCACCTGGCGCAGTCGGCTCGCGGAGAGGTCCTTTCTCGGTACCACGCAGAGGCAGGCATCGCGGCGGAGCACTGCCTGGCGCCATCGTACGCCGAAACGAACTGGACCAAGATCGTTTGGCTCTACGAGGTGCTCGAGCGCATCGCTCCCTCACCGCTCAACGTGCTCAATCGTGCGATCGCCGTGGCCGAGAGCCAGGGACCGGAAGCGGGCCTCGCCGCCCTCGAAGGCTTCGAGGCGCCGAGCTGGCTGCTTGGCTACTACCTGTGGGACGCGACGCTCGGAGAGCTGCATCGGCGCTGCGGCCACCAAGCCCAGGCTCTTCTACACACCGAACGTGCTCTGGCGACTGCGCCAACCAACCCCGAAAAGGCGCTGCTCGAACGGCGCCTGAGAGAAATCAGGAAACCCCCAACATGAACAAGTTCACTCGTCAGTTGCACCGCTGGGTGTCGATCGCCTTCACGCTGGCGGTCATTGCAAACTTCGTCGACATGGCCGTGCGTCCGCCCCACACGCCCGACCTAGTGACTTACTTTCCACTGTTCCCGCTCTTTCTGCTCTTGCTCTCCGGCCTTTACCTATTCGTGCTCCCGTACGTCACCAAAGCGCGCAGCGTCAGCTGATGGCCGGTGCTCATCAAGTGCGCGGTCCTGCTTGGTATTTTTGCCGGCAGCTCCGGGTCCCAAAAATCGACGATGGTGCGGCTCAAGGATTCGGGTTCTCATCCGAACTTTAGAGGTGGAGCTCATGGCGAACATCGAATCGTCGTCGGTACGCTATTCTCTCGAGTGCTTTAGCTGCGCTCACGCATGGGACGAGACCGCGGAGACCAGCCTCGGTAATTGCCCTAGTTGCGGCGCACCGGTCGAAAAGAGCAGCGGGCGGTTCAGTGTCGCGCCTGGAGCCGAGCCGTCGGCCCCTCCAAAACGCCGCCCCAGCGGCTCCTGGGGCTGGGCCGAAGCGACGCAAAGCAAGCCCTGAGCGGTGCCGAGCGCGCTACGCGCCGGTTCTGTCGCGAACGATGGTCGGCGCTACGCGCCGCCCATCCCACTCAGCACGACCATGAGCGCGGCGGCGAAGTGCGCGGCCATTTGACCGAGCGGGCGCGCGGTGGTTTCGGACTGCTTGAGCAGACCGCTGACGAAAGCGAGCGCCTCTTCCACCTGGTCGACCTGGCACAGCAGCAGATCACCGGGCTCGAGCCGGGCGATGGCGGCGCCGATGGCGGCCATTTCGCCGGGGGCCTGCAAGACGCGCGGCTTGCGCGACGCGCTCTCGAAGCCTTCGCGCATCAGGCGCAAGATCTCGCCGTCGGCGCGGCCGCGGGTGCACTGGTCTTCGTAGATGTAGATTTCGTCGAAGAAGCCGGCCAGTAGCTCGGCCTGGCGCTTGATGTCGACGTCGCGACGGTCGCCGGCGGCCGTGTACACGACCTTACGGCGCTTGTGCGGAAACTTCGCCAGCGCCTCGTTCAGCGCGAGCAGCGCCGACGAGTTGTGCCCGTAGTCGAGCACGATGGTGCTGCCCTGGTGCGTCAGCACGTTGAAGCGGCCCGGCGCGCTGGCAATATCGCTGGTAAAGCTCTTCACGCCCGCGCGAATGGCTTCGATCGGGAGACCCAGCCAATGCGCGGCCGCCACGGAGGCGAGCAAGTTGTCGACCTGGAAGCCGACGCGCCCACCGAGCGTGAGCGGCAATTGATCGACGCGTGCTACCGGCGTGACGTGCCGGCCTCGCGCGATCGCGAGCTGCCCGTCGAGCACCGTCACCACGGTGCCGCCCGCCGCACGGTGCGCCGCCAACACGGGCGAGCTCTCGTTGCGGCTGAAGTACACCACGGTGCCGCGGCACAGCTTGGCCATCTCGACGACCAGCGGATCGTCGGCGTTGAGCACCGCGGCGCCGCGGGCAGAAACGGCGCGCACCGGCACGGCCTTCACGCGGGCCAAATCGGCGATTTGGTCGATACCGTTCAAGCCCAGATGGTCGCCCTCGCCCACGTTGGTGACGATCGCGACGTCGCACAGATCGAAGCCCAAACCTTCCCGCAAGATGCCGCCACGGGCGGTCTCTAGCACCGCGGCGTCGACGCGCGGGTGCATCAAGACGGCGCGCGCGCTCTTCGGGCCGCTGCAGTCGCCCGTGTCGATGCGACGGCCTTCGACGTAGATGCCGTCGGTGCAGGTCATGCCGACGCGCAGCCCGGTGCGCGCCAAGATGTGCGTGATGCAGCGCGTGGTGGTGGTCTTCCCGTTCGTGCCGGTGACGGCGACGATCGGGATGCGCGCGTCGTCGCCTGGTTGGAACATCGAGGCGACGATGGCTTCACCGACCGCGCGCCCCTTACCGGCCGAAGGCTCCAGGTGCATGCGCAGTCCGGGTGCGGCGTTGACCTCGACGATCGCGCCGCGCGTCACTTCGAGCGGTTGATCGATGCGTGTTGCCACGACGTCGATGCCGGCCACGTCCAGGCCGATCATGCGCGCCGCTTCGACCGCGCGCGCGGCGACCTCGGGGTGGACGGTGTCGGTCACGTCGGTGGCGCTGCCGCCGGTGCTCAAATTGGCGTTGCGGCGCAGCGAAACCGTCTGGCCAGCCGCCGGTACGCTGTCCGGGGTCAGGCCTTGCTCGGCCAGGTGCTCGAGGCCGATCGCGTCCAAGCGCAGCTTGCTCAGGCTAGTGGCGTGGTCGTCCCCGCGCAGCGGGTTGAGGTTCTCTTTGGCGACCAGCTCGCCGATGCTGGCTCGGCCGTCGCCCGTTACGGACGGGGGCTCGCGTCGCGCGGCGGCCACCAGCCGATCACCGATCACGAGCAAGCGGTGATCGGAGCCGTACAAATGACGCTCGACGATGGTTTCGCCGTCGTACGCCACGGCAATCTCGTGCGCTGTGATGACGGCCTCGCGGCTGTCGAGCGCCGTGGAGACGCCCTTGCCTTGGTTGCCCTTGCGCGGCTTGACCGCGACCGGCAGGCCGATGGCTTGCGCGGCTTCCCAGGCCTGCTCGGCCGTCGTGCAAACGCGACCTTCCGGCACGGGCACCCCGACCGCCGAGAGCAGGCACTTGGTGAGATCTTTGTCTTGAGCAATGGACTCGCCGATTGCGCTGGTTCGGTCGGTCTCGGCGGCCCAGATGCGCCGACGGCGCGAGCCGAAGCCGAACTGGACCAGGCTGCCGCCAGTCATGCGTTGCGCGGGAATGCCGCGAGCCTGAGCGGCGCGCACGATGGAGCCGGTGCTGGGCCCCAAACGGACCTCTTCGGCGAGCGCTCGCAATGTAGGGAGCTCGCGCACCTCGGCGACCGGCACGCTCAGCGGCTGGCCGACGGCGAGCTCGAGCGCGCGCTTGCCTACCTCTTCATCGACGTACTGAACGATGAGCCGGCATTGCCGATCGGACATCGGCCGCACCTCGCAGAAGCTGACCGGAGACCCGACGGCGACTTGCAGCTCGAGCGCGCGCTGGGCGACTTGGCGAGCGTGGTTCAGCGTATCGGCTCCTTCGATGCGAGCGACCACCTCCAAGACGGTGTGGTTCGACCAGAGGTTGGGGCCGCGAAGTGAGCGAACAGATTCGATTTTCATCGGGGAGGAAGCCGAGGCGAAACTCGGCGGACGCAATAGCAGATCCGGCGACCGGCCGCCCCGTAGGGCGCTTAGTATCCGGATTTATTGAGGAATGCTTCCAAAGCCGGCTGCGACACCCCGAGTGCCAAGACTGCGGCGGCGGCTGCCATCAGGGGTTCGACGCTCGCCCGCTCAGTTGATTCAGTCAGGGTGGCCAGCGAGAGGGGGCGAGACTTCTCGCGTCCTTTCCACCAGATGAGCTGGCTGCCGAGCCGAACCAAGGCCTGACCACCGGCTTCCAGGTGTTCCTTGAGAGGACTGGCTTCGGGAGCGTCGCCGAAGAGCACCAGCTTGCCCTTGCAGTGCTCGGCCATGGCCGCCACCACCGGATCGTTGGCGTTGAGCACGGCGAATCCGTCCGGCAGGACCACGTCCACCGGCGCCCGCACGGCTTTGTCGATGGCCACGCGGTCCTCCACCCCGGGGCGCGCCACGGCCTCGGCCCCCTCGGTGGTGGTCACGACCGCGACCTGGCAGTGGTCGAAAGAGAGCCCCTCCTCCAAGACGGACAGCTCGGTCGCCTCCAGTACGGCGGAGGTGGCCGCAGGGTTCATCAGTGCGTTCCGCCCGCTCGTCGCGTCCGCTGCCGGGCCGGTCCGCAGCTGGCGGGAACCCAGGTACAGACCCGACCCGTCGGCGCGCGCGACGACATGGCCCTCGGCGTTCAGGCATTGGGCGATGAGCGTGGCCGCTTCGGTACGACCGCGCGTACCCGAGACAGCGACGACGGGCACCCGGGCCTGCGCGCCTGCGGCGAACAGCTGGTTGACGATGGCCTCGCCCACGGGGCGCGGCTTGCCGGCGAGCGGCTTCAGGTGAGCGAGCAGGCCCGGGCTGGCATTGACCTCGATCACAGCGCCGCCTTGCAAGTCGAGTGGTACGCCGATGTCGGCTGCGACCACGTCCAGCCCGGCGATGTCGAGCCCCACGGCTTGGGCCGCCAGCACGCACATGGCCGCGACCTCGGGGTGCAGGTGCTCGGTCTCGTCGACCGTGAGATCGCCGTGGTACTGCACCAGCACCTCTTGGCCCGCGCGCGGCACCGAGTCGGGCGTGAAATCCTGGCGATGCAGCAGCTCTTGCACGATCGGCGTCAGCTCGATACGGCTGAGCACCCAGGTTTGGCCCACCCCGCGGCGCGGATCGCGGTTGGCTTGGTCGATTAGCTGGCGAATCGTGGACGTGCCGTCGCCGCGCAAGGTGTCGGCTTCACCCCGCACGGACGCGACGGCCTGGTCGCCGACCACCAGCACGCGGTGTTGGGTGCCCGGGATGAAGCGCTCGACGATCACGCCGCTGCCTTCTTTGGCGGCCAGCTCGTAGGCGTCGCGGATTGCCTGCTCGGTGTCGAGGCGGATCGAGACGGCGCGTCCATGATTGCCGTCCACCGGCTTCACCACCACTGGCTCCGCCAGCTCTTGCGCGGCGAGCCAAGCGTCGGTCGCATCGGTGACCGTGCGACCAGTCGGTACCGCCACGCCAGCTGCGGCGAGCAAGCGCCGCGTCAGCTCCTTGTCCTGGGCGATGCTCTCGGCCACGGCTGAGGTCGCGTCGGTTTCGGCGGTCCAGATGCGGCGCTGGGCCTTGCCGTAGCCGAGCTGCACCAGGTTGCCGTCGGTCAGGCGCAAGAACGGAATGCCGCGGGCGCGCGCGGCGTCGACGATGGCTTGCGTACCGGGGCCCAGGCAGAGGTGTCCGCCCTGAATGCGCAATTCCTTCAGCTCGGCTTCGAGATCGAACGGCTTGC
Organism: Polyangiaceae bacterium; assembly: GCA_036261775.1. Lineage (GTDB taxonomy): Bacteria > Myxococcota_A > Polyangia > Polyangiales > Polyangiaceae > PMG-095. The sequence continues at coordinate 21,012 of DATAKF010000388.1, read as the reverse complement.
CGTCGATGATCGCCAAGATAAGCTCCCGCGCCGAGCGCATGCACATTTCGGCGAAGCGGGGGTTCTCGCAGCGCACGATCACTTTGTAGACGCCGTACTCCAGCGTCTCGCGCGCGCGGCCAAAGCCCACCGGCGAATAGGCCAGCGACTGCAGCTCGAGCGTCACGTGCTCCAACACGTGGCCGAGCCAGGTGCCGGTCTCGAGCCGCTGCAAGAAGCCGCCTCGCTCACCGATGCTGCAGCGGTGCTCGATGAGCGACGGCAGGTGCTGCATCAAGCGCTCGGTGAAGCCGGCAAGCTTGTTGGTCGGCAGCTCTTCGAAGTGCCCCAAGTCCACCCAGGCCTCGATGGCCGGCTTGTTGGACCAAATGTTCGGGCCATTCAGGTCGAAGATTTTGCGAATCTGCATGGCTTGGGGCTGGAATCGGGGGGAAGGCTCCCTTTATTCGTAGAAACGCTCCGGCGCCAGTTCCAGGACGTTGACGGGGGCGGGGCCCGTGGGTCACGTTTCGCCCGCGAATTCCGCGGCGGCTCGCCTGGAGCGCCGGCCGGCACCATGAAAAACTCCGCCACGAGCGCAGAAAAAAGCGACATCGCCGGCCTGCGGCTGCTGCCTGATGAAAGAATTCTGTGTGTCTTTCGTCCAGACCTGAACGCCGAGCTGCGCTTCGCGTCTGGTGTCGTGGTCGCCACCACGCAGCGCGTCTGGTTTCGAGACGAGCAAGGTGAGGGGGGCGAGCTGTCACGTGATCGACCGCTCGAGGTCGAGCGCCGTGAACACGCGGGTGTGTGCGAGCTGTTCCTACGCCGAGAAGGCACGCTGGTGCGCTTCCGCTACACGCTGGCGCGCGCGCACGACGCCGCGACCTTCGCCGAAGCGTTGGGGCGTCCAGCGAATGCTGCGGGCTCGGCCCAAGACGAAGAGGCCGACGAGGACGCACCGGTCGTGAGCCAGCACAGCGCTCTGCTCCGTTTGTTCAGCTTCGCGCGTCCGCGCCGCGGCATGGTGCTGCTCGGTTTTGGCCTCACGCTGGCCACCACCTGCGTCGGCTTGATTCCGCCGTATTTGACCATGCCGCTGGTCGATGAAGTGCTGGTGCCGTGGCAGACGCAGGCGGCGCCAGGTCTCGAGCAAGCTCAGCGCACGTTGCTTTTGTACTTGGGCGGCTCGTGCTTGGCGGCGCTGGTGGCCTGGCTGTTTGCCTGGGCACACGGAGCCGTGTTGGCGTGGGTGAGCGAGGTCATCAGCGCGGATCTGCGGAACCGCGCGTTTTCTCAGCTCACGCGGCTCAGGCTCCAATACTTCGGCGGCAAGCGCACCGGCGATTTGATCGGGCGCATCAGCTCCGAGACCGATCGGCTGTGCTCGTTCTTGTCCGACACGCTGACCGACTTCGTCGCGGACGTGATGATGATCGTCGGCACGTCGGTGGTGCTGTTTTGGCTGGACCCGCTACTGGCCACGGCTGCGCTGGTGTCCTTCCCGCCGATCGCCTGGTTCATCGTCAAGGTGCGCGGCACGCTGACTCACGGCTTTCTGCGCGGCAGCCGCGTGTGGTCGCAGATGACCAACATCTTGGCCGACACCATCCCGGGTATTCGGGTGGTGAAGGCGTTCTCGCAAGAGCGCCGCGAGATCAAGCGCTTCGAAGAGGCCAATCAGCGCATCGTCGAGGTCAACAACAAGAACAACCGGCTGTGGACCTCGTTCTGGCCGCTGGTCGCCCTCTTGAATCAGCTCGGGCTGCTCGTCGTTTGGGCGGTCGGCGCGCACCGGGTCTTGAACCACCACATTACGGTCGGCGTTTTGACGGCGTTCATCGCGTACATCGGCCGCTTTTACGTGCGCGTCGAGAGCATGAGCCGCATGCTGACGTTGACGCTGCGCGCTTCCGCGGCGGCGCAGCGGCTGTTCGAAATCTTGGATCGCACACCCGACGTTGCCGACGTGAAGAGCGGTGTGCCGCTGGAAGGCGTAAAAGGCGAGATCGCGTTCGAGAACGTCTCGTTCCGCTACGGCAGCCGGCTGGTGCTAGACGACGTGAGCTTCAGGCTGCCGCCCGGACAGATGCTGGGCATCGTGGGCCACACCGGCTCCGGCAAGAGCACGGTGGCCAACCTGGTTTGTCGCTTCTACGCCGCGTCGGCTGGCCGCATCCGGCTGGACGGCGTCGACGTCGCCACGCTGTCGGTCGAGCAGTACCGCAAGCACATCGGCATCGTGCTTCAGGACTCCTTCCTGTTCTTCGGTACCATCGGCGAGAACATCGCCTACGGCATGCCGGATGCTGCGCCAGCGCAAGTGCTGAACGCCGCCCGCGCGGCGCGCGCTCATGAGTTCGTGCTCAAGCTGCCCGAGGGCTACGATTCGCTGGTGGGCGAGCGTGGCCAGTCACTGTCGGGTGGCGAGCGCCAGCGCGTCGCCATCGCGCGCGCCATCCTGGTCGATCCGCAAATTTTGGTGCTAGACGAGGCGACCAGCGCCGTGGACGTGCAAACCGAGCGCGAAATCCAGCGCGCGCTCGACAACGTGGTGCGCGGCCGCACCACCATCGCGATCGCGCATCGGCTCAGCACGTTGGCCAAGGCCGACCGCTTGCTAGTGCTCAAAGACGGCAGGGTCGTCGAGACCGGCACCCACGCCGAGCTGATGGCGAATGGCGGCGAGTACGCGCGGCTCCAGCGCGCGCAGCAGCAGTCGTTGCCCAGCGCCGAGCCCGAAGCGCCGCCGGCGGAGGAGCCGGAGCCGCTGTCCGCGCCCCTGCAAGTGCCGCCTCCGGCGCAGCTCGTGCTGGCTTGGGAAGCCGACACGGCGACGCTGACGGCCGCGACCACAGCGGGCGAGCGCGTCGCCGTGCAGGTGCGGCGTTGCTTTCCGCTCAGCGATCCGGATCGGTACTTGTGCTTGGTCGACGAGCGCGGCCGCGAGCTGTGCTGCATCGAGACCAGCTCTGTCTTGCCTGAGGCGAGCCGCCAAGCCTTGCAGCAGGCGCTACTGGCCAGCGAGCTCTTGCCGCGTGTCGAGCGCTTGCTGGGTGTTCAGGCTGCTGCCACGCAATCGACCTGGCAAGTCATGACCGACCGGGGTGAGCGCGAGTTCGTGGTCGAACAAGAAGATCACATCCGCCGCTTGTCCGACGGACGGCACCTGATTACCGACTCGCACGGCATGCGCTACTTGCTGCCGCCCGAAGCGCAGCTGGACGCCAAGAGTCGCCGGATTTTTGCGCCGTTTTCCTGAGCTTTTCTAGTGCTGCACGACGTCACCGCTGCCGCTCTGGCGGTAGCCGTCGAGCGCTGCGTCGCCGTACAGGTCGACCTGGCCCGAGCCCGAAAGATCGACCGTGACCGACTCGCTCACGGTGGCCGACACGCTGCCGGAGCCGCTCAGATCGATGCTGGCGCTGTTGGCTGCCAGGTGCCTGGCCCGGATGGCGCCGGAGCCGCTGAGCGAGATGTCGACGTCGCTCGTCTCGCCGTCGAGGCTCATCTCCCCGGAGCCGCTCAGGTAGGCGCCCAGCGCGGCGGTCGTGCCGCTGAAGCTCAGATCACCCGAGCCGCTCAGGTAGAGATCGAGCGGCAGCGACGGCTCGTCGAACGCGAGCGCCATACGGCCCGAGCCGTCCAGCTTGGCCGCCGTAAGCTCCGGAACGGTGATCAAGACGTGCGGACCCGACACGACCTCGTCGATTTCTTCGTCTTGGTCCAGCCGCAGCGTGTCGCCGTCTAGCCGCACCCTGACCAAGTCTTGCAGGTTCGAGTCGATGCTGACGGTCACCGAGGGCTCGTTGCCCTGCACCAGCCGCACGTCCAGCTCGCAGTCGCTGTGCACGCGCGTGAACGCCGCGGTTTCGCGAAGCTGTTCGGTGCGCCGACCGTTGCCGTCGACCCCGTGGTCGCCGCAGCCAACCGCCGCAAAGCCGAGTGAGCCCAAGAGCGCGTAAGTCAGGATGGAATCGGACATTCTGGTAACTCCCTGCAGCTCCGTTCCCGCTCGGCCCTGGGGTGTTCAAGGCTCTGGACGGGAAACCTGAAGGCGTGCTCGATTTGGCGCCGTGACCCGATTTTCTGCCGTGATTTCGAGCGCCGACCTGGCTGCACTGCTGTCCGACCCCCAGCTGCGGGTCGTGGATTGTCGGGCCTCGCTCCAGAATCCTGCGGCCGGTCGCGAGGCGTACGCCCAGGCCCACGTGCCCGGCGCCAGCTTCGCGGACCTGCTCGATGACCTGTCTGGACCCATCGTGGCTGGCCGAACCGGGCGCCACCCGCTCCCGAGCGTCGAGAGCTTCGTCGCCAAGCTGCAAGCTTGGGGCATCGGCTCCCAAACTCAGGTCGTGGTCTACGACGACGCGGGCGGCGCGTTTGCGGCGCGGCTGTGGTGGATGCTGCGCTGGCTCGGGCACGACGCGGTCGCGGTGCTCGACGGCGGCTTTCCCGCTTGGGTTGCAGAGGGACGACCCGTGATCGATACCCAGACGATCGTGCCGCGCGGCGACTTCGTGGCGCAGCCGCGCGCCGGATGGCTGGTGTCGGCGCGTGAGCTTTCAGAGCCGCAATCGACCGGGCGCAAACTGTTCGACGCGCGGGCGCCGGAGCGCTTTCGCGGCGATGTCGAGCCGATCGATCCGGTTGCCGGGCACATTCCCGGCGCCGAGAATCTGCCCTTCGCCGAGAACCTGGAAAACGGGCGTTTTCGATCGCCCGCGGAGCTGCGCGCGCGCTTTGCCCAAGCGCTGGGCGATTCGACACCCGATGAGGCCGTCGTGTATTGCGGCAGCGGCGTGACCGCTTGCCACGACATTCTGGCGTTTGCCCACGCCGGTTTGCCATTGCCGCGGCTTTACGCAGGGTCGTGGAGCGAATGGATCACGGATCCGATACGCCCCACGCAGCGCTGATTCAACTCAAGCCTCAAGCCTCAGCACGGCGACCCGACAGACGCGGCACGAGCGTGAAGCGCCGGTTCAGCTTGGCCAGGCCCAAGAAGACCAGCACGCGCGCGTTGATCTCCGGTCGATCCACGCCGAACCCGGCCAAGAGCGAAGTGATGGCGGCGCGTAGATCCAGGAAATTGCTCGGCGCCATCAACAGCTCGACGAACTCGGGCTTGTAGAAGCCTTTGACGAACTTCTTGTACGTGTCGACCTGCTTCAGCACCCACATCTCGTAGTCGACGAACTCGCGGCGCGAGTAGCGCCCCGCGCTGAGCGCTGCGTCCACTGCATCGGCCGCTCGAAACGCGCCGACCATGCCCAAGTACACGCCCGTCGAAAACACCGGGTCGATGAACGCGCCGGCGTCGCCGACCAGCACGAAGCGATCACCCGCGAGCTTCCGGCTCACGTACGAGTAGTCCGAAATGGTCCGCACGGGGCCTACGCGCGTGGCCTGTGCGAGGCGCTTTGCCAGGTACGGAGTAGCCGCGATTTGCTCGTGAAAGTAAGCTTCGTCCGGCTTTCTGCCGCGCAGCATACTGGCCGGGCCCACCTGGCCCACGCTGGTCCGCCCGTCAGCGAGCGGAATCACCCACCACCAGCCGCCGGGAACGAGCACCACCGAGATGTCGCCCTCACGCTTGCCTGCGTGGCGCTCTGCGCCTTCGAAGTGCGAAAACACCGCGAAGTTCTTCAGGCCCTGGTCCATCTCGCGCATGCCCAGCTTGCCCGCCAGCATGGAGCTCTGACCTGTGGCGTCGATCAGCAGCTGCGCCGAGAAGCGCGACTCGTTGCCCGTGTCGTCTCGCACCGTGACTTCGGCGCTTTCGCGCCCGATTTCGAAGCGCGTCACCGCTGCGCCCTCGCGCACGTCGACGCCCAGCCGGGCGGCGTTCTTGAGCAGCACGTGATCGAACGCGGCGCGATCCACCTCGAAGGCCGAAGGCTCACCCGGGATCAGCCCGTCCGCGAAGGCGTAGCGTTGCGTCAGGCTGCCATCGGCGGTGACGAACTCGGCCGCGTACTTGGGCAAGAAGCCGTGAGCCCGCAAGGCCGGCATGACGCCCAGCTCTTCGAACAGCGGCATCGAGCAAGGCAGCAGCGACTCGCCGATGTGAAAGCGCGGAAAGTGCTCCTTCTCGAGTAGCAGCACCCGCCTGCCACGTTGCGCCAGCCGGGCCGCCACGGTCGAGCCGCTAGGCCCGCCGCCGATCACGATCACGTCGAACTTCGCCGTCACGCGCAGAGGCTCGCGCGCAGGTCGACCCGCGTCAACTCACGCCCAGCCTTGCTGCGTTCTGGAAGTCCCGCGCAGCGCGCCCCGGGAAGGGGGCGCGGTCTTGCGCGGTCGGGAGCGGGCCGGGAACGTTGTCGCTCGGCCCGAGTTACGTGTCGTGCCAGGTAACCCGCGTCGCCACCGATCCCGCGCTCGAAGGCGACCCCTCTTCCACCAGCTGTCGGCACGCACGCCGATCGAGGTGACGGGCTACCAGTGCTTGGGGAACACACCCTGTTGAGGGGGGACCAGCACGCCAGCCCGATTCGATGCCGCAGCGCCTCGTCGACTGCGCGGCCGAGGACGGCCCGCCACCAGCCCTGGAGCTCCGAAGCTCAGGCGGCGGATAATTGCGCCCTGGGCGGATGTAGTCGAATTTTTGCGAGAAGATGTCGGTGAGCGCCACTCATTGGATGACGTCACTCATTTCGATGACCGTCACTCATACAGGTGGTCGCCAGCGTGCGCGAGTGGAGCGCCGAGGGCACCGCCCACGGAGCTTGCCATCATGTTCGCGCGCCAACTTACGCTGACTACGGGTTCATTCATCTGCTCGAGCTCGAGCCGCGCGCGTGGCTCGCGTCGACGCGGAATGGGCGCTCCGTGGCTGGTGGCATTGCTCGCAGCAGCGGCTGTTTCGGTGCCGGCCGTCGCCGCTGCCACCGAATCGAACCTGCCGGTGCCGCCTCAGGGATTCGACGCCCGCTCCAACAGCATTCCTCACGGCAAGGTGGACCAGTCGGTGAGCTACCCGACGCGCATGTACGACATGCAGAAGGTCACGATCTACACGCCGCCAGGTTACTCGACGGCGCAAAAGTACCCCGTGCTCTACCTGCATCACGGCATCGGTGGCGATGAGCTCTCCTGGATTGGCAAGGGGAGCAACGAGGGCAACGCCGACAACGTGATGGACTATTTGTATTCGAAGAACTTGGCGAAGCCCATGATCGTCGTCATGCCCGACGGCAATACGAACGGGGCGTCGGACGGCTTCGCGGCGCACGGCGACGTGCTCATCAACGACCTCATCCCCTGGGTGGAGAAGACCTACTCCGCGGCAACGGACGCCGACTCGCGTGCGATCTCCGGGCTGTCGATGGGCGGTGGTCAGACCTTCAACTTCGGCTTCCCCAACATCGACAAGTTTCACTACATCGGTCCCTATTCGGCGGCGCCCAACACTCAGAACCCACAGCAGACGATCAAGGACGTGGCCGCGCTCAAGCAGAGCGTGAAGCTCATCTTCATTGCCTGCGGCACTGCAGATGGCCTGATCAACAACAGCCAAAAGTACGTCGACTTCCTGACGACGAACGACGTTCCCCATCTCTGGCAGAAGGAGCAAGGTGGGGGCCACGACAAGACCGTTTGGAACCGCAGCCTGTACAACTTTGCCCAGCGGATCTTCCAAGGCACGACGCCCGGTGGCGGAGGTGGCGGCGCGGGTGGCTCGGGCGCGGGTGGCTCGGGCGCGGGCGGCGCGGCGTCGGGTGGTGCCAACGGCGGTGGGGCTGGCGGCTCTAGCGGCGTCGGCACTGCTGGCAGCGGAGGGCTACCTGGTGGCGGCGGCAACGCCGCGGGTAGTGGCACTGGCGGAGCTGGGGGCGCGCTGAGCGGGGCAGGCCTCACTCCCATCATGGGTGTTGGTGGCGCGTCCAGCACGGGCGGCTCCGCTCCCGGCACGAACGGCGCAGTCACCGAGCCTGAGGCATCGACCCAAGATGACAGCAGCTGCAGCTACGCGCCGCGGCGCTCCAACGGCACGGTGCCCTGGTCGTTCGCTGGTCTCGCAGCGGTGGTCGGCGCCGGCTTGCTGCGCGCTCGTTCGCGCCGCAGGGCACGTTGAGCGGACCGCGGGCAAATCCAGAACGAGTCGGCGGGGTTACTTGGCGGCAGCGGTGGCGAGCGAGCAAGCTTGCCATCGCTTCATTCGCGGGGCGAAGCTCGCGTCATTCCGCTGGCGATGGCCGTGCGCCCGCCTCGACGACTTCGAACCAGCCACCGCCTTTTTGAACGAGCAGCTTGCCAGCGACGACCGCCAGCTCCCCGTCGTAGAGCGCGTCCTCGAGCCGCAAACGAAATTCGGCGCCTGGAGGGCGCGACAGTAGGCTGCTCCCACAGAGCAACCACTGCTCGCCGCCCAAGTCGACGAGATGGTCGACGACAGCTTCTCCCGCGCAGGGAGGCGCTTCGCGTCGCCAGCCGCCCGCCTCGCGATGAGCCAGGTAACTCGCGGTCACGCCAGGGGCCCCGCCCCAGAACCACTCGAGGCCGAGGATCCAAGGAGCGCCTTCGGCGTCTACGTGGATCTCCATGTTAACAAGGCGGTATCCCGAGTCGGGAGGCTCCGGTGGTGCGGGAAGCAGTTCAACTCGTCCGACGCCGCTGCCAGGAAGCCACGTTTCGAGGGCAAACGCTCGCGTTCTGCATTCGAACCCCACGAGGAAGAGCGTTCCGTCCTGTTCGATGTGTAGCAGAACGGGATGGCTCACTCGAGAGCTGCAGCCGGGCGCCGGGCTCAAGCTTGGCACGCGGGGAGTGCCTGAAAGCGCGCGAAAGCGGCAACCTTGCCTGCAGCTGAGGGCCAGCACGTCGCCGTTCGTCGAGCGCGCGGCCACCGCTCCCGGGTCCCACTCTTTCAGCTGCTCCATGGCGCGTTCGGCAGCCTCGGGCCACGGCCCGCGTTGGTCAGGGACGACGTTACTCGGCCGCAGCTGTATCGTCCGTTCTGAAGGTGGTTCGTCGCGAGCGGCAGGCGCGGCTGCCCCGGAGCGCGCACTATCCGCGGTTACACCGAGCGCCCGCTGAAGCGTAGCTGACGACACCGTTCGTGACTCGGCGAGCGGCGTGCTGTGGGGAGAGGAGGGCGCGCCGCAACCGAGTACCAGCGCTGCCGTCCAGCCTGCGGCTTGGACGCCGACTGCACCGGGGAGCGCCAGAGCGTTCCTGGAGCGCAACCTACCCGCTAGCACGACCACTCAGGGCGCGAGCTCGGATTTCAGGCGAAATCTGAAGTTGTCGGTCTTGGCCAGCGCTACGAGCAGCTCGACCAAGTTGCCGTCCGCGTCTTTGAACGCCTGGAAGACTTGCTCGTGCGCGCAGGCGTCGCCTTCGACCGGGACGCGCCGAAGGGCTTGGGTGAGCCATTGGCTGGCGAAGCAGGCCTTGCCGTCTTCGCTGTCGGCGATGTGCGCCAGTAGCTCGATCGCGTTCTTGAAGTCGCCCTGCGCGTCCGTGCGCAGGAGAGTGCCGGAGGCGTCGACGGGGCCTTCGGGCTCTGCGTCACGCCACTTGCCGACGCCGTCGTAGTTTTGGAAGGCAATGCCGACCGGGTTCAGATCCTGGTGGCACTCCTGACAGGCGGGGTCTGCCGTGAATTTCGTCAGGCGCTCGCGCAGCGTACCGGTGACCACGTCTGGCGGGGTGAGGACGATGCCCGGGGGCGGAGGCGGCGGGTCGTAGCAGAGCGCGCGCCGCAGCACGATCATGGCGCGTTGGATAGGAGACGGCTCCGTGCTGTGCGAAGTGTTCGCCAGGAAGGAGACCTGAGTAAGTAGCCCGCTGCGCTGCTGCGGGTCGAGCATCACCTTTTGAAATGCCTCTCCCTTCACGCCGGCTATGCCGTACAACGGCGCCAGCCCGCCGTTCACCCATGCTGACGGCTCTGTCATGAGGGCGCGGTAGGTGCCGGCGGCGTCGAACGTGACGTCCTCCACGAAGCGTTGCGTTCCCTCCAGAGCTAGCCTCGCGGTCTCGGCGCTGTAGCCTTGCTCGGCGTTGTCGCGCAGCGTGCCAAGGCCCAAATACTGCGTGTAGAAATGCCGCAGCTGCTCGCGGCTCTGCGCTCCGCCGACCAGGCGCCGCGCCTGGGCCTCGACGGCGTCGACGCTCAACGGCCCTTGAGCGGCCGCCGCCAGCAGCGCGGCGTCCGGAGGCGCGCCGGTGAGGAAGTAGGCCAGACGAGCGGCGCTCTCGAAGCCGGTGAGCGCCATCGTGTCGCCGCTTGCCGTGCCGCTGCCGAGCTCGACTAGGTAGAGGAACTCTGGGCTTTGCAGCGCTACCTCGACGACCGCGCGCACGCCGCTCGCGAAATTGCCGCCGAGCTTTTGGCCTTCGGCGAACACTGCTGTCATTTCTGCGATGTCTTCGTCCGTCACGGCGCGGCGGTAGGCGCGCGCGAGGAAGCGCTGCAGAAACTGCGCTTGGCAGGTCGCCTCGCCCGACGTCGCCGGGTCGCAGGGGCTGAGGTCCTGCAGCGCCTGCGAATTTTGGCTGAAGCGCAGAGCCAATTGATGCGCGAGCGCGTGGTATTCGCGGTCCGAAGGCCCCTGCAGCTCCGGAGGGGCGTTGAAGCCAGCGTCATCGGGCAGCCACTGGAGGCTGCTGTCGAACGGGTAGTCGCCCACCAACGCTCGCAAGCTGCGGTTGAGCTCGAAGTTGCTCAGCCGGCTGAGCGGCGCCGGGCCGAGGCCGCTCGCTGCGTCGGTGCAGGCACTCGCGACGGGATCGCCCTGGTCCGCGGGACCGGAGCCCCCGCTGTTGCTGCCCTTTCCCGCCACTCCGGTCGGGGGCGGCGAGGTGTCGCTGTGGCCGCCGGTCTTGCCGCATGCTGCCAACAGCAGGCCCAAGAGCAGACCCGCGGTTCGGGCTCGCATCACGTGAGCCCCCCGAGCGGACCGGTGCAGTATTTTTCGACGCCGAAGGTAGTGCGAGTGTCGCCGAACAGGTTGAGGATGGAGACGAGCAAGTCGTTGTGCGATCGGTGCTCGTTCTGGACCCAACGGTTGGTGCGCAGGCCCCCTCCGCCGCCCGCGAGCAAGAAGGGCATGTCCGTCTTGACGTGCGTCGCCGGGTTCTGGATGTGCGAGCCGATGAACACCACCGTTTCGTCGAGCAAGGTGCCGCTCTGCGAAGGCATTTGCCGGAGCTGCTCGAGCAAGTAGGCGTGCTGCGTGCAGTACCAAGTAAAGATGGTGGTGAGCGGCTCGGGCTGGTGCCCGCAGTCGTTCATGTAGCAATGCAGGTGCTCGTTCAGCCCCAACCAAGGAAACGTGTGCTTGGCCTCGGTGTCGCTCCACATCAGCGTGGCCACGCTGGTGATGTCGCAAGCAAGCGCCATCACCAGCATGTCGAGCATGAGCTTGCCCACTTTGGGGATGGCAGCGTCGGTCGCGACGTCTTTGATCTCGCCCGCGTTACCGGAGTTGAGTCCTGTGAGCGGGTCGTAGTCGGACGTGTCTACGAGTACGGGCGGGGTGCAGGCCACGGCCGCCGCCAGGTCCTTTTCCAGCTCGCGAATGCGGCTCAGGTGCGCTTCGAGCCGCTGGCGATCGGCGGCGCCCACGCGCTTCATCAGCCGGGTGTAGCGCTCGCCGACTCGGTCCAAGATCGACTTCTCCCAGAGTTGCTCGGGGCCTGCCGTCGGGGTCGCGCCTGGGCCGAACAGCTCTTGCCAGATCAGCTTGGGATCGAGCCGCGGTTTGATCGGATCGAAGGTGGGTTTGTCGGCGAAGCTGAGGATGTTGATGGGGCTCGGCAGCCCGTGCGATTTGCCAGTGCCCCAACGCACGGCAAGTTCCAGGCTGGGCAGCCGTTGTCCGATCGAAAGGCGGCTGGCTAGCACCTGGTCGATGGAAGGGCCGCTCGAGTAGTTGTTCGGCGAACCGGTTTGCGACGACCCGGTCAGCAGCCCGATCAACCCGGCCTGATTTTGCTCACCGACGGCGCAGGTCATGTCGATGCCGTCGACGACCATGACGTGCTGCTTCACCGCCGCGAGCGGCTGCAGGATCGGGCTCAGCTCGAAGTCGGTTTCGGTCCCGGTGGGACGCCACCGGTCCAGCTCGGTGCCGCCCGGCGTGTAGATGCCCACGAACTTCTTGGCGGGGGGCGCCGCGGCCTCCGCCGAGCGAGCCGGCCCCATCAGCTCCAGCCAGGGCAGCGCGATGGCGACCCCACCGGCGCCCCTCAGCACCGCCCGGCGATTCAAGCGAAGTTGCGGCATCACCCAGACTCCAGCCGCCCACCGCACGCGCGGAGGGTCATACGGTTAGTGGCGGCTGGGACTCGGATCTTGCCAAGTTGGACGGTTAATCGCCCAACACCAACTCCCGGGCTCAGGCGAGGCGGCTGACCACGGCGTCGCCCATCTCGCTGGTCGAGAGGGGCTTTTCGGTGGTGGGCGAAAGATCGCGGGTGCGTGCACCGGCGGCCAAAGCGGCCTCTACCGCGCGCTCCACCGACTGGGCTTCGGCTTCGAGGCCCAAGCTGTGACGCAGCAGCATGGCGGCGCTCAAAATGGTGCCGAGCGGGTTGCAGATGCCCTTGCCGGCGATGTCGGGAGCCGAGCCGTGAATCGGCTCGTACAGGCCGAGCTTGCCGTCGCCGAGCGACGCGCTGGGCAGCATGCCGAGCGAGCCCGTCAGCACGGCGGCTTCGTCCGACAGGATGTCGCCGAACATGTTCTCGGTCACCATCACGTCGAAGCTGCCCGGGTTGGTGACGAGCCGCATGGCGCAGCTGTCGACCAGCTGATGCTCGAGCGTGATGTCGCTGAACTCCTTGCCGAGCTCGACCGCGACTTGGCGCCACACCCGCGACGACTCGAGCACGTTGGCTTTGTCGATGGACGTGAGCTTCTTGCTGCGACCTCGGGCCAGGTTGAAGGCCAGGCGGCACACGCGCTCGATTTCCTTGTCGGTGTACTCGAGGGTGTCGACGACCTTGGTGCCGTTCTCGGTCTTCTCGCGGTATTGCTTGCCGAAATACAGGCCGCCGGTCAGCTCGCGGATGAGCAGCATGTTGACGCCCTTGATGCGCTCGGGCTTGAGCGGCGACGAGTCGATGAGCTCCGGGTAGCTCTTGACCGGGCGCAGGTTGGCGTAGAGGCCGAGACCTTTGCGGATCGCGAGCAGGCCCTTCTCGGGGCGTGTCTTGGCGTTCGGGTCGTCCCACTTGGGGCCGCCAACGGCGCCGAGCAGCACGGCTTCGGCGCCCTTGCACGCCTTGAGCGTCGCTTCCGGGAGCGGGTCGCCGGTCTCGTCGATGGCGATGCCGCCGATTAGCTGGTTCTCGAACGAGAACTCGTGGCCTTTCTTGCTAGCGACGGCCTCGAGCACCTTGCGCGCTTCGGCGACGACTTCCGGCCCGACACCATCACCGGGCAAAACGACAATTTTGGCTTTCATTGGGGGACGTAGCTCCTGCGCACGGCGTCTTACGAGATTTTATACAGGGAGATTTCGAGGGGGAGACTTAGTTGTTCGAGCGGGCGGGCTGGGACGCCCCGGCGGACTTGTCGACGCCGGCGCGGATGCTGGCGGGGCCGGTGGCGTGGGTCACGCCAGCCTTGATCAGGCCGTACTCGATCGAGTCGGTCAGCGCCTGCATGGAAGCCTCGATGATGTTGGGCGAGGCGCCGACGGTGCTCCACGCGCCATGCTCGTCGCGGCTGTCGATCAGCACGCGCGTGATGGCTGAAGTCCCTTCGGTTCCGTCCAAGATACGCACCTTGTAGTCCGCGAGGTGAATGTGTTCCACGGCCGGGTACATGGGCGCAAGGGCTTTGCGGAGCGCGGCGTCCAGCGCCCCGACGGGGCCGTTACCGTCGGCCACCGTGTGCAGCACCTGGCTGCCGACCCGCACCTTCACCATACCCTCGGCGAAGGTTTCTGAGCCTTGGCGCTGCCCGACCTGCGCCTGGTAGTCGATGATTTCGAACAATGGCGCGTAACCCTTGGCTTTGCGCAAGAGCAGCAGCGCCACCGAAGCCTCTGCGCTCTCGAACGACAGGCCTCGCGCCTCGGCGGCCTTGATCTCGTTCAGCGCTTCCACGTCGGCGCCGTCGCGGATCGAAACGCCCAGCTCTTCGGCCTTGGACAAGACCGAGCCGCGCCCCGACAGCTCACTGACCACGACGCGCATCACGTTGCCGACCTTTTCGGGTGAGATGTGCTGGTACGAATCGGCGTGGCGGCGCATCGCGGCGACGTGAATGCCGCCTTTGTGGGCGAAGGCGCTGCGGCCCACGTAGGCCATGTGCGCGTCGTGGGTCACGTTGGCCACGTCGGCCACGAACAGCGAGAGCTCCGTCACCTCCGCCAGCTTTCCGGGCTCGAGCGCGCGGAAGCCGAGCTTTAGCTCCAGGTTGGGCACGATCACCGACAGGTTGGCGTTGCCGCAGCGCTCGCCGAAGCCGTTGATGGTGCCTTGCACGTGGCGAGCCCCGCCCAAGACCGCCGCCAAGCTGTTGGCGACACCGCAGCCGCTGTCGTCGTGCGCGTGGATGCCGAGCGGGTGCTGCACGGAGGCCAAGACCTTGGCCACCACGGCTTGCACGTCCCAAGGCAGGCCGCCGCCGTTGGTCTCGCACAAGACCAACGTGCGAGCGCCTCCACGCTTGGCCGCCAGCAGCGTCTCGACGGCGTAGCTCGGATCCAGCACGTAGCCGTCGAAGAAATGCTCGGCGTCGTAGATGACCTCGCGCCCAGCCGCGCACAGAAACGCGACCGACTCCTCGATCATCTTCAAGTTCTCGTCGAGCGTCGTGCGCACGACCTCGGTCACGTGCAAGGTGGACGTCTTGCCCACGACGGTACAGGCGGGCGTGCCGGCCAAGAGCAAAGCTTGCAAGTTGCGGTCGTCGGCGGCGTTGATGCCGGCGCGGCGGGTCATGCCAAAGGCAGACAGCTTGGCGTGCTTCCAAGCGCGGTCGCGTCCGCGCTCGAAGAACTCCAGGTCCTTGGGGTTGGAGCCTGGCCAGCCGCCTTCGATGAACGAGACGCCGAAGTTGTCGAGCCGGTCCGCGATGCGGAGCTTGTCCTCGAGCGTGTACGAAATGCCCTCACGCTGCGAACCGTCGCGCAGGGTGGTGTCGTAGATCTCTACGACGGGGCGAGTATCGGTACCGGTCGAACTGGCGTTTTCCATGGAAGGGTCGGTTTCTGTCGAGCTTGACTACGAGAGGAATGGCCACAAAGCAAAAATCCCCCGGACCAAGAGGTGCGGGGGACCAAAACTGCGGAGAAATCCGTCAGTTTGCCGCCGCACCCGAGCCAATAATCAGCCCGGATGCAGAGGAAATAATCGCCGCCGCCGGAGCGCTGGCCACCCCGGACGCCAGCGGCGCCTCGGAACGAACCAGGGTCGGTAGGGACGACATGCCCCGCAAGATTGCTCCGGCTCGAGCTTTCGGTCAAGGCGAGGGCGGCGCAGGCTGTCACATTTGGCGCTGACGCGCCGGCCACATTTGGCGCTGACGCGCCGGCGCACGCCTGGGGCGATTTGGGCATGGCACTCGTGCGTCACGCCTACGTTTTTCGGCGAGTTCGAGGGAGCGCGTTCCGTCGGAATGATTCCTGCTCTCTGGGTCTCGCATTCCGACATGCGCCCGTTGACTCGGCACCTCGAGCTGCACATCCCGACCAAAACCATCCTCAAAGTCTTGGTTTGGGCGTTCTTGGTGTCGGCCGTGATCAAGCTCTGGCCGGAGCTCGTCTACCTCAGCCTTTCTTTGCTGCTGGCCATCGCGCTCGGGCCGCTCGTCAATCGCATGGGGCAGGCGGGGCTCAGTCGCAGCGTGAGCGTGAGCCTGATAGCGCTCACGCTGCTCGGAGCCGCGGCGCTGCTCGTTGCCTTCGTGCTCCCGCCGCTGTTTCAGCAAGGGTCAGAGGTCGCGGCGAACTTTCCCGCGTTTCGGGAGCGAGTGCAGCAACACCTGCCCGAGAACCCGGTGGTCAAGCACTTGGTCTCGCAGCTGCTGCTGCTCCCCACGAAGCCCGAGGTCGTGCGACAGCTCAATAAACCGCTCGTCTGGGGGCAGATGGCGCTCTCGGGGGTGACGACCACGTTCGTCGTCTTGATCATCGCGCTCTACTTGGTGATGGACGGCCGCCGGCTGTACGCCTGGATGCTGGCGTACGTACCGCGGCGCCACCGCGAAAAGATGGCGCGCACCGTGCCCGAGGTTTCGGAGGTGGTGTTCGGCTACGTGCGCGGGCAAGTGATTACCTCGCTGCTGTTTGCCGTGTTTACGGTCTCCTTGCTCTCGGTATTGGGGGTTCCAGCAGCGGTGCCGCTGGCGCTTTTGGCGGCCATTTGCGACATCATTCCGGTCGTGGGTATCGTGGTCGCGACCGCGCCTGCCGTGCTCTTGGCCTTGACGGTCTCGCCCTCCGCAGCCGCCATCGTGGCCTGCTCGTACACCGCCTACCACCTGCTGGAAGCGTACGTGATCGTGCCGCGGATCTACGGCAGGAGCATGCGCATCTCGACGCTCGGTGTGCTCCTGGCCCTGATCGTGGGCGGGTCGCTGCAGGGCATCATTGGAGCAGTCATCGTGCTGCCGCTCGTCGCCGCTTACCCAATCATCGAGCGCATTTGGCTCAAGGGCTACCTGGCGCCAGAGGTCATTGCCGATCACTCGGCGCTGGCGCGCGCCGCCGAAACGGGGCGCGATACCGCGATTGACGCAGTATTGAACGGCGAGGAACAGCCATTGTCGCGCCGAGCGGAGGGATCCACGTGATGGGCGAAATCTGGGCCACCGTCAAAGAGACCGTCAACGACTGGCTCGACGACGGAGCCACGAGTCTCGCCGCGGCGCTCGCCTACTACTCGCTGTTGTCTCTGGCGCCGCTGCTCGTCATCAGCGTGGCGGTGGCAGGCCTGTTTTTCGGGCAGGACGCAGCTCGGGGCCGAGTCGCCGGTGAGCTGGGCGCGGTCGTCGGCACCCAGGCAGCCCAAGGCATTCAATCCGTCGTGGCCAGCGCGCAATCGCCCGTCAGCGGCTTGGTCAGCACCATCGTGGGCGTGATCACGTTGTTCATTGGCGCTTCAGGCGTGTTCAGCGAGCTACAGTCGTCGCTCAACACGATCTGGGAAGTGAAGCGCAAGCCCGGCCGAGGCGTTTGGGGGGAGATCAAAGACCGCTTTTGGTCCTTCAGCATGGTCCTAGGAGTCGCGTTTTTGCTGCTGGTCTCGCTCCTGCTCAATTCCGTCTTGAGCGCCGTTGGCGCGACATTCTCTCCGCTCCTGCCGGGCGGGGAGCTGGTCTGGCAAGGCGTGAACGCGCTGTTCTCGCTTTCGGTCATTACTGGTCTGTTCGCCTTGATCTTCAAGTACGTGCCAGACGCGGAAATCAGGTGGCGCGACGTTTGGCTCGGGGCCGGCGTAACCGCGCTGCTGTTCACGATCGGTAAGCTGTTGCTCGGTCTCTATCTGGGCAAAGCTGCCATTGGCTCGTCGTACGGAGCAGCTGGCTCGCTGATCGCGCTGGTAGTTTGGGTCTACTATGCGGCGCAAATCCTGCTGCTGGGCGCGGAGTTCACGCAAGTGCAGGCGCGACGCTCGGGTCGTGAGATTCGTCCGGCGCGCGACGCGCTGGCGGTTCAAAAGACGTTTCCGAGCGCGGCCGAGCAGCGCTAGCTGTCTGCGCGCCTGCCAGCTGCAGCGTCGCCAGGCCGAAGGTGCCATTTCCAGCGGTGTAGCGAGCGTTGCCGACGCGCACGCCAGTCTGCGCTATCAGCGACGCCCGCTTCGTCGCAGCTGACGTAACGTACGCTCGCGCGCTTTGCCGCTCGCGCTCCCTCGGTTGGAGTCGTCGTCCAGATGGCCGAAGGTCACCACCGAGTCAATTTACCTACCTAGCACCTTCAGCAGGACGAAGATCAGCAGCGCGCCACCAAGGCCACCACCGAACAGCAGGTAGAGGAAAGACCAACCAGCGGCGAGCACGGGCGCGGCAGAAGCAAGCATCATCGTCATTCGAATTCTCCTGGTCCAGTTGTTGCCAACACCAGCTCATGCTGCAAAGAGCCTGCCACTCGGCCCTGCGCGCCGATTGGAGCTTGGGGCGTGGTATCACGCCGGTGCTGCTCGCCCCAGCGTGGCATACGCGCGCGCTCGTCGGGCTGATGCTTGCTGTCGCCATCACGGGCTCGCTGCTCGAGCCCGCCGCGTTGCAGACTCGAGCGGGGCACTCGCTGCTCGTACGCGCGTACCTGCCGCTCGTGCTCGTCAACGTGATGCTCTGCATTTACGCAAGCGGTGTCGGGCTCCAGCGCAACATCCTCGCGGAGCTGCTCGGGCGGCGCTGGGCCGAGCGCCGCCGCTTGCCGACGGATCTGGCTACGGCCGTGGGGCTCGCGCTGGCGGTCATTGCAGCCGAAAACGGCCTCCAACGCTGGCTGGGCTTGCCCGAGAGCGTCGCGGCTCACAGCCTCATGCCGAGCAGCGTCGGCGAGAAGTTGGCGTGGGCGCCCGTCGCAGCCTTCGTTGGGTTCACTGAGGAGCTGGTGTACCGCGGCTACTTGCAACGGCAGCTGGCCGCTCTGAGCGGCTGGCTACCCTTCGGGGTGCTGGCGCAGGCGGCGCTCTTCGGTATCGCGCACGCCGAACAAGGTCCCGAGGCGGTGGCCCGTTTCGCCTGCTACGCGTGCGCGTTGGGTGGCGTGGCCGCGTGGCGCCGCAGCTTGCTGCCCGGCGCATTGGCTCACGTCATCATCGATTGGGTCGCCGCAGCTAGCGGGTAAAAAAGCCCACGCTCGTGGCGTTTTGGTCATGACATTCGTGCGAGCAGCCCCTGTTCGGCGGGTAGCTCCAAGCAGGCTTCGAGCATGCGCGAGATCGCGGGTGGCTGGCGAGTGCTGAGCACGTGACACAGCGCCTCGTCGCTCATACGGCTCAGGCGTCGCTCGACCACACACTCTGTTTGCTCCAACCCCCAGGTGTGGAGGTATTGCCAGCTTTGCAGCGAGAAGAACGAAATGTCGCTGGCGTCGCGCAGCAGTTTCAAGCTGTCGCTCGACTGCGCGCAGCGCAGCGCAGCGTCATCACCCACCAGGGCGGCGCGTTGGAGATCGGTGCCGGCGCTCGGCTTCAGCCGCAACACCCAGCGCCAGACGTCGATGGCTTCATCGGAAGCGTCCCAAACCTCCGGCAGGCGTTGATCGCGCTCCAGTGGCAGGAGGCGTTGGTAGCGGTTCAGCACCTCCAGCGCCGCGTAGACGCCATCGAGCCAGTCGCGGGTCCAGATGACGAGTCGAAACCGCCCCTCTCTGCGGACGCTGCTCAGCAGTCGGTCGAAGCTTTGCGCGTCTGCGAACCGGTTCTGCCAATCTGCTAGCGAGATCGTCACCTCGGGCGCGGGCAGGCGAGGGTTCTTGCCGATCCATTTGCAGTGCAGCTGCCGTCGGAGGTAGCTGACGGCGCGCTGCTTGAAATAGTCTTCACTCGGCGATTGGCGGCCCTGGAGCACGACTTCTCGAATGGCGGCCGGAAAGGGCAGGCGGAGCGAAGGAAGGGCATGCAGCATCGAGCTGCACGGAGCCGTTGCAGTTGGCGTGCCAGACGACCCTAGCTCGTCGTGCCCACTCTGACCGTCACGGGGACTGACTCACTCACGGTTTGCGCTTGCCCTGACAGCAGCTCAATCAACCGTGTAAAGGCGGTCTCGGCCAAGGCTTCGGAGTCGAACACCGCGGTGGTCAAGCCGACCAGCTCGCCATACTCGTCGCCGTCGAAGCCGACCAGCTTGATGTCCGTGGGCGGCGAGATGCCGAGGCGCCGCAAGCGATGCCACACTTGCATGGCGCCGTGATCGTTCGAGCAGAAGATGGCGGCGTTGCCCGACTGCGCCAGCTCGCGCAGCTTGCTGTCGGTCAGCTCTTCGAGCGACAGCTTGCTGAGCGTCGAGTCTTCGGCGAGGGCGTGCCAGGTTTCGCGCGTGCCCTTCCAGCGTTCGATGTGGCTGAGGTGTTGGTCCTCGACCTGGACGAAGGTGAGGCTCTTGGCGCCGCGCTCGCGGAGGTGGGTAACCAGGGCGGCGGCGCCACCGTGGTTGTCGATGGAAATTGTGTTGCCCTTGTACTTGGCGTAGCTCGGATGGTGAGGGTCCAGCACGATCGAAGGGCGAGCGTAGGCGCTCGAAAAGCGCACGGCCGCAGGCGCTGGCACGTCGCCCCACACCAAGAGGCCGTCGGCGTGCAGCGGCAGGCTGTTTTCGCCGTTGGACTCGGCCAGCTGCTCGTGCGCCATCAAATTCAAGGTGAGCTGTCGATTTGCCGCCAGCCTGGCAAGCGCCTGCGCGGTGCGCACGACCGGCGGATCCGTCAGGCAGCCGAAGGCGCTGGGCATCACCAGCCCGATGGCATGGCCGCTGGAGCCGGCCAGGCGCTTGGCGGCCCAATTGGGGATGTAGTTGTGCTCGGCGGCGGCTTTGCGGACGCGAGCGCGCGTGGCGATCGACACCTTGGGGCTGTCGCGGAGGGCGAGCGAGACGCTCGACTTATCCATGCCCAGCAACTGGGCGAGGTCCGTTATGGTGACGCGCGGCCGTTTTTCCAACGGCCTGATGCTTACTACATTCGGGAGTGGGCTGCCGCCGGGCGTCGTCGGGGCGGTCGGCGCGGCGGCGCCGCTTTCCGCGTTTTCGGGCGGTTGGTGGCGCCGTCCGTAACGACCCGTGCTGTCGTCGGGTGAATTGCTCAAAGGCTGGTCGTTTCTCATGGGCCGCTCGGGGCCCGATCTTTTTTGGAGCGCAGCACGGCGCGTCCATGTCCGGAAATCAGAGTTTCATTGGTGAAGCCGCGGAGTTGCCCGCTTCCATCCAGATTCTAGTCAACCGCTTGACTAGGCCGGTTTCCCAGAGTACAGTGTGATTCGCGTTGGATGTTGTGCCCCCTCGGGGGTGATTTGTCTGTCGTCCGAACAGCAACCGCTCTCGGTCCGTCCAGCAGCCGTGCCCGGCTGTTTGCGCGGTACTGCGCGCGGTTGTCCGAGCAAACCCATGACGGAACTCAT
>DATAKF010000368.1:0-2687 GCA_036261775.1 Polyangiaceae bacterium | reverse complement strand
TGTCTTGACTCCAAATACCGTATCTGCTCTACAGGAGATCAACGTGACTAATCGACGTGTGCCCATGGTTCGCGGGGTCGTTTCGGCCCTAGCGCTGAGTGTGTTTTCCCTTCCTCGTATCGCAGCCGCTGAGATCACGCTCGTGGAGAAGGACGGCTGGACCGTCTACATGAACGGCCGAGCTCAGGCCTTTCTGAACTACAACAGAGGCGACGGCTACCCGAAGAACGCAGTCATCGACGGGAATGGCAACGGTCCAGAGCTCAAGGGTGGCGGTCTGCAACCCAACGAAACGTACCACGAGTTCCCCGAGAACGCTTCGGCCACCGAAACCGGTAAAATCGAGGAGCTCCGCATTCGTACGGGCTTCGTCGGTAACGTGCTCGGCTTCGGTATCAAGAAGAAGCTCAACGACACGACCGAGGTCCTCGGGTACACGGCCGTCACGACGTATATCGATTCAACGGAACGTCGCAAATACCTCGAGGTTCGCCCGGATTGGCGCGAGTGCTACCTGAAGATCACCGGCAACTGGGGTAGCCTGCTTGCAGGCCGCACCGGCACGCTGTTCTCACGCGGCGCGACCGAGATCACCTACTTGTACGGCTACAAGTACGGTTTGGGTTGGCCAGGCAACGTCAGCAGCCTCGGCGGCAGCGGCCCCGGCGCGGGTGCCGTCGGCTTTGGTGTGTTGGCCAACGGCTTCGGCGCAGGCATCGTGTACGCCACGCCCAACCTGAGCGGGCTTCAAGTGTCCGCTGGCGCGTACGACGCGAACTCGCTGGTCGGAGCCGGCGTCTGGGAGCGAGTGAAGTGGCCGCGCGCGGAGGCCGAAGTCACGTTCGAGCGCAAGTTCGGCGCTAGCAACATGTTCAAGCTCTTTGCCAACGGTGCGTGGCAAAAGGTCTACAGCAAAGAGAAGCCGCTGGATGCCACGATCATCGGCGGCGGCGCCGGCGGGCGGCTCGAGATCGGCCCCGTTCACTTGGGCGTTGCAGGCCACCGAGGCAAAGGCGTCGGCATGGACTTCGCGCTCCAGCCGAGCAACGCGGGCTGGGATCTCCGCGATCCCAACGACCCGAAGCTGCGCACGTTCACGGGTGTGTACGCGCAGGCCATGGTTTCGGCCACCCAAGCGCTCGACATCTCGATCGGCGCCGGCCAAACGTCGGTCTCGCAGAACCCGGAAGACAAGGTCGATACCAAGGACGACGACATGAACCCCGCTACGCCCGCCGACAAGGATGCAGGCGCCGCGTCGGGCGTCGACTCGGTGGGTTTCGTCACGGTCAAGAGCCAGACGGGAATCAACGCCAACGTCACGGTTCACGTGAACGAGAACGTGCATCTGCAATTCGAGTACTTCCGCGCGATGATCGCGTGGTACACGCCGACCCCGGCGGGCCCCAACACGATCCAGCCGAAGCAAAACTTCCACGTGATCAACGCGGGTATCACGTACGCTTTCTGAAGCCCTGCAGAGCCGCTCTTGGGCGGCATGACACGCTGAAAGCCGTCGCAACTTTGCGGCGGCTTTTCAGTTTCTGGTGCGAAAATTCTTTGCAGCCGCTCTCGGCGCATTGGCCCCCGCTCGCAGGGGCGGCAGCGCCAAGCGTGAATGCGAGCGATGGGCCGAGCCCTCTTGCCGGTTGTGTCGTATGCTCACGCTGATGGCGGCGCATTTGGCATCGTCGCGCTTCGCGCGCTCCGCGTGGGCGTTTGCCGTGCTCGCCTGCAACGGCACTCCTTCGCCCACGGCCACGCCAGTCATCGGTCCGACGCCGAGCGCAGGCTCGGGAGGCTCGGAGGGCGTCGGGGGCAGTACCCTCGAGAGCCCTCGGCCGGTCGTCACGGGTCGAGTGCGCCGACTTACCCGGCTCGAGGTCGAGAACACACTGAGCGACTTGCTGGGCGAAGAAGCAAGCGCGTTGGCGAAGTCGCTGGAGGCCGACAACGGAGCTACCAAGTTCTCGACGGCCGCTGATCGCGGAGTCAGCGCCGGCTACGTCAGCGACTTGAATCGTCTGGCCGAGCTCGCAGCTTCACGCCTGGCGCAGGCGCGCGAAAGCCAGGCATTGACCGAAGCTTGCACGAGCGATGCAGCCAGCGCTGCGGCTTGCGCCGAGGACTTCATGCGCGCCTTCGTGGCCCGCGCCTGGCGACGCCCCGTGACGGACGCAGAGCTCGCCGAGCTGCTGGTCGTCTACGAAGCCGGCCTTGGCACGGCGCCCGAAGGCGCGGAGCCCAGGGCGCGCCTGGAAGCGGGCCTCGCCAACGTCGTACGCGCGGCGCTTCAAGCCCCAAGCTTCGTGTTTCGAACGGAGCTGGGTGAACCGAGCGCGCCCGATGCAGGGGGGCCTCTCACCTCGTTCGAGGCGGCGGCTGCCTTGTCGTACGGCTTGACCGCATCGCCGCCCGACGACGAGCTCCAGCTCTGGGCTTCGCGGGGCGAGCCCCTGACAGCCGAGCGCTTGATGGCGCAGGGGCGCCGATTGCTCGAAGCTCGCCCGGAGCGCTACGCCCGCCAAGCGGAAGTGTTCGTCCGCGAGTGGCTGAGCATCGATCTTGCGAGCCCGGCTTGGCGGAAAGATCTCACGCTCTATCCGCGCGCTACGCCGGAGCTCAAGGCGGCCATCGACCGCGAAACGACGCTATTTTTGCAGCGATGGGCGCGCAGCTCCTCCTTC
>DATAKF010000366.1:0-10689 GCA_036261775.1 Polyangiaceae bacterium | reverse complement strand
CTCCGAAAGGAAATGGGGTATTTTTCGCGGCTCCACGGGACGCAGCCGGATGTAGCGCGACAGCTCACCCGGCAGGCTGACCACGCGACTGCGATGTTGTCGCTTCGGCGTGGTCTGCGTCTGCGCCAGTGGACGAAAGGTCTGGTTGTCCAATGAGCCTTCGATCAAAAGCACGTCGCCAGCGTCTGCCTGCACGAAGGCACTTTCGAGCCGATGGGGCTCCCCCATGTCGAGCGTGATCTGGGGGCAGTCGTCACTCATGAACGCAGCAATCGGATTGAGCACGTTGGTCCCCTCCGGAGTGATCTTCCGGTCGAAGGCCTGCTCCGGCGTCCAAACGCTGACGGCCTCGAAGCTGCGGATGGCCACCGCGTCTACGTAGGGCAGCGGTATCACGCCGATCCGTCTGTCGATCTCGTTGGCCTTCACGAAGAAGGTCGGATCGGTAGAGATAGTCAGAAACCAAGCGTCGAATCGCTCTACAGGTGCCTGATCGGGGCCGAGTTGCCTGAGCACCCAGCTCCTGAAGAACGATTGGAGCTTGGTGTCCGCCCCGCGGCTCAAGAATAGCTCGTACGCAGCGAGCGTGTGGTGCCGACTCACCGCGGGCGGTAGCGCCTTCAGCGGCTCGGCGCTGCCGGTTGCTTGCTCTTGCCAAGGGTCGAAGTGGAGGCCGCTGCGGGTCACGGCGTCGGTGACGACGACGTAGTCACTGGGCGCCGGCTCCGGTGCGAACATTCCCCACGGCTGCCACAGGCCAAGGGCTCGCGTACTGCGGTCCAGCAGCGCTGGCATGGGGACATGCGGGCGTTCGGGCCACAGAATCAGATCGCGGCTTATCCGTCCCGTGCCGACGTAGAGGAGGCTGGCGACCGCCACCAGCTCGAGTCGGCGCCTGCGCTGGGTAGGGGCGAGCACCCGCTCCAACTCGCCGTTCGAATGCCACAGCAGGGGCAAGTGGCTGAGCATGGCAAAGCTAAAGCTGCCAATCTCTAGCGTCAGGTGAATGCCGCCGTGCAGCACGAGCATGAGTGCGCCTGCAAGGCCGTGTGTCCATTTCCGCGCCCAGGGGCTGAGAAGCAGGAATGGCAGCGCGCCCTCGACAACGAGCGTTGCGTGGGTCATTCCACGCAAGAGTGCTGGCGGGACGTGTTGGGCCAGCATGGCGCCGAAGTTCGTGGCGATCCCCGGGCCCGCCAAGGCTTTGGCGATTGCTGAGCCGTCGTGCCAGCTTGCGCCGGACTTGGTGAGCCAATTGAAAAAGTAGATGACCGCCAGCTGCAGTAAAAGGAGCGGGTAGAACAGGCTGCTGATCGCCGTCGGTTTTGTGTTCGGGCCTGTTGCGTGGTGTCCGGAGGTCTGCCAAGCATCCAGCGAGAGCACTTGGCCTACCGGTAACAGGGCGGCATACAGCGCCTGCCAATGAAGGACGATCTCGCCTCCCGTGTAGCAACGGGGCAGCCGGCTATCCACGGTGAAGAGCGCGGGTAGCAGAAGCCACTTAACCCAGCGAGTCCCGAAGCCGACCGTGAATGCGAGCGTGACCAGCAAGCACGTCGCAAAAGCCAGGTGCAGAGCCACCGTGTTGGTCACCCAACGCAGTGGCCCTGCTTCCCAACGCCAACCGGAGGTCAATGCTTCGGCTGGGTAGGCACCGCTCTTGGTGTAGAGCACATCCAGCACGGTCCAGTGCCGTACCACCACCTGGGCACAAGTGGCCCCGAGCGCGATGCGCCACAGGGCCAAACTCTTCAGAGAGACCGTCGTCCAGCGCGACAGCCAAGAGGACAGCGGCAGGTGACACCCTCGTTATTGAAGGACGATCTGCGAGCCGATTTGCGCGCCGAGCTGCGGGAGCACGATGAAGCAGTTATTGGCCGAAGCGATGCAGCTGCCGTCGCAGCACTTCTGATTGGCGGCGCAACCAACGGTGTTTGCCACCGTCGAGCCGGTGCACTTGCGACATTGCTCGCCCGACGGGTAGCAGAACGGCGTCGCCGCCTGGCCCGCACAAGGGTTGACGTTGTCACCCGTGCACTGGCCGTTCTTGCACTTCTCGGTTCCGTTGCAGCGATTGCCGTCAGTGGTGCAGACGTTGGTATCGGTCTCCCGCGTACAGGGCGCCGTCTCGATTGTCGGAGCGCCGGCGACGCACTTGCCGACGCCGTTGCAGCTGTACTTGGTGACGGTGCGGCTCTTCATCGCCGTTTCGACGCACTCCGTGGCGTAGGCGCAATCACCGTACTCACCAACCTCGTCCGCCGGGCAATCGTCCTTGGTAGCGCACTCGCAGTACTCACCCGCCTCGTTGCAGGTACCGGAACAGGGGTTGCCTTCGTGCACCGAGCACTCGCCGGCGTCGCAGGTGTCGGCGCCGTTGCAGTACACGCCGTCGTCGCAGCTCGTCTCGCTGCGCGGGATGCCGCACTCGCCCGTGTCCGGATTGCACTCGTCTTCGGTGCACGGATTGTCGTCGTCGGGACAGTCGAGCTCTTTGCCTTCGCAGAGGTCGCCGACTGCAGCGCCGCCGGCGCCAGCAGCGCCAGCAGCGCCTCCGCTGGCTCCGCCGGTCGCGCCGGTGGAAGCACCGGCATCCGTCGACATGCCGCCGTTGGAGCTCGTGGCGCCCGTGGAGGTGGTGGCGCCAGTAGAGGGGCCGTTGCCGCCTTCACCGTCAGAGCCGCCGGAAACCTCGGTGGTACCCGTGCCGCTGTCACTCGAGCAAGCGCCAGCCAAGCTGACGGCGCTGAAAATCACGACGGGCCAAAGAACGTGGCGTGCCTTCACGGGGAACTCCTTGTAAGTCAAAGCGGGGGACGACGATTGCGGGCAACGGTCCCCCCGAGCCGTACCGCCTAGCAGAACTTGATCGGCGGGCTCTGTCAATGGCGAGGACGGCCCAGGGTGGCGCAATCGGCTTGGTGCATTGGACAAGTTTGCCACCCGCTCTGCGCGCAGGGACCTACATTGTGGTGCGCGGAACTGGTATACGCCTGCACATCGATCATGGATCCGAAGCGCACCTCGCCGAAACCAGTTGTGTCTGCTGCACGCTCGCGCGCGTCGCGATCGACTGCGATTACCTTGGCGTTCTTGTCTGCCTTGACGCTGAGCGTCGCGGGCGGTTGCAGTGACGATTTCAGTGGCACCGAAGTGGTGTGCCACAAGGGCGATACGCGGGAGTGCTTGGGGCCCGGCGCTTGCAAAGGCGCGCAAGAATGTACGGCGACTGGCAGCGGATTTCAGGCATGCCAATGTGGTGATGGTGCAAATCAGGGAGGTGGAGGACAGGGTTCGGATCCGGGGAATACCACCTCCGGCGCGGGCGCCGGAGGGAGCGTCTCGACGACGACTGGCGGCGCGGGCGGCAGTCGTGATTCGTCACCGGGTGGCGAGGCAACGGTGGGCGGCGGTGGCAGCGCAGCTGGTGCGGGCGGCAGTGCTGAACCGCACTATGAATGCGATCCAATCAGCAACGCCGGTTGTTCAGCAGCCCAGAACTGCAGCCTCGAAACCGGCGAACCCAAGTGCGTGCAGGCTGGCACGAAGACGCAGCTAGCTGCTTGCACCGCTACGAGCGAGTGTGCGCCGGGCTTGTTCTGCCATCAAAGTGGCAACTGCCTGAAGCCGTGCGCTGAGGCGGCTGACTGCACGACAGCGGGTCCGTCGCTCAGGTGCGACTTCCTCAAAGACTACCAAGTGCCCGGACTGAAGCTCGTTGGCGGCTGCCTTAAACAGTGTGACGCCCTGACCCAAAACTGCCCTGCGGGCCAAGCGTGCTACCTGGGCGCCTGCCTCGCGCCAACTGTCAGTGGGTCGCAGCTCGACGCCTGCGAACGCGCCATTCAATGCGCCAAAGGACTCGATTGTTTGGTTAACCTTGATGGCGATGCAGGGGCGGAATGCAGCGCCTACTGTTCTACGACGGAACAAAACCCTTGCGGACAAGGGCACGCCTGCTACCCGCTCCAGGAGGTGTTCCCTACCGTCCCCGCCTCCTGGGGCATTTGCGTGGTGGAATAGCGGCTGTCCACCCGCCTACGGGCACTTGAACGCCTCACCCCTTCGCGTCGCCCCCGTCAGCGGCTTGAACGTCCCATTCGGCTGCCAAATGGATCGTTCGTTCATGGCGACGTTCATCGTGCCGCTCTTGGCGACCTCGAAGGCGCGCAAGCCAGGTGCGGTCGTGGAGTCGAGCGCGATGACTGAAGGCGCAAAGGGCTCGGTGTAGACGGGGCCGCCGGGGGTGACGAGGTCGACGACGTGTTGGGTGCCGGAGACGAGGTGGAAGGCGATCAGCTGATTACCGACTACGTCGGTGATGACGCCGCCGGAGCCGCATTCGGCGAGCGTGAAGCCGCCGACGTTGTCGCCCATGAAGTCGTTGATGGTGTAGTTGGTGGGCGATTTGAGATCGGGGCCCGTGTAGCTGCGGATCAGCAAGCGGCTGGTGCCGCTGGTCGAGCGCAGCGCCACGAAGAGCTTGTCTTCGGAGCGGGCCTTGGCGAAGCGCGGCTGGCCGGTGTAGCGATCGATGGCCACCGAGGTGCCGGCGGTGATGCTGTCACCGACGAAGATTTGCCTCGCGTCGAGCGCGCAGTCGGTGGCCGTGCAGCCGCTGGCGACCATCAGCCGCAAGCGCCCACCGGGGGCGTTGGCGTTGACGTCCGAGCCGCGATCACCCGTGAGGCCGACGAACACTTCGCCGGCTTCAGCCGTGAGGCTGTCGACCTCGGTCACGTTCTTCAGATCGGTCGTGTCGAGCACCGTGAGGGCCGTTACGGCTTTGCCGCCCACCACGCGATGAGACAGGTACGCGAGCCGATCGTTGAGCACCACGAGTTGATCGGGCTGGGGTGGCGGTAGCGCGGTGGTGCGTCCAGCGACGAACCACTTGCCGGTCGCGTCGTTGAGGCGGCGCACCTCGAAGTCGGCAGCGCCGGTCGGGCTGGCCGGGAAGGCTCCAGCCGTGAACACGAACCAGGCGTGGTGCCCGGCGGCTTCGTCGTAGGCCACGGCCGCGACGGGGAGCTTTTCGCTCGAGATTTCCTTGCCGGTGCGAGGGTTGAGCGCGGTCAGGTAGCGCGCGCCCTTGTCGTCTTCGGTGCCGAGCACCACCAAGCCGGTGGTCGGGTTGGGCCCGACGCCGGGGTCAACGTCGATGGGGCCGTCACCGCCGGTGCCGGTAGCGTCACCACCAGCGCCCGCAGTGGGGGTGGGCATTTCACCACCGGTCGCCTCGTTGCCGACGCCGCCGTTGGAGTCCGTCCCACCGTTGGAGTCTTTGCCTCCGGTCGAAGACGTGCCGGCCGTCGCTTCGGTGACGACGTCGTCAGGAGCGTTGATGATCGAGCAGGCTCCCACCACGGTGAGGAGCGCAAAGAGCGATGCAGAAGGATGGAGGCGCATGGTCGTGCTCCGCGCGTTCAAAACGCGCCCTCGAGTTGAAGGCCACCGGTGTTGAATCCAACCTGCGGCCGAACCCGCATCCAACCGCTGGCTGGCGTCTCCGTCTTGGGACGGCTGAGATAGAGGTAAGTCGTGACACCCGCCGAAACGACGGCGGCGCCGATCAGCACGTCGGTCACGAGGTTGAAGGTCTTGACGCTGTCGTGCAGGTCTTTTGCGTTGGAGACGTCGGCGCCCTTGTTGGCGTCGTCGAACTCGCTCTTCTTGCCCAGCGCGAGCGCGCCGACCACGCCCGCACCGACCGCGAAGGCGCCGGTAGCCGCAAGGCCGATGTACACGCCCGTCGGCGTCGGTCGTTCCACGCTGCCGCCAGGCGCAGGGGCACCCCCGCCGGCGACGCTCGGAGCGGGACGTTTCAGCTCGAACACGTGGCTTTGGGCGACGCCCGACACGGCCTCGACCTCCCACACAGCGGGCTCGTAGCCGGCTGCGCTGGCGGTGATCTTGTGGTGGCCGGCGCGCACGCCGATGGCGAAATGCTTGTCGCCCGACGTGTATGTGTTGCGCACGACCGAGCCGGTCACGGGCAGGCGTTCATCCGTGATGATGACGCCCGGCAGGCTGACGTCGATGTTGAGCCGCACCACGCCGGCTTGCAGCGTGCCGAGGTCGCGCTGAAACTGCTCCTTCTCTTCGGGAGCGAGCGACGCCTGGCCACCGGCCAAGTATTTCTGGAAAGCGTCGATGGCTTCGCCGTCACGCTCCAGCTTCATCGCGGCAATGCCGAGATTGCCGAGGATTTTCCACGACGGCGAGCTTTGGTAAGCGGCGCTGAACTCGCGGTAGGCCTCTTCGTAGCGCGCGCCATCGGGGTCCTGCAGGAAATTCACGCCCGCTTGGAAATGCGAGCGCGCTTGCTCGTTGATCTCGCCGTCTTGGGCGCGAACGGCAGGCGCGAGCGCGAGCGCTAGAGACAGAGCGCCAGTGAACAAGATGAGCGGGGCAATTCGCATAGGACGGTCCTCGTTCCTTAAGGAGTCCCCCACTCTTTCGCGCATGCTGGACAATTTCAAGCGGGAGGCCGATTGCCTGCAGTTTCTGCGGCGACCGGCCTTCTGCTCTTTCTCGTAACGCTTCACCTGGCGGCTGCGCTCCCGTAACGCTCCGCCTGGCGGCCGCGCTGGCCGATAGTCCGGCTCAGGTGCCAGCGACGCCCGCGTACAGCGACTCGACGGCCTCGTCGAGCTTGCTCGGATCGGTGCCGCCGGCTTGGGCCATGTCCGGGCGCCCGCCGCCGGAGCCGCCGACGATGGACGCGACGCCTTTGATGAGCTCGCCGGCCTTGAAGCGGCCGAGCAGCGGCTTGGCCACCGTGAGCACCAGCTGGGCCTTGCCCTCGTGCTCGGAGGCGACCAACACGACGCTGTCTCCCAGCTTGTCGCGCAGCTTTTCGGCTAGCTCGCGCAGCTGGCCGCGATCGGTGACGTCGGTGCGGACGCCCAGCACCTTGACGCCGGCAACGTCGCGCGCCTGGCCAACGAGCGCGTCGAAGCCGCCGCCGCCGCTCATCAGCTTGCGCTGCAGCTCTTCGATTTGCTTGAGCAGGGCCTTTTCGCCGCTGAGCAGCTTCTCGATCTTGTCGGGCAGGGCCTGCACGCTGGCCTTGGCGGCGTGCGCGGCGCGGTTCAACGTTTCTTCGACCTCGCGCAGGTGAGCCAGCGCCCCGTCGCCCGTGACGGCCTGAATGCGCCGCACGCCGGCTGCTACGCCGACCTCGCTCAAGATCTTGAACAGGCCAATGTCGCCCGTGGCGCGCGCGTGGGTGCCGCCGCACAGCTCCATCGAGTCGCCCATGGTGAGCATGCGCACGACGTCTCCGTACTTTTCTTCGAAGATCATCATGGCGCCGCGCTTGCGGGCTTCGTCCATGTTGAGCACGTCGGTTTGCACGGGGTGGTTGCCGAGCGTGCGCTCGTTCACCAAGTCTTCAATTTGGCTGATTTCTTGGGGAGTGAGGGGCTTGCCGTGGGTGAAGTCGAAACGCAGGCGGTCAGGGCCGACCAGCGAGCCCTTTTGCTGAGCTTGCGGGCCCAGCACCTTGCGCAGCGCCAGGTGCAGCAAATGCGTCGCCGAGTGGTTACGGCGGATGCGATTGCGGCGCCCTTCGTCGACAGCCAGCGTGGCAGATTCGCCCAGCTTGATGCTGCCGGATGTGACCTTGCCCCGGTGCACGACCAAGCCGGGCACCGGCTTCTGCGTGTCTTCGATGGTGACGAGCCCGGTCTCGGTGTTGATGACGCCCGCGTCGCCGACCTGGCCGCCCGCGGCGCCGTAGAACGGCGTCACCGCCGTCACCACGTCGACCTCGTCGCCCGCCGTCGCGGAGTCGACCAAGGCGCCACCCTTCACGATGGCGACGATCGCGGAGTTATCGCTGATCTTTTCGTAGCCGGTAAATTTGGCGCCGCCCTCGGGCAGCTTGGCGAGCGCCTCGCGGTACACGCCCTCGATCGCCTGGTCCATGCCGGCAAATTCCGAGCGTTTTCGCGCTTCTTCGAGCGCGGCGTCGTAGCCCTTTTGGTCGACGGCAAAGCCGCGCTCGGTGCAGATGACCTCGGTCAAATCGAGCGGAAAGCCGTAGGTGTCGTAGAGCTGGAAGGCATCGGCGCCGGGCAGGGTTTTGGCGGAGGTCTTGGCCATAACCGCGAAGCGATCTTCGAGCAGGTTGAGGCCGCGCTCGATGGTCTGGCGGAAGCGCACTTCTTCGGCTTCCACGACCGAAGCGATCAGATCTTGGCGCTCGCGCAGCTCCGGGTACTGCGCGCCCATCAGCTCGATCACGCTGCCCGTGACCTGGTGCAAGAACGGCTTCTCGATACCCAGGCGGTGGCCGTGACGGATCGCCCGGCGCATGACGCGGCGGAGCACGTACTCGCGCCCGGTGCGGTCGGGCATCACGCCGTCGGCGATCATGATCGCGGTCGTGCGCGCGTGATCGGCGATGACGCGCATGCTCACGTCGTCCGGCGTCATGCTGGCGCCGTACTTCTTGCGCGAAATCTCGGAGGCTTTTTCGACGAGTGAGCGCAGCAGATCCGTGTCGTAGGTGCTCAGCTTGCCCTGCACAGCCAAGCACATGCGCTCGAGGCCGCCGCCGGTGTCGATGCTGGGTGCCGGCAAGGGATCGAGCTTGGCCTTGCCGTCTTGCAGGCTGCGCTCGAACTGCATGAACACTAGGTTCCAGATCTCGCAGTAGCCAACGCCCTCGGCCGTCTGCTCTTCGCCGAACTTGGCGGGATCCAGCCCGTTGCCGTTGAAGAAGTAGATCTCGCTGCACGGACCGCACGGGCCCGTGTCGCCCATGGCCCAGAAGTTGTCGGCCATGCCTAGGCCGCGCACCTGCGCGTCGCCAAAGCCGGTCAGCTTCTTCCACAGATCGCGCGCGAACGTGTCTTCCGGAATGCCTTCTTCACCCTTGAAGTAGCTCATGACCAGCCGGTCCTTCGGCAGGTCGAGCTCCTTGCTCAGGAAATTCCAGGCAAAGACGATGGCTTCTTCTTTGAAGTAGTCGCCAAAGCTGAAGTTGCCGAGCATCTCGAAAAAGGTGTGGTGGCGCGGCGAAGGGCCGACGGCCTCTAGGTCGTTGTGCTTGCCCGAGATGCGGATGCACTTCTGGCTGCTGGTGGCGCGCTTGTAGGCGCGCTTCTCGCGACCCGTGAACAGGTCCTTGAACTGGACCATGCCGGCGTTGGCGAACATCAACGTCGGATCGTTGGGCGGCACCACAGGGCCGCTCTGCACGACCTCGTGGCCGTTGCGGGCAAAGAAACCTAAGAATGCGCTGCGAAGCTCGGCAGCCGTACGGGTGGACATGATGAGGGGGTCGGCATTTAGCACGACCCGACCCGGCCAGCCTCTAGGAGATCCCGCCGGGATATTTCGGCTTGTTCCGGCGGCGCCGGCCCCTATTGGCTCCGGGGGCGATCGAAGATGTCGGCCAGGTCGTCGTCGCGGCTCGTATCTGCTTCGCCAGCGCCGTTAGTCGCGGGCGCGCTGGAGGCGGTCGGCAAATCCAGCACATCGTCCGTCAGCCAGCTGTCCCGCCATGAGTCCTCGAGCTCGGTCGGCTTCTCCCCTTGTTCGCCCCGACGGCGAACCAGGAAGAGCGTGAGCCCACCTAGGGCGGTGCCCGCCAAAAGGAGGCTCACGATAACACCCGCGCTGCGATGGCTTTTCGTCATACGGCTTCCCGACCCAGCAAGAGGCGTGCCGCAAGCGGCCCCTTTGAGTGCGACGAGAGCTGGCCACAAGCCGAGAAAGAAATGCTCGACCCGGTGAACCATGACCGGGACAAAGAGGTTGAGCGCTCAGCCCGCGTCGCCGGCTGAATGGTATCTCGGCCACGACGACGCCAGGGCGTGCGCCGATGGCGTGTCCGTTCGAGTGCTCGCACCAGGCGGGTCGGCAGGCGAGCCGCTGCGCATTCGTCGGCGGCGCTATGACGCCTTCTCCCGGCTATTTCGTGTCAACAATTCGAGCGCGCTGCGGACCAGAGCCTCGACAAGGCGGTGGTCAGTCGGAGTGCTGGCATCGTCGCGGTTCGGGGTTCCAATACCCACGTGGGCGCGGACTTCGTGAAGAGCGTCGCGGGCTTCTCGCTCGCCAAAGCCGAGATTTCGTAGGGCTTTGAGTGCGCGAGCCGTCACGTCGATGACGCCAGCCGGAGGCGCTTCGCCGTAGGTAGTCCCATCTGCATGGCGAAATTCGAGCACGCCAGTCAAAGCTCTTTCGATGCGCAAGTCGCCGCGATGGCACGCCCGGTGATGAGTACCGCACAGCGTTAGCAGGTTTTCCGCGTCGTGGTCACCGCCTTCCGCGCGCGCGCGAAGGTGATGCACGTCGACGAAAGTCACGTGCCGGCAGCCGGGCACTTGGCAGCGGTGGTGATCTCGCCGCACCACGGTGCGGCGAGTCGCCGGTGGAATGGTTTGCGACGTGCGCGGAGGGCGAGAGCTTTTCTGGCTTGCGTGACGAAGTCGCTGTGCATCGCAGCCAATCTGAACCATTCTGCGGGACCGCATTCGTGAGTTGCTTGTGAGGCGGCCGTGCGGTTCGGGCGTCATCTCGGGAGCGGACTGGTCTACGTGCCCGCAATCCGTAGCCCCTCCGCCGACCCACTCAGCAGCGTGGCCGCCTGCCGCCTGCCCCCTGACTCCTGACCCCTTGGCGAAGCCCTACCCCTTCCCGACCTTATCAATCCCCTGATTTGCAAGCCTGTCC
>DATAKF010000331.1:0-14113 GCA_036261775.1 Polyangiaceae bacterium | reverse complement strand
GGACATGCGCTTGACTCGCTCCTGGTAGGCTCGGACGTCGTCTTCGACTTTACGTTGCGCGATCCGTGCCGACTGAATCTGCGTCACGTCTTGGAAGGCGAGCAGGCACAAGTCGGTACCGTCGATGGGGTGACCGTTGAGTAGGAACGAGCGCTTGCCGTCGACCGGGTCGGCCTGTTCGACCTGAAAGTCGCTGATGCCCTGAATAGCTAGCTCCTGAAGCATTCTGGTCAGCGCCACCGTGGCCAGCTCCGGACGCCCCAGATCGACCAGGCGCCGTCCCAAGATTCCGTTCAGGTCCAGGCCAAATGCTCGCAAGAAAGCCGTGTTCGCCGAGCTCACGCGCAGCTCGCGGTCGAGCACGACCAGCCCATCACGAACAGCGTCGACGACGTCTACCGCGTATTTTAGCGCCAGGAGCAGTTCCTCGGCGCTCCGCCTGTCGAGGCCGATGTCCTGCGCTGTGATCGGGAACGGGGCGCCTCCCCGTTTGCTGCCACCGATGTCATCCGGTGTTTCTGCTTCAGGCGGTGCGGGTGGCGTGGGCATACGTTGCGACGCCGAGGTTACTCCAGCTCGACCCCGGCGACCTCCGCCGGTCTGGTGATCTGGTGAATTAGCCTCCGGACCTATTTGTAGTCAATTCTTCAGATCATCGCGGAAAGCGGCTTTGCCTCCGGCTAGCGCTCACAGCTTTTCTCGCACCGAGTCATGGAACTCCAGGATAGGCGCTCGGCGTCGAGCCGCCTAGCGTCGGCACATGCTCCGGGGCCCGTCTCAGCGCCAGACCGTCAGGCTTCGCCCGTTCCTCAACGGTTTGGTAGCTGATTTCGCGTCGAGCATGAGCCCCTCTAGGGTGACCTTCGAGGCCCTGAGCTTCGCCGACGAGCTGGAGGTCGACCCGAGCCTGTTGCGGCGCTTGCTGGTGAGTCTGATTGAGCACGCGCTGCGACGCGCACCTGAGGGTACCAAGGTGATCCTCGTGGTTTCCCCCCGCCCCGATTGCACGGAATTCCGGGTCGCGGACGAAGGCGCCCCGCTGCCGCTGGACACGCGAAAGCGAGTGTTCGCCCCCCCGGCTGTCGGTCAACACGAGCACGGGCTGGCGCTCACCTCGTGCCGATTGGTGGCTGAGGCAGAGGGCGGGTGCCTTTGGATCGCGGATACGGCGACCGGGGCTGTCGTTTGCCTCGCACTGCCCACCGCGGCAAGCTCGAGCCATCGGGGGCCCGCCCGCTCGCAGTCTGGCACTCAGCTCCGAGCGGGCTGTGGCGGACCCGAAACGGCGGGGCGGAGCATTCTGGTCGTTGATGACGAACCGCTAATCCGTACCTTCGTTTCGCGTGCGCTGAAAGACGAAGGCTATGAGGTCAGCGAAGCGGACTGTGCTGAGCTAGCGATGGATCGCTTGATGGCGGGACCGCCGCCCGCGGCACTGCTGAGCGACGTCGGCTTGCCCGGCGCATCTGGTGCAGACTTGGTCAGACAAGCGAAGCTGCTCAATCCGCGGCTCGCCACGCTGCTCATGTCCGCAACGCCGAAGCATGCGCTCGTGCGGGAAGGCGTGATCAAGGCCGAAACGGAGCTCTTGCAGAAGCCGTTCGCGATCGCCGACTTGTTCGCCAGGATCGACAAGCTCTTTTCAACACGCCGAGCTGTTGGATAAAGGCAACAAGTGTCGTCGACTCACGACGGCCAAAAAGAACCGACTTGACCGGGGGCGGTGTGTGGGTGCACATGGTGCGCCGCGGAGAGCGCGGCGACGCGCCGCCGGCTGACGCTGGCCCCCAGCCTTGCTTGCGCGTCAGCGCGGCAGGGAGAAGAAAGATGAGCACATGATGCGATGGTCGATTTGGCTAGTGGCGAGCTGTTTTCTGCTCGTGGCCCACGTTGGCTGCAACAAGGAGAACAAGCGCTGGGAGGCCGCGCAAGAGACGGCCGACAAGCAGACCGAGGCGAAGGGCTCTGCGCCCAGCCCTAAAGCAGCCGAAGGCGACCAACTCAACAAGTTCTTCCCCGCGGACGGCGTCGATGGCTTCAAGCGTACCTTCGAGCAGGAGAAGGACGGCTTCGTCCAGGCCAAATACACGAAAGAAGGGGCTGATGCGATCCTATCGATCAGCGATCTCGTGCAGAACGAGAGTGCGCGCAAGAAGTTTGCGGAAGCCCCCGAAAAGCTCGGCGACGCGCCGTTGACGACGATCGGTAAGAACCAATCGACGGCGCTGGTCGCCGACCGTTGGCAAGTCAAGGTCTCCTCACAGCAGCTCGATCACGCGGCCCGCAAGGCGCTGCTCGAACGATTCGACCTCGAACATCTGCGTTCCTTCAACCCAGCGACGAACTAGCCCGGCCATCAGCAGGAGAAACCTATGAGCGACAGTGACGACCCCATTTTCAAGCTAGTCAATGACCTGCCCGGCACCAGCGTGACCGGCGCCGTACTGCGCGCGCTCGACTTCGTGGCGCCGGGGCAGTGGAAGAACATCACCAACTTCGACGAGCTGATCAAGGACGAGACGGGCGAGAGTGATGAAAGCTTGATCCAGCAGGTAGGCGAGCGCGCCATTCAGCTCTACACGGACCCCGCGCACGGCTACCAGAAGTCCGTCTGGTGTTTTCAGATGGTCGATAGCCTGGACAAAGCGCTAGTCGCGGCGTCGGCGCTCAACCTGATCGGGCAGAAGCTGGACCTGAGCTTCCTGACGGCGATTACGCCGCAGCCGGAGACCGCGCAGGCTGTAGACGCCGGCATCAAGTTCGCTTGCGAGCTTGCGTCGTTCAGCTTCGTCAATGGTAGCCCCGGTGACGGTGTCGCAGATTTTGCTGGCGCACTCGGTAGCTACGCGAAGGCGGACGCGATGCGGCTAGCCGCGTTCGTCGCCCTCGATTGCGTGCTGCCCCTGGGGCCGAATTTCGTCGAAAAGATTTCGTCTGCCGTCGCGAGCTCGTCCCTCACGGACAACAAGCTGTTCAACGCCGTCTCGAAGTTTTTGCCGGGACATGGCGCCGAAGAGCAGAAGGCGGTCATCCAGAAGAACATCGCCGCAGCCGGGGGAACACTGACGGAGCTTACAACGTCCAAGGGCGTCGACCAGGCCGGGATCTTGGACCGCGTACGACAATACATGACGTTCGCCGATGACAAGCTGGACGTCATTGCGGCGACGCTGGACGCGCTGACCAACTACTACGAGCACACGGGGGTGCAATCGGTCGCCCGGCGCGTGATCTCTCGTGCTTACTCGGAGATTTGAGCCCTAACGGTTAGCTGGCCTGCCGCAGCTCGCCGAGCAGCCTGCCCCAGCTCTCGCCGTGGTCGATGTGCAGCTCGCGAGCGATCTGGTCGATGGCTTGATCCGCAGCCGGCGACACGGCCTCGGGTTGATCGAGTGCGTTCGCGGTGCTTCGCGCAATCCCTTCAGCATACGACACCAGCGCTGGCAGCTCGCTGAAGTCGACCTCCATCTCGTCCTCGGCTTGTGCGAGCATGAATATGTCGTGCAGTCCTTCGGCGATGTAGGCGTCGGAAGGCCGTTTGCTGAGCCATCGATTCAGCACCGCCACGCCAGCTGGGCTCAGGTCGTACTCGCGAGCTGCAAAGTAGTGAATCCGATCCTGCTTGACGTCCTCCATCTTTCCATCGGCCCAAGCCACATAGATCAGCGGCAGGAGCTTTAAGACACGATAGTCATCGACCGGAATTCCCAGCCGTTCGAGGGACCTCTTCATCTTGTCTCGGCGCATGACGGCATTCCTCCTGTTTGGG
Organism: Polyangiaceae bacterium; assembly: GCA_036261775.1. Classification (GTDB taxonomy): domain Bacteria; phylum Myxococcota_A; class Polyangia; order Polyangiales; family Polyangiaceae; genus PMG-095. Next base: position 10,344 of record DATAKF010000331.1, on the reverse strand, counting down.
TCGTTCCCGCGACGGACAAAGCAGGATTGGTGCCACCGCGCTCTCGGCCAGCTGCAGCGCGACGAACAGCTAAAAACGCCGGAATGACGTGTCGCAGCCAACGGCTACGCCTCACGTCGGGCGCAGAGCTTGCGGGGATCGCAAATCGTGCGCGACCGGCGGACGACACGAACGCCGCGCACAGTCGGCGTGCTCGTCGGGCGTGTTGATAGGGTCTGGTTGGGCGGAAGGATCCGGCGTCGATACGTCGCCTCGGAGCTCGGCAGCCCATTCTGCCCAGTCGTCTCCGAGCAGCTCGGCGGGATGTGCCGTGCGCTCACTGCCGTTGCCGCAAACCATGTCGTGGGCGGGGCAGTAGCGATCGCAACCCCAACAAACGCGTTCTGGGTGCGCTGGGTACATCGGAAGGCGCATCGTCACCGTTCAGCCTGGCTTTCCGTCGACGCGCGGTGCCGCCAAGATGGGTGTGTAGACCACGACGAAAATCGCGAAAGCGGTGACCCACAGCGCAGCGGTCGCGACCAGCCCGGCGAAGTACCAGGCGGGCGCGAGCAGGGGCACGAACACGCGCACGAAAGCGGCCAGGTTGAGCGCCAAAAAGGCGCCGGCGATCGACTTTGGCGCGGCCAGCATCCGCCCCGTGTGTCCGAGTGCCACACGCGCCATCATGCCGAGCGTGAGCGAGCCGATGGCGCCTACCGTGAGCGCGTGCGTCGCCGGGGAGGCGAGCGCAGGGGCGCCGAGCAGCGCGGCTCCGCGCAGCACCAAGCCCACCACGAGCCAAGCCTGGCCGGCGTGTAATACCCAGAGCAGCGGTTGCTGGGACGAGTGACGCGCGCCCCAATGGCTGGCTCGCGCCAGTGAGAGCACCCCTGCGATGACGGCTACGGCACCCGCGACGCGAGTTGCCGGGACGAGCGCATCGGCCAGGCCGAGGGCCGCCACGGAGCCAATGGCGCACTTGTCGAGCAGCGGAATCGAACGAACCGAGCTTGCCCCAGTTGCGTTGCGCGTGAACATCGGCAGCACGCGACCCAAGATGATCGTGATCAGCAACAGAACGAGATCGACGCCCAGCAGCGCGGGCCGGCGCGCGCTCCCTGCCGACGAGATACTGAGCGCTACGAGGTGCAGCCAGAGATTGGTGCCGAAAAAGGCCGCGATAATCGCTAGTACCACGACGTTTCGGTAGTTCTTCGCGGCTAACACGGGCCGCGCTAGCGCGATAAAGAGTGCTGGCAAGAACGTCAGGTCGGCGACGGCGACCACGACTGTCGGCAGCATGGCTGAGCAGGCCATCGCCAAACGACCTGCGAGCCAGAGCGCGGCGAGCGCCAACAAGGGTAGCCCGGTGGCGGTTTCGCGTTGGGTCCAATTCCCAACGGCGGTGAGCAAGAAGCCCGCGATGACTGCGCCGACGAAGCCAAAGACCATCTCGTGCGCATGCCAGCTCGTCGCATCGACGTACGACGTCGCTTGCAGCTTGCCGCCGAGAATCAATAGCCAGGTCGGCACGATGGCTATCGCGAAAATGGCAGCCAGCCAGAAGAACGGCCGAAAGCCCTTTCTCAAGCAAGAAAGCGGCGCGCGAACCGACGTTTGCGCCTCGCTCTGCCGCAGCAGTGATCGCTCGGAAAGGGTGGACGGTAGTGCAGCAGACACTTTCCATGCAACAGGAGCAAAATCCGAGCCGCGTAGAGCGCCGCAATCCACGACTGCTTCGCACGATGGTGGCGCAGTTTCTGCGGAAAGACGCGCAAATCGTGCGTTGCGCTCGTGGCTGCCGCGGCTAGACCCGCGGCGGATCAGCTGCCGCGGGCTGGTCGACGTTCGGCGCGGGCGGCGCAAGCAGGCCGTGCAGCATCGCGACGAATACGGCTACCCATGCCGTGAGGGCGACATAAACGAAGCGCTGCGGGATTGCGAGCAGGGCCTCGAGGTTGAGCGCTCGTGCCAACCGGAACGTACACACCGTGTACATTCCTAGAGGAAACACCATGCCCCAGTACTGCGGGTCGTATTTGACAGGAAAGCGCCGAACGGCGTGACGCCAGATGCCCAGGATGATGAGCAGCGGAATCCACCACGTGGCTGTCACCCAGAAGAAGAGCGTGAAGCCGGTGAGGAATGACTCGAGCAATCTGAGAAGTGGCGATGCTTGACGTGCCAACAAAAGCGTCGAACCCGCCAGCGTCGTGATCGCGACTGCGCCCATGTTGATCCAGTAGGGCGGAGTCAGTCGAGCCATGGTCATCGGCAGGAACGTAAATCGATAGAAGATCAGAGTGATGATCGTCAGGTACAGCATCGCACCCAGCAGATACATGCAGAGCGCGAAGAACAACGCCGGCTCGACTGCCACGAGGTGAGGAGCGAGCAGCGACCCGAGCACGGACACGCCCTGAGTCGCCACGATCGCGAGCAGCCACGCTCCGTTGATGCCTTTCTCCAGCGTTGGTTTCTCTTCACGCACGACCACGGCCGTAAAGAAGGTGTACATGACGAGCAGCCAGAGGCCGATGCCCGCGAACCAGAGTATGCGGGCGGCCGCTACTTCCTGAACGACCACCAAGAGCTGGGTGCCGAACACGCACGTGCCAGCGACCAGCGTGAAAAAACCTGGCCCACGCGCGTGATCGCCCAGGTCGTTCAGCACGCTGCGGGGGTACAGGGCAACGCGTACCAAGAATAGGACGAGCAAAGTCGCGTAAGCGGCCGCGTTGATCCAGAGCAGCGCCATGGCGAGCCACGGCATGGCCAATAGCTTCAACGCAATGGAGACGATGCCGGTCGCCATCACGAGCGCGAAGTAGCCGGGAAATAGGCCCTGGATACCGCTCGCGAGGCGCCCCGTCAGGCTCGGCGTGGACCCCACCGCCATGTTAGTTCAACCGATGCAGGTAGCGAAGGAGCCCGAGGTTGAGCCCGAGACACACCAGGCTCACCAGAGCCGCCGGCGACGTAACGGAAGTGTCGCCACCGAGGTAGGCGTTGACCGAGGCCGTCAGCAACCACAGCTGCAGCACGACAATCAGCACCACGAACAGCAGCATCGCGTTGATGATTGTCAGGCGCCCGGCATGGTTCGAGCGTCTCCTGTTCATCCGCCGCCGTCCTCGACGCCTGTCGCGTAGACGGTCTCGTCGCGCACTTCCAGCAGGACGCGAGGCAGTCGTCGTTGTGGCGGCCCCGCGATGGCGTCTCCTGTTTGGAGATCGAACCAGCCGTTATGACAGGGACAGTGCAGCTTGCCCTGCTCTACCACGGGCACGACCGGGCATTGCAAATGCGTACACTGCTGGTCGTAGGCGACGAATGCGCGCTGACCCGTCCTCACCAAGAGGCGGGGGGTGCTGCCTTCCGGGTATTTGAACGTCTTCGCCTGACCCACTGCGAGCTCGTCGACGGACGCGACCGCCTGCGGTCGAGCTTCGGCCCGACGCCGCCGGAAGATGGTCTCGTACACGAGCCAAAGCTGCCCGGCCGCAAAGGCCGCGCTGGTCAAGACAACGTACTTGACGAGATCTCGGCGAGAAACGAAGTCGTCCTCACTCCAGTCGACGGGAAAATCGCGCCGCCAGCGCGGTTGCCGCTCCGGGGCTGCTCGGTCTGGCGGTACTGAACGCGGGCCGATGGGCTCGGGAATGTCGGTCGTGGGTTCGGTCATGCTCAGCCCTCGTTGTCGAAGACGTCTTCCAGCACGTCGTGGCCGATCGTCGGTTCGTGCATGGCTGCCGTGACGTCGATGAGCTCGCGCGGCGCGTCAGCGGGGACCATGACATTTACTTTCGTTCGGATGGTCTGCATGCCGAACTGAAACGTATTCACCGGCTTCGCGCGAGGGCGCAACTTGGCCATCTCTTCGCGCGTGCCAAAGGCCAATGCTTGGCTCGGACAGACCGAGGCGCACATAGGCTTGAGCCCCACCGAGGTGCGGTCGTAGCACATGTCGCATTTCATCATCAGATTCATGCGCGTGTTCATCTTGGGAACGCCGAATGGACAAGCCAGCACGCAGTTGTTGCAGGCGATGCAGCGCGGCTTTCGGGCGGTTTGGACAATCCCGTCTTCGGTGCGTTTGATGGCGTCGGCCGGGCATACTTCCGCGCAGGTAGGCGAGTCACAATGCATGCAGATGACGGGCAGCGTCTGCGTCGAGCGAGCGCGGTCGACGTAGTCGAGCTGAATCATGGACTGTCCCTTGTGGGTGTCGCATTGAGCGCAGGCCTGGATGCATGACTGGCAGCCGATACAGCGGCCGGGGTCGACGAAAAATTCGAAAATCTCGGGAACAGCCATCGCGGGTTCATGCTCCTTTACTGTTGCGACTCGAGCGCGGCCGCGTAGTCGGGCTGAGAGTCGGCCTTCTCGACGCGAACGGCGCACACTTTGTACTCAGGGATCTTCGAGATCGCGTCTTGGGCCGAGATAGTGAGCTGATTGGCACTCTTGCGACCACCCCAGTGATAAGGAATGAAGACGGTGTCGGGTCGGATGGTCGTGACCACCGACGCGCGCAGCGTGCAGGTACCGCGCCGGCTCTCGACCGTGGTCCAGTCGCCGTCGGCGATCTCGAGCCGTGCGGCGAGCTTGGGGTGAATCTCCACTCGCGGCTCCGGGTAGTGATCGACGAGCGGCCCGATCCGGCGTGTCTGATTCCCCGAAAGAAACTGGCTTACCACTCGTCCGGTCGTCAGGATGATCGGATACTGAGCGTCCACGTCTTCGGCCGGGCCCACGTACGGGGTGAGGTTGAAGCGCGCTTTACCGTCGGGAAAATAGAACGGGCCGGCGCCATTGGCGACCGGGTTCCATGAGCCCGGCTCGAAGAGCCTTACCGTGCCCTGTGGACCGGGCTCGGGAGCACTGGTGGGAGTTTCGCTGCGACAAGGCCAGAACACACCCATCAGCTCGTCGATGCGCTCGTAGGTCACGCCCGAGTAGTCGCTCACGCCGCCTTTTGACGCGATGCGAAGCTCTTCGAACATCTGCTTCGGGCTCTCGAAGGTCAACCCCTGCTCGCGCCCCAGCGCCTTGGCGATGTCCTGAATGATGCGCCAGTCTTGGCGGGCTTCGCCCGGGCAATCGACGGCCTTGTTGATGCGAATGATGCGCCCCTCGACCTGGGTGACCGTGCCCTCGTCCTCTTCTTGCAGAGAGCCGGGCAGCACCACGTCCGCATAGCGCGCGGTCTCGCTCATGAAGAAATCGATAGCGACGAAGAAATCGAGCTTTTCGAGCGCCGCGCGCACGAAGTTGTTATCGGGCAGCGACACCACCGGATTGAAGCAGATGGAGAGCAAGCCGCGAATCTCGCCGGAGTGCGCCTTGCGCATCAGCTCGTAGGCGTCGACACCCGGCTTCGGCAGATCGTCGGGGTTCATGCCCCAAACACCGGCCACGTAGGCGCGGTGCTCGGCGTTGCCGAGATCGCGCCCGCCCGGCAGCTGGTCGCATTTCTGGCCGTGCTCTCGGCCGCCCTGCCCATTGGCTTGGCCCGTGATGGTGGCGTAGCCCGAGCTCGGTTTGCCGATGCGACCGGAGGCGAGCACGATGTTGATCGTGCTCAATACGTTTTGCACGCCGTGGCTGTGATGCTCGATGCCGCGCGCGTGCAGCAGGAAGCTCGTCTTGGCGGTACCCCAAAGCTCTGCCGCCTGCCGGATCGTCTTCTCGGCAATCCCGGTGACTTCCGCCGTCTTGCGCGGCGTCCATTCTCGCACCAGCTCCGCCAAGGCATCGAAGCCGACCGTGTGCTGCTCGATGAAGTCGTGGTCCAGCCAGTCGTTCTCGATCATCAGCTGCAAGATGCCGTTGAACAACGCGGCATCGCGGCCCGGCTTGATGGGCAAAAATAAGTCACACGTGCGCGCCAGCGGCGTGATGCGCGGATCCACGACGATGATCTTCGCTCCGTGCTCGCGCGCTTGCCAAATGTAGTTCGTGGTGATGGGTGCGCACTCGGCCACGTTCGCGCCCGCCACGAGCACGACGTCCGTGCCGAGGATGTCGCTCCAGGGGTTGGCGGCGCGATCGATACCGAAGGCCTTCTTGTTGCCGGCGGCAGCGCTCACCATGCAAAGTCGGCCGTTGTAATCGATATTCGATGTGCGAAGGCACATGTGGGCGAACTTGCCCATCAGGTACGTCTTCTCGGTCGTTAGGCTGGCGCCGGACAAGAGAGCGAACGCATTGGGCCCATGCTCACGCTGGATGCGCTCGATGGCTTCGGCGACTCGCGTGATGGCAGCGTCGTAGCCGAGCTTTCGGAAGCCCGAGCCCGCGCTCGAATCCTTTTCGTAGGCGTGGAGCAGCCGATCGGGGTGCGCCTGCTGCAAGTAGCGCGTGACGCCCTTCGGACACAGCATGCCCCGGTTGAAAGGGAACTCGTACCAGGGCTCGATGCCGACGATCGTGTTGTCCTTCACCTTCAGCTGCACGCCACACTGCTGCCCACAGAAGCAGCAATGCGTCTTGACGGTCTTGTCCGGCACGACGCCGCCGTCGATGCGAATGTCACTGGCGTAGGCCCGAAAGGGGCCAAATTCGCCGATGATGCCCAGGTCTAGCTCAGGCGTCGGTAGTTTGGTCATGGGTGGAAGTTCTCCGCGTCGTCGGTATCCAGGGGACCTTCACCGCGGCCGCTGTTCACGTACGTCGGCGTTGGCAGCAAGCCGGCGCGCGCTGTCAACGGCGCGCCTCCTCTTACCTCGCGCCACATGAGCCCTTGGGCCATGACGAAAGACGCACGCCGGCACGGCGGACAGATCCATTGGTAGTGCTCGGCTTCGCTGCCGGGGATCTCGTAGCGGTAGCCCAACTGCCGCTCCACCTCGATCAGATCGAGCACGTGTGTCCGTGAGCTGAAGCCGTGCCCACAGCGACGGCACAGCGCTTTCTCTTCCACGCGCCCCATGTCCTTGTAGAGGCCGACACCGAGCTGGGCCGGGCGCTGGAAGATGTGAAAGAATTTTCCGAACGGGAGCCAGACGAAAGTCCCGATCACCGTGATGGCGTGCAGAATCGCGATGAAGGTGAAGCCATAACCCTTCATCCAGGTGTAGCTAGCCGTGAGCATGAGCCCCGTGAGGCTGACGGCAAACAGCAGGATCAGCGGCATGAAGTCTTCCGCGAAACGCTGCAGCGCGCCTGCACCCCCTTCGCGCATGCGACGCCGCATCGCTAGCAGCACTCCCGCGATGACCAGGAACGAGGCCCACACCAGCCCGTGAAACAAGAAAAACGCGATCGTCGAATCGTGCGGGAAGCGGAAGGCAGGGAAGCCGAACACGACGGCCTCGTAGAGCGCGAGGTCGCCGACTACAGGCCTGAAATGCAGCCAACCGAACACCAGCGGAAACGTGATCGCTACCGCCAACAAGCAACCCCACATGATCAGCAGGTGCGTCAAGCCCCGCAGCCGGCTGCGTTGCACGATGAAGCGGTTGGCCAGAATGTCGAGGCTGAAGCTCGACACCCAGAAACGGGCGTTGCGAAATCGCCAGCCTTTCCGTACGAAGGCTTGCCAACCACGTCGCCAGAAAAGCGCCGTCGGAGGCCGCGAGAGCCACATCGAGTAACGGTAGGTGAGGCCGAACGTCGCGAAGAGTACGGAGAACGTGTAGGCCACCAGCGCCGCGTCGAAATGGGCGAGGTTGCGAGAACCCAAAAGAATCAAGCCACCGAGCGCCAGGGTTGCCACCCCGCCCCGAACGACTGCGCGCGCGACCTCACAGTTCATGTCGTCTGCTCCGATTCGCGCAGCACCGATCGATAGAGAGGCCCGTCATCTGGGCCGGGACGTTAGTCTGGTTGGGAACGTCGAACCAACCCTGAGTTTTGCGCAGCATTTGCGCCTCAGGAAGGAGCGCAGCGGCACATCGCCCCAACGCCAGCGAGCGGTATATTGACGGCGATTACCGCCACCCAATCACAATCGCCTCCTCGAACGGCACCCACACCTCTGCAAGGTCTTGAAATTGCTGGGCAGGAAAGTCGAGTTGCGGGCCCGCGCAACCAAGAAGCCCCGAAGGAAACTTCGGGGCTTTCTTCGTTTCTGGGGGCTGCCCAGCTGCAGCTTGATTGCAGAAGCTAACGTGGTGGTTTTCGGTCGCGCTGGGCGGACGAGAGCGAGAGCGCCGCGCAAGGCGCGTGCGGGAGCGGGCTTCGCCCGGGTGGGAGCTGCGCTCGGGATGCGGCTTCGCCCGGGTGCGAGCTGCGCTCGGGATGCGGCTTCGCCGGGAGCGGGCTTCGCCCGGGTGCGCGCTGCGCGCGGGATGCGGCTTCGCCGGGGGCGGGCTTCGCCCGGGTGCGAGCTGCGCGCGGGTGCGAGCTTCGCTCGGGTGACGGGTGCGCGCTACGCGCGGGTGCGCGCTACGCGCGGGTGCGGCGGAGCCGGGTTCTCGAAACCCGCCGCAGGCGCAGCCTCTCTCCCCGAAGGTTCCCCGCCCGCAGGGCGGAACCCCGAAGGTACCTCTCACCCCGAAGGCACCCCGAAGGTTCCCCGCCGCAGGCGGCTCCCGGGCGAAGCCCGCGCCCGGGCGCAGCCCGCTCTCGCTCACGAGCCTAAGCGACGTAGCGATTCCGTACGTCTGCTGCTTGCTCGGTTGAATTTGATTGTGGCCGTGTGCTCGTCGCCGTCGAGGCCAAGCCGGCTTCGCCGGTGCTCGCTTCGCTCGCAGCCCCGACAGCTCCTCCGCGCACGGCTGTTGGGGCTGGGTATGGCTCGCAAGCAGCGAAGCCGAACAACGAACGGAGTTTCACGATGATGTACGAACTCGAAGAGCTCAGCCTCAATTTGATCGACGCCTTGGTTCCGTTGATGCCGCGCATCAAACAACGCGATAAGGCGCTGGAGGATCAGCTACGGCGCGCGGCAAGCAGCATCGGCTTGAACGTCGCCGAGGCGGCAATGTCGGATCCGGGAAACAAGCGTGCGCGGTTCCATACGGCGGCGGGGAGCGCGAGAGAGACGCAGCATGCGCTGCGTCAGGCGATCGCGTGGCGGCACGTGCGCGCGGGGGAGGCGGAGCGGGCGCTGCGGTTGGTGAGGAGGCTTGTGTCGATACTTTGGAAGGTGACGAGGCGGTAGGCGTTTGGGCCATGATGTACAGCGCCGCATCCAAGAGCACAGTGCGGTGGTGACTTCTTCCGTGAACCAAGCCGAGCGAGTCCCGGCGGATGAGCGGCGCGCCCGCTCGCGCGGGAACCGTGGGGACGAACTACGAGGGACCTCAGCATCGGAGCAAATGACTATGGGTATCGGTCACAAAGCAGCCGACACGCATCTTAAGACCAGAGAGCATCTCCTTCGTGCAAAAGGCCTACGACTACTTCATTTCCTACGCTAGCGAGAACGCCAATTGGGCGCGCACCCTACGGTCAATGCTTCCGCGAACCGCGAGTGTCTTCTTTGCAGAGGAAGTCCCGAAGGGGCAGGACTGGGAGACGACCATTCGGCGTGCGATCACAGGAACGCGCAACTTCGTCGTTCTCGTTAGCAGCGCCTCGAGCAGCGCGACGTATCAGCGAGCCGAGGTGGACTTTGCTCTGCGTGCGGCCGAAGTGGATCCAGGGATGCGTATTACGCCTGTGTGCGTTGGCATCGGTGACGACGCGTTGCCGCTCGGCCTCAATCTGAAGCAAGCGATCGTTATTACAACCGCGGACGAAATGCCGCAAGCCGTTGCGCATCTAGTAAGGAAGCCCGTCGAGAGCGGCGTTGAGGAGAATGTTGGTGCGCTCGTGATGGAGCTTGAGCGGTTACTTGTCGAGAAGCACAGCTCGCCTCGCACCGTAGCCTGGGGTCAGGACATTGGCTCAGCCAACTCGGGCACGAATCGCAATACTCGAATCTCCGACTTGAGTGACAAGATCACTTCTGGGTTTCAGCCTCGTGCAGGATCGATTGTCGCGGGAGCGACGCTGATCAAAGTGATTGGGCAAGGAGCGTTCGCTGACGTATGGGAAGCGAAGAGACGGGATGGCTCATCTGTCGCGGTCAAGGTGCTCCGAGCTGGGCTTCTTCAAAGAGATTTGACGCTCTGGCGCTTCCGCCGGGGGGCTGAGGCACTTCAACGACTGGGAGAGCGAAAACGCCAGAAACAAGCGGGCGTCCAGCCAGGCTGCGTGATGGATCTACTTGAGATCGATGATAGCGGTCTTGCCTATGCGATGCCCTTGATGGGCCACGGAACCCTGGAGTCGATGGCAACCTTTCGCTGGTCCCTGGAACAGAAGTTAGTCGCATTCGATCGCATCTGCTCCGCTGTTCAATACGCTCACGAGCAAACCATCATCCACCGGGACATCAAACCGGGGAATGTCATGGTGAACGATCAGTTT
>DATAKF010000309.1:0-3586 GCA_036261775.1 Polyangiaceae bacterium | reverse complement strand
GGTGTCGTGCCCACGCTCGTAAGAATCGTTCATCAGCGCAAGCTCCGTGCCGGGCTTCTCGTTGGGAATGACGAGAATGTCGTAGCGTTCGCCTGGCGAGAGTAGTAGCCGCTCGGTCTCGAAAGCTTCGGGGAGTAGCCCTCCATCCGTCCCGATGACGCGCCAACGGTAACCGGGCAGGGAGAGGTTGAAGAAGCGTCCGTTTGCGACGTTCACGATGCGCACACGCTGGAGAGTACCGGAACGCCATGTGAGCCGCGCGTTCGGCTCACCATTGATCAAAAGCGTGTTGCCTTGCCGACCGAGCATTTTGGAGTTGTCGTCCAGGTACATCGAGAGCGAACCGTCGGGCAGGACGTTCACATCGTCCAGGACCCAAATGGACTCTTGGTCAACTTCAGGCTCTGAATAGCCGCGGACGCGAATCACACCATACAACCCCTTCTCGACCTGCTCGTCCGAACGGATGTGCGGGTGAAACCAGAACAGCCCAGGATCCTTGAGCTCGAACTCGTATTCGAACGACCCGCCCGGGAGCACGGGATCTTGCATCCGAAGAGTGCCATCCATCGCCGCGGGCAACCGAACCCCGTGCCAATGGATGGTGGTCGATTCAGGTAGACTGTTCGTGAAGTGCACTACCAGTCTTTCCCCGACGTGGGCGTCAATGAGCGGGCCCGGCACGGTGCCGTTGTACGCCCAAACCGGCGTGTCGCGGCCGGCCTTGTATTGCCTGGACGCTTCGAGTGCTTCGAGCTCGATCTCGAGCGTGCCCGGGTCGGCGCTCAGATCGCTAACAGGAGTAAGCGCGGGATCGACTGCCTGAAGCTGGTCAATTTTGGCAGGCGTCGAACCGCACCCAAGGGCTAGGATGGCGCCAACTAGCGCGCTCGTGACAGGGCGTTGCATGTCCACCAAGCTAGCAACTATCGCGCCGGACGATCACTCGGCGGCTTCAGATGTTGCCTGCCCGCTCTGCGAGCTACGAAGCTTACGTGCACGGTCACATGCGGCGTCGGCTGACCTGCACCGCTGACGCTAGCGGGTCCTACTTCTCATGCTGTGAGTGATCGTGCTGGTCGCCCTGCATGGTCGTACCGTCGGGCATGGTGTGTTGGCCGTCGCTGGGTGCCGGTTGAGCGGCCGGCGCTTCAGCCTGCGGCGGCGTCGGATCCTCAGCAGGCGTCTCTGGCGGCGCGTTTCCGCCCCCGCAGCCAACTAGCAAAGAGAGAAGAGTAGCGACCGTCGCAATAGTAGGTATGGTTCGCATGGCATTGTCAGGGTAGACGGCCCACCTGGGCCTGCGCCGGTCCATGCAAACATTGCGCCCGGCCAAACTATCTCGGCCGACGCAGCAAGGCGGATGCGAAGGGCGGTGAAGTTCACGAGTGCTGGGTGGGCATCGAAAAGGGACGTTAGCATCCTGGCCCCCCTGGGGACGGCGCGGGCTAGGTGCTCGAAGCCAGTGACCGGAGCCAGTGACCGGAGCAGAGGGCGGTGTGCGATTGGTCAGTGCTGCGCCCCGCCCCTACTGCTCGTCGCGACATCCGTGAGGACGGCGGCGGCTCCCGACGTGAGTCGCCCTGATCGAAGTTGTTCGGCCTCGGCCCGTGCCAGCCAGTAGTCGCGCAGTGCTTCGACGTACAACCGCGCCGTCTCCACCTGATCGCGCTTGGCGAGCAGCAGCTGAAAGACCGACAGGTTCATCGCATTGAACTGCAGTTGCGTCTGGTTCAGAATGCGCTGACGCGCAGGCAGCAGCACGTTCTTGAAGTAGTTGGCGCGATCGCGCGTTGCTGCAACTCGCATCGCCACGGTGCGGGCGGCCGAGCGGACTTGCACTCCGCGAGCCCGCAGGAGCTGACCTTGCCGGCGCATCTGGGCTCGAGCTCGAGCCACCTCGCCTTGGCGCTGATAGAAGAGCGGCACCTCGACCTCGGCGAGGGGGCCATAGCTCCACTCGTCGTCCTCACGCTCGACTCCGACGCCGGCCTTCAGCTCAGGGAGCAGCCCGTTGGCCCGTTCGAGATTCGCTCGCTTTGCGGCAGCGGCGTAGCGGTGCCGAATGGCCTGCAGGTCGATGCTGCTCTGCACCGCTTTGGTCTCAAGATCATTCAGTGGCACGTCACCCGGCTCCGCGAGCCGGGCCTCGACCTTCCACGAGTCCCCGCGGCCCCACAGGCCGAGAAGAGAGCTGAGTTGCTGGCGAGATGCCGCGATGTTCGTTTGTGCGGAAGCGAGGTTCACGCGCGCCTCGTCGTAGAGCACTTGCTCATTGGCAAGGTCAAGGTCGGTGATGTTGCCAGCATCATGCAGGGCTTGTGCAGTCGTCGCCGAAGCCTCGAGCGCCTTGAGCACGGTGCCGCGTAGCTCGACGATCTGTTGATCAGCTAGGTAGCTGTAGAAAGCGGCACGAACTCGGAACACGAGATCCATGGCCTGGCCCGCGACCTCGAGCTTGGCGGCATCGAGCTCGGCATTGGCCACGCCCACGCGCAGCGGCAGGAAGACCAGCTCCGACAAGTCCTCCGTCAGCGAGAAGTCGAGCGCGGGGCTCCCCTCGTCGTGGAAACGCACTGCCGCTTCCGCAGTCGGATTGGGAATACGCCATGCGCTGACCAGGTCCCCGCGGGCAACCCCGACTGCTTCAAACGCTGCCTGGAGCTCAGCGCTGTTGAGCAAAGCCACCTGAACGGCGGTCTCGGCGGTGAGAGGCTTCGAAAGCGCCTCTTGGGTCGCCTTCTGCGCTTCACTTTCGCCGCCGAGGTGCGACCAGTGCACCGCGTGCCCCGTTCGACCGGCCACCACCTTGTTCACGTCTTGGAAGGCGCTGTTCTCCGAGACGCAGCCCGGTAGGGCAGCGGTGAGTAGCGCCAACAGCACCGCACGTGCGGACGAGAATGCTCTCACTATTTCGCCTTCCCGGGAGCGCGCTTCACTAGGTTCATGCCGCAGATCGGGCACTGGCCGGGCCCGCTCTTCGCGACCTCCGGGTGCATCGGGCACGTCCAGACTTCGGCGGCAGGCTTATCGGCTTGCTTCGTCGCACCGGTCGGCGCCACAGGTGCCGCGGCCACCGGCGTGCTCCCGCCGGGCGCCGGTGTCGAACCATGCTGGTCGTGTCCACTATGTTGCTCGTCTCCGCCATGCTCGCCCTGTCCGTGCTGGTGTGCAGCGGGCGAAGTCTCTTCGGCAGCTGAAGCCGTGGTCACAAGCGCTGGCGTCGTTGCTAATTGAGCCACCGGGGCGGCCGGGTTGGCGGGATGATCACGCGGCACGTCGACGTTGGTAGAGACGCATGCCCCTACCAAGGGGAGGAGGGCGATTGAGAACAGGCGTACTTTTTTCATGTGAAACTCAGCTCGGTACCTTGATGCCATCGCGCTGCAGCTCTGCCTGGCTTGCGAGGTCTGCTCGTTCACCGGGCGGATGCTCGTACCAGCCTGGGTCCGCGTAGCTCGTGAGCCCATTGCGCACCTTCAGCAGGGTGAACATGCCGCCCATGGTGATGTAATCGTAGGGGCCTTTGGCTCCGACCATGGGGATGCTGTTCTTGGGTACCGGCATGCCCATTTCAGCCATGTCG
>DATAKF010000296.1:0-34142 GCA_036261775.1 Polyangiaceae bacterium | reverse complement strand
CAAGGCGCGCCTTTGGGCAACATGAAGCTACCGACGACGTGGCTGGGGCCCGGTAGCGTCAGATCTTGCTTACCACCACTCGTTGGCACGTCTTCGAGTCGAGCAAGGAAGGTGAGCTGCGGAATGCCGCTATCGGACGGGGGCGTAGCCGAAACGAGCAGGGCTTCGATCTGGCCGTTGACGGTCTGGCAGACGCCGTCGCGACACGTACTCTCGTCGCAATCGGCGTCGCTCTTGCAGGAGTTGCTGGGACTCGGGTTGTTGCCGTGGCTGACGGCCGTGACGGTGCAGCCGCCGAGCGCGGGCAGCAGCGCGAGCAGCCAGGATGCACGACTTCCCACGGCTACGGGCCTCCGACGTTGGCTTGCACACAGTTGACGAGGGAGTTGGCGTCGTCTGGAGCGACGTTGACGTTGGCGAACCAGTAGGCTTCATCCAGATCGTCTTTGTCGAAAAGCTCGTTGTTCGTGTTCGGAACGACGTTCGAAAAATGGGTCACGCGCAGCACGATGCGGTGGCATCCCGGCTTGACGACGTCTTTGCTTTGTACCTTCCAGCTCAGGCTGACCTTTCGCTCGTTGGGGTCGTCCAACGTCGACGCCGGCAGACGCCCGGGGGGAGTGACCAGCAAGCCCCCCACGTCGTCGAGGAACAAGAGCACGTACAGCTCCTGGCCAACGTCCTCGGAGGTAACCGGAACCTCGAACTTCAGCAAATCCCCGTAGTTTGCGACGATGACCTGTTTCAAGCTCGGCAAAGCCTTCGCGTACTCCAGGCGCGGCCGCGTCTTCTGCGGAGCCGCGTAGGGCGGCGGATCATCGACGAGGCAACCCGAGAGCATGCTGGCTGCACCCGCCAGTAGCGACAGCCGTGCCAACGCCCGAAACGAGCCAAAGCGCCAGGCGGGGCCCTGCCCTGGGCATGACAGGCGAGTCGCGGCGGCACGAGCTGAGGCGAGGATCTGCATCGAAAATCCGCCTAGCGGCCGCCCCCGCGCCCGAACTGAAATCGCGTGTGAGCGTACTCGGCGCCGAGCGCCAGCGAGTACAGGTTCCGCGCGGTGGCGTTGTCGCGCACGAAGGTACGCATGTTTTGGTCGGCCGTATCGAGCGCGTAGTCCTCTTCCGCAGCGACCTGCCGAAGCGAGACGCCGAGATCGCCCGAGCCAAAGAAGCCAGCGCGCCGCACGGCCAGCTTGGCCGCGCTGATGGCCAGATCGTAGTCGAGCGCGTCCGGATCTTCACACAGCTCGCGCAGGCGGCGCTGCAGCCGCGCCGGGATGCTCTCCCATAGGACCTCGGCCAGGTTCAGCACCGCGCCGCTGTTGCCGGCGTTGGCGCGCGGCGGGCTGAACGCGAACGCCAGGCCGCGCAGCACCGCGCGACCCTGCGACTCGGGCGAGCCAAAGAGCAAAGCGTATTGGGGAGTCGCGGCCGCCAACATGGCACCCAGGTGGAAGCGTAGCTCGGGGCTGTCTTGGCGCACGTCGCCGGAGAGAATGACGGCGGGCGGTGAGAGTAACGCCAAGCTGACCGTCACCGGCCCCGCGCTGCGGCGCTGAAAGAGCGGGGTTCGGAGCAGGCCCAGCGAGCGCGCCAGGGCGGCGTAGGAGCGAGCCAGCGGCGTCGGAGCGCCCGCCGGAACGCGCTCGAGCCCGGTCACTCCGTAGGTGCTGGGGTCGCGTCGAAACACGTGCTCGGCGCCTTCCCAGACCAGCGACAGCGCTTCGAGCGCCCGGCTCGACTGCTCGCGGAACAGCAACGCTCGCACCGCGTCGGGTTGCTCGGGCTGATCGGACAGCGCCGGTGGCTCGGCGGCTTGGCCCGAGCTGAGTACGGATAGCACGTGCTCCACGGCGCGCGCATACACCGGATCGCGATCGAGCAAGGCCGCGTCGTGCAACCGCGAGACGGCTTGGACGTCTCCGGGCTGCAACAGCGCCAAGCGACGCGCCACGCTGACCAAATCGTGGGCGCGCGAGGGGCGATGCTCGAGCTGGCGAACCAGCTCCGTGCCGGCGTCGATGGAGCCGCGGCGCAGCGCGTCGTAGAGCGACTGCTCGCCGCTCGCCTCCTGGCCGACGAAGGTCGCCGACATGTCGAGCGCCGCTTGGATTTCCGGACGCGAGTCGAACGTGGGGCGCGGATCCGGCAGGCGAACTTCGGGGATTTGGGGCTCGGAGCTGCTGCGGCCAGGCTGCAGCGCCGGCGTCTCGGGCGCGGAAAGCGTGGCGACGCGCTCGTCGGCCTCGGGCGCCATCGAGTAGCGCCCCGAGATGCTCGGACGCATCGAGCCCATGCTGCGCGGCGCCGTGTTGGCGCGAGGGCTGGGCGGAGGCGCCGAGGGCACCTCGAGCTTCGATTCTTCGTCGCGAGGCACGCGCGGCGAGCGCGGCACGAGCGACTCGATGAGCGGCGCCGGCACGGGCGAGCGCGACGGCGGCGAACGCACCGGAAGGCGCTCGGTGCTGGGCGCCGGCTCGGCTTGTGAAGGAGCAGCCGGCGGGCGCGACGAATAGCGGCTCGCCTCCTGCAGCGTGTTCATGACCAGCGTGGGCGCGGTGTGCTCGGGGCTGGCTGAGCGGGGGGGGCGCGACGAAATCAAGCGCCCGGGCGGCGCCGAGCGGCCACGCGATCGTGCCGGCGACAGGTCGGCGCCGAGCTCGAGCGCGGCGTCACGGGTGCTGGGATCGCCGAGGGCTACGTCCAGGTACTCGAGCGCGCGATCGAACTCGTTCAGTCGCTTGGCGGCGCGGGCGGCAGCCAGTGCCACGCGGCTCTTTCCGCGCAGGCCCTGCAAATCACCGCTCAGAGCACGTTCGAACAGCGGCAGCGCTTGGCCCGGCTCCGACGCCTCCAAGCGCTCGGCCAGCGCCATCGCAACCAGCGGCGTATCGCCCAGCTCGGCGCGGCTCCGCGACAGCTCGCGCAGACCCGCGTCACCGCCGAGCGCGCTGTCGAGCGCCTCCGCGGTCAAGAAGGCGCGCAGATCCAGCTGCTCGACGCTCAAGTCGCCGCGCACGGCGCGCAGCTCGGTCGCGGCCAAGCGCGCGTCCTCGGCGCTGCCCGGACCACCGCGCGTCAGGTACTCCAAGTAGCGCGCCACCAGCTGGGCATCCGCAAGCTCGGGCGCAATGCGAGCGGCGCGCGTGGCCTGCGCCAGCGCCAGCTGCTGGTCTCCAGCAGCCAACGACGCTCGCGCGGCCTCGACCAGCAGCGGCGCGCGCTCTTCAGCCGGCTTGGTCGAGGCCGTCGCCAGCTCGTCCAAGGCTTCGGACAAGCCGAGCGGGTTTTGACGGCGGCGCTCGACCTCGACGCTCAGCTCCAGCAGCCGCTCGGAGCGGGCCCACGCGCCCATACCCTCCAGCACGCGCCGCGCGGCTTCGACGTCTCCGCCCGCCAGATAGGCTTCACAGGCGCGCCGCGACAGGTCGGCGGCTTCCTCGCGAGCCGACGCCACTGCGCTGCCACGCAGCCACAGCGCTGCCGCGCGCAGCGGCGTGCCCAAGCGCTCGTGCAGATCTGCCAGCACGCGGAGCACGCTCAGGTTGTCGCCCGTCGACGTGATCAGCGCTTCGAGCTCGGCGCAGGCTTCGTCGGGTCGACCCAAGCGCTGTTCGAGCACCGCGGCGCGACGCAAGCGAATGCGCCGCACGTCGTCGACCATGCTCGCCAGCGTGGCGCGACGCGCGAGCAGCTTGACCAAAGTCTCGAAATCACCTTGGCGCTCGGCCTTGCGCTCCAGCGCCGCGATGGCTTGTGCGTCGTCGGGATCGAGCTCCAGCACGAGCGCCCAGCGCTCGAGCGCGCTCTCTTCGTCGCCTTGCTCTTCGAGCAGTAGCGCCAAGTCGCGCAGCACCACCAAGCGCTGCTTGTCGTCGTTGGAGCGGTCCGCCCATTGCGCCAGCGCTTCGGCCTCGGTGTGCCGGTCGCGCGCCTGGCGAGCCAGGGCCACCAAATCACCCCAAAGGCTCTCGTTTTCCGGGGTTTCGGCCAGCGCGCGGCGCATGACCTCGATGGCGCGGTCCGGCTCGCCGCGCGCGCCGATCAGGGCCGAAAGCTCGGCGCCCAGGCGCGCCTGCCCAGCCGGCGGCAGGCCCAGCTGCTCCATGCCGCGCGCCAGGTGCTGCTCCAGGTCGTCGTGACGGCCCTGCTGGCGAAACAGCGCAGCCAGCCGCTCGAAGACTTCGACCTGCTGGGCGTCGGGCAGGTCGTCGACCGCCGCGGCGCGTCGCAAGATCTCTTCGGCTTCAGCCGGCTCCTGCGCGGCCGCCGCCAAGTCGAGCAGCGACTGACCGCGCTCACGCGGCGGTACGGCCTCGAGCACGGCTTCGATCAGCGCAGCGTCGCCCACTGCGCGCGCACGCGCCTCGGCGCGCCGGACCAGCTCGACCTTCTCCGGTTCCTTGCAGGCAGCGCGCACCAGCAGCAGCGCCTCGGCGTGCCGGTCACCCAGCGCCCCCGCGAGCCGTCCACCCAGCTCGAGCAGCGCCGTACCGGCGCCGCTCCACTTTTGCCCGGACAGCTCGATCAGCTTGGCCACCGTAGCCGGCGCCGAAGGAGCGCGCGCCAGCGAGGCAGCGTGTTCGAACAGCGACTCGTACTCTTCCAGATCGCCGTCGCTGCCATACGCATGCGACAGCGCGCTCAAGGCCAAATCCGGGGCGTCGAAGGTGCCGAGCGCTGCCGTGGCAGCCGCGATACCCATGCGGGCGCCTTCGGGGCCGTCGGCCTTGCTCAGCAAGCTCTCGATGGCCTTCGAAAAGCGTAAAATCAGGGTTTCTCGATCCTCCGGCACCGTCAAGAGCAGCGACGCGCAGGCGTCGGCCAGCGCGCGCAGCGAGCTGGCGTCGCCGCGCACCGATAGCGCGCGCAGCAGCACCTCGATGCGCTGGCGTTGGCCCTCTTCGCTCGGGCCCGCGAAGAGCGCGGCGCGGCGCAGCCAGGCGGCGCGCAGCTCCATGGAGGCGTTGGCCATCGCCACGCGCTCGATCGCGCGGACCACGTCGCCGGAGCCTTCGGCGTGCTCCGCCAAGCGCGCCATCGTGACGTACGCGACGCCCTCCGACGGCACGGCCTCGAAGGCCGCGATGGCGTGGCGCAGGGCGCGGCCCGATTCGCGGCGTCGCTCGAACTGACGCGCCGCGCGGTAGTGTACGGCGCGCTCGCCGTAACGACCGAGCGTGGCGCTCGCCAGACCGTCGTAAATGCGCTCCAGCGCGTCGTGCTCGTCGTCCCCTGCCGTGCGCTCGGCCAGCGCCAGCACGTCGGAGCGCGCGGGATCCAGCTCCAGCGCACGCGCCGCCGTCTCGAAGGCGTCGTGCATGCGCCCGGCCGAGAGCGCGACACCGGCCGCCACCGCCAATAGCCGTGCGGCTTGGCTCGGCTCCGTCCGCGACACAGAAAGGGCTTTCAAACGCCTAAACGCGGCGTCGTGGCCGATGAAGGCGGTCACGTCGGCGGCGAACAGCTCCGGTCCGCGCTCGGGATCCAGCGCCATGGCGCGCTCCCAAGCGCGCAGCGCGCCCTCTTGATCCGAGGCCAGATCGAACAGCGCCGCACCCAGCTCGCGGAACGAGCGCGCCGTGCCTGCTTGATCGGCTTCGGGGTGCGCGCTCAACGCTTCGGCGCGGGCCTCCAGCAGCGCGAGATCGCCGTCGGAGCTGCGGGTCGGCAGCGCGGTGTCCAGCTCCTTCAAAACGTCCGGCGCGGGCGCGCCTTCTTTGACGGCGCGCAGCAGCGTGCGAGCGGCGCCGTCGGCGTCTCCCGCGTCGCGTCGACGGCGTGACAGCTCGAGCAGCAACGTCGGGCGCTCGGCGCCGGGCGAGCCAGCCGACAGCCAACGCTCCAAGACCGCGATCCCGAGCCCGCGCTCACCGGTCGCGTCGGCGACTGCCAGCACTGCGTCGCGCAGCCGCGTGCTGCGCGGTCCAATCACGTCCAGCGCGCGGCGCGCCAAAGCGCCCGCCCGCATCGGCTCGATCGGCGACAGCTCCCGCAGCGTGTCCGCCACGTCGTCGCACAGGTCCACCAGCGGCTGATGCTGCGACAAAAGCCAGGCCAAAGTGTCGGCCAAGCGGGAGCCATCGCCCGATTTGCGCATGCGCGACAAGCGCGAGCGCGCCGCTTCTACGTCCCCCGGCCGAAGCGCGATGCGGCGCTGCGTCCAAGCCAGCGCCAAAATGTCCTCGCCCAGCCGCTCGTAGACGTTCGCCAGCTCCGCGCAGGCCGCGGCCCGCGGCACGACCACGCCCATGGCTCGCTCCAGCGCCTCGGCGCCCGCGCGATCACCGTGGAGTAGGCCTACGCGCGCACGCACCGCGACCGGTCGAGCCAGCGATGGATCGGCGTGCGACGCCTGTTCGGCCGCCACGCGCGCCCGCTCGACCTCGCCGCCATCGAGCAGCGACTCAGCCGCCAAGCTGCCCAGCACGGCGCGCAGCGAAGGCGCGAGACCCGCAGCAACCCTCAAGAGAGCGCGCGCACGCACGCCCTCGACGCCGCGCTGCGCCGCAAGCAAGAGCGCCATGCACGCCACCGGCGGCTGCGCCGCGGCGTCGTCGAGCAGCGGTGAAAGCTCGCGCAGCGCGCCGTCCCAATCACCCCGGCGCCGCTTCGCGCTCGACAGCAAAAGCCGCAGACGGCCTCGCTCCAGCTCGGAGGTGGCGCGCCCCGACAGCACGCTCAAGTGCGCCTCCAGCTCCTCGCTGCGGCCCAGGCGCGTCAGCAGCCGCTCGAACGCCTGCTGATAGCCGCGCTCTTCCGGCACCATTTGCGTGAGCTCGCGCAGCACCGCCAGGTACTCGCTGGCCAGGTTCGGGCGCCCCGAGAGCACGGCCGCCAGGCGCGACAGCACCTCCAGCCGCTCTTCGCCCTGCGCGGACACCAACTTGGCGCGTGCCTGCTCGAGAGCTTCGTCTTCGCGCTCGACCTGCGGGGCCAAGCGCATGGCCAGATCGCGCTGCGCTTCGTCAGGCGCGTCGCCCGCCAACCGCGCCAGCGCCCACGCGGTCAAACCCGCGTCGCTCAGCCGCTCTTCGGCGATCGACACCAGCTCACGCAAGCAGGCCAAGCGATCGTCGGCGTGACCTTGCGGCTTGCCCTCGCCGATGCGGATCAGCGCCTCCACCAAGGCCGAAAAATCGCGCGTCGCAAGGGCGTGCGCGCGCAGTGACTCCTTGGCTACGGCCGAGCCGGGCTCGACCACCAACGCGTCGAGCCAGCATTCCACGGCGCGATCGATGCGCCCGAGTGAGCTGCCATACAGGCGCCCGAGCGCCAGGCGAGCGCGCGCGCGCTCCCGCCCCGCCAACAGGTCGCAGCCAAGCTCCAGCCGGGCCGCGAACAGCTCGTGCATGCCGACGCGCTCGAGCAGCTCGTCGAAGCCGACCGCCGTATCGCTAGCCGGCTCGCCGCTGCGCTCGATGGCAGACAGCACGCTCTTCAAGTCCAGCTCGGCGTCGAGCCGCGCGTCGAAGGCAGCGCCTACGGCTCGCGGCAAATCGCCGTCGCGCAGCGCGTCGCGCAGTCGGCGCAAATGAATCGCGCGCGCTTGTTCTGGCAACGCGCGGGCGTGTTCACGCCGCACTTCGTCAGCCGCGCCGACGCGCCCGCGCCCCGAGAGCGCCTGCGCTAACCGCTCGACCGCGGGTCCAAAATGCGGCGCCATCTCGAACGCGCGGATCAAATTCTCGAACGCCGCTGGTCGCTCGCCTAGACCCTCGCGCCGCTCGGCCGCGTCGAGGTACGCCTGGGCGGATTCTTCCGGCGAAACGTGCGGGCTCCAGGCAGCGAGCGAGGCCAGCTGCTCGACCGCTTGAGGATCGCTCGTCTTTTCGCGGGCCGCGAGCGTCAGCGCTTCGCGCGCAGCGCGCGCGTCGCCGCCACGCGAGAGCAGCAGTCCAATGCGCAGCGACAGCGCCGCCACGTCTGCGCCCGGCAGCTCGAGCAACGGTCGCAACGTCGCGGCCGCGAGCAGCGGTTCACCCAAGCCCGTGAACCACGCTGACAGCTCTTCGCGCAGAAGCGGTTCTTCGGCGAGCAGCAGCGCGCGGCGAGCGAAGCGCGTCGCGGCGTCGAGCTCGGTGCCGCGCGCCGCCAGCGCGCGCCCGAGCGCCGCAGCCGAAGCGCGCTCTTCGCTCTCGCTGCCAGCGCGGCTCGCCGCCTGCAGCTTGGCCGAAAGCGACGCGAGCTCCGCGCGCGGGCCGGCGCGGCGTGAAATCGCGGTGTCGAGATCGTAACGCGCTAGTGCGAGCGAGCCCGCCGAGCGCGGTCCCTCTCCCCACTCGGGTGGCGGCAGCGTTCGACGCGCTGCGTCCTGGACCACGTGCCCTTGCGTGAAATTCGCGGCTCCCCCGGCCACGCTCGAGCCCTCACTCACCAGCGAGGGGTCTTTCGAGTCAATTGTCGTCATGGGCGATCAGCGCCACGACACTATAGGCCAGCATTTATACGCCGCGCGCCCCCCTCGGGGCTTGTCGGCAGGCGGGGCCCCGGTCTAGCCTTCCGGGCGGCGCCCCAAGGGCAGCCGGAGGCTCAATGTCCAACAGTTCACGTCACCCCCTGCTGCCGCGCTTCGTTGCTGCAGTCACCGTCGGCGCCCTCATGAGCGCCAGCGTCGCCCCTGCCTTCGCGGCAGATCCAGCGGCGCCTGCCAAAGAGAAGGCAGCGGCCCCCGCAAAACCCGAGGCGAAGCCCGCCGAAACCAAGGCAGAGGTACCCAAAGCTGACGCTAAGCCTGCCGCTGACGCCAAAGCGGCCAAGCCCGCAGCCGCAGACGCCAAGCCTGCTCCGGCCAAGCCTGCCGACAAGCCCAAGCCCCCAGACAAGAAGACGAAAGACGCCGCTCGCAAGGCCTACGGCGAAGGCGACGCCGCCTTCAAAGCTGGCGATTTTGCCGGTGCCTACGCAGGTTTCTCCAAGGCCAACGAGCTAATCCCGTCGGTACAGGCCGCCTACTGGACCGCCAAGGCCATCGACGGCCAAGGCAAGTCGGAAGACGCCATCGCCGCCTACGAGAAGCTGCTGGCCGATCCCGGCATCGCGACCCTGGGCGATGAAAAGACGAACGACGCCAAGGCGCGCTTGGCCGACTTGAAGGCCAAGCAGGTCGGCGAGGTCAACGTCGTCACCACGCCCGCAGGCGCCACCATCTCGATTGATGGCACCCCGCAACCGGGCGAGACGCCGATGTCGGTCAAGCTTGCCCCCGGCCCGCACAAGATCACCTTGGTGGCCGCCGGTTTCGAGACCAAAGAGATCGACGTCGACGTCAAAGGTGGCGAAAAAGCCGAGCAAAAGCTGGAGCTGGTCGCCAAGGCGCCCCCGCCCCCGCCCCCGCCGGAACCGGTGGTCGAAGCGCCGGCTCCCCCGCCGCCTCCCCCGCCCCCGCCGCCACGCAGCAAGGTCCCGGCGTACATCACGCTCGGCATTGCAGGCGCCGGCGCTGTGGTCGGCACCATCTTCGGTATCAAGGCCCTCGGCGCCAAGAACGACTTCGATAAGAAGCCGACCGGCAACGCCGCGGACGACACCGAGCGCAACGCGCTGATCGCCGACATGGCGTTCGGCGTCGCCATCACGCTCGGCGTCACTGGCGTCGTCCTGCTCACCAGCGACGACTCGGCCGCCCCCGCCGCAGCGAGCAACGCCAAGCTGCCCAAGCGCGCCAAGCTCGTCGTCGCCCCCTACGCCACCCCCAAGGGCGGCGGCGCCGGCATGCAGTACACGTTCTAATCCGTCACGACATCGAAACGCGCCGTGCAGCACCCAGCCGCACGGCGTTTTTCGTTTTGTAGCTCACCGCCAGTCTCGAGATTTTACAGGGAGGCGGGGAGACGGGGAGGTCCGCGAGGCGAGGATTTTGGGGTTCGCGCTGCCGCCCGCGACCTGAAAACCTTCGCAACTTTGCCGAGGCTGAAGCCTCTGCTCGCCCTCGAGGGAAATATTTTTGGCTTTGGTCCTCCAAACACAAAAATGCGTTCTCGCCCTCGCGGAACTCCCCGCCTCCCCGCCTCCCTGTGAATCTCGAGTCGCACCACGACGTGATGCGACTGGATAGGTAGGCCGAGCTTTCGTATGTGGCGAGGCAGCCCAGCTGGGCTGCCAGCAACAAGGCCTACCCCATCAACCGAAGCGTTGGCTGATCGCGTCGACGACTTTGTCGAAGCTGGGCGGCAAGAGCACGGGCGGGTTCTTGAGTTTGCCGGAGACGCCGGGGATCGAGCCCTCGTGGTACTTCACCTTGAACTCGGTGAACTTGAGGCCGTTGGCGGTCGAGACGCAGACCACCTTCTCACCCTTGCGGATGACGTTGCGGCTAACCAGCTTTTCGAGCACCGCCAGGCCGACGGCCGTGTGCGGGCACGTGTACATGCCGGTGCGATCGGCGCGGGCGGCGGCTTCGCACAGCTCTTCTTCGCTGGCTTGCTCGACGATTCCGTTCAGCTCTTCGAGCGCTTGAATGGCGCGCGGCGCGCTGACCGGGTTGCCGATTTGAATCGCGGTGGCTTGCGTGGGCAGAGCTTGGATGGGCGCGACGGTGCGCTTGCCCTCGCTCCAGGCGCGGTACAGCGGGTTGGCGTTCTCCGCCTGCGCCACGACCAGGCGCGGGTACTTGGTAATCACGCCCAGCTCGCGCATCAGCTTGAAGCCGGCGTGCAGGGCGGAAGCGTTACCCAGGTTGCCGCTGGGCAGGATAATCCAGTCCGGCACCTGCCAGTCGAACTGCTGCACGATCTCCATCGCGACCGTCTTTTGGCCTTCCAGACGCAGCGGGTTCATCGAGTTGGCCAGGTAAACCATGCCCTCGGCAGCCAAGCGCTGCACGATTTCCATGCAGCCGTCGAAGTCGGTGTCGAGGCCCAACACCATGGCGCCGTGCGCCAGCGGCTGCACCAGCTGCGCCGTGGAGATCTTGTTGTGGGGCAAGAGCACCACGACCGGCAGACCTGCGGCGGCGCCGTAAGCGGCCAGCGCGGCGCTGGTGTCGCCCGTCGAAGCGCAGGCAATGGCCTTGACCTTCAAGCCTTCTTGAATGGCCATGCGCACGACGCTGACCAGCACGGTCATGCCCAAGTCTTTGAACGAGCCGGAGTGGCTGTTGCCGCAGAGCTTGACCCACAGGTCCGGGATGCCCAGCTCTTTGCCGTAGCGATCGGCCCAGAACAGGTTGGTGCCGCCTTCGTACATCGACACGATCATGTCGTCGGGCACTTGCGGCATCACCCACTCGCGCTTGCCCCACACGCCCGAGCCGTACGGCCACACGTTTTGGCGGTACCGGTCGTCGAACAGCTTCATCCACGAGGCGCCGCTGCGATCTTTCAGCGCGGCCGTGTCGTGCACGACCTGCAGCAGGCCCTGGCACTTGGGACAACGGTAGATGGGCCTGGTGACGGGCCACGAGCCTTCACAACCGGCGAAGCAACGAAACTCGGAGGAGTACGGCACGGGGCGCGTTATAGCACCGGTCGCGGCTTGCGGCGCGGCGCGCAACTCCAGGCATTTCCCAGGGATTGTCGGCGACTTCTCGCGGTGTTAGCCCTGCCCCGCAAGCATGGCAGAGGTCCCAGCCAACGGTCCCGAAGGGCATTCCTTTGCGCTGGTGCTCGAGCCGGTTGCCGGCGCCGCCCGCCGCTTGGGTGGCCTGCCGCTCGGCCTACGCCTGGCGCTCGACGCCCAGGCAGCTGGGGCAAGCTGCGTGGTCGTGCCCGAGACCGACACGTTGGTGCGGCCGCTGCTCGATGACGCGCGGCTCAAGCTGCCGGTGCTGAGCGAAGCGCCGCGCGGCACGCCACGACTGCGGGCACCCGCGAGCCTGCTGGCGCATCGCGCCACGCTTCGAGAGCTCGCCGCCAAGCTCGAGCGCGGCAGCGACCAGGAACGCGCGGTCACGGGCGAGCAGCAGCCCCCGAGCGTCGCCTACGCCTTCGCGCCCATCGACGTCACCTCCGACGCCGTGGCAACGCGGGCAGAAGGCGCGCTGTTCCGTTCGCTGCGCAAACCACAAGACGGCTGGACGTCGACCTATCTGAATCGCTACATCTCGCTGTTCCTGTCGCGACTACTCGTGAAGACACCGCTCAGACCCAACCAGGTGTCGGTCGGTATCTTGGGTGTGGGCGTGCTGGGCGCCGTGATGGCCGCGCAGGGCACGTACGGCACGCTGGCGCTCGGTGCTGGCCTCTTTCAAGCCCAAAGCGTGCTCGACGGCTGCGATGGCGAGATGAGCCGCGTCAGTCACCGCGGCTCGCGCATGGGCGAGTGGCTCGACACCATCGGCGACGATCTGACCAACTACGGCTTTTTTGGCGGGGCGGGCGTGGGCTTGTATCGCCAAACGGGGCAACAGCTCTATTTGCTCGCCGGAGCCATCTGCGTGTTTTGCGGCGTGGTCGCAAGCGGCCTCGAGTACCGCTACTTGATCAAGATTGGCTCGGGTGATCTGCTGAAATACCCGCTCAGCCAAGCCAGCAGCGGCGACGGCAAGTTGGCGTTTTTGGCGCCGCTGTTCAAGCGCGACACGTTCGTATTTCTCACGCTGCTAGCGGCGCTGGCCGGTGCGCTCGGTCCCATGCTGTGCGTGTTCGCGCTGGCCGCGATTGGTATTTTGTTCTCGGTGCTGAAAACGGAGCTTCGGTTGGCGCGCGAGGCGCGAGCCGCCGCGGGATAGTACGAGTGCGGCTCCCGAGCCTTCGGCAACTCGCGCTCTGCATCGGCGTGCTCGCTGCGCCTCGCGTAGCGCTGGCCACGTTGCCCGCCGAAGGCGAGCGCATCGACACCAACGACTACAGCATCGACTTGTATCAGGGCCCGGTGTTGTCGGCGAACCGCGTGATCGGCTTGGGTGGCGCGTTCGTGGCCATCGCCGACGGCGTGGAGGGCAGCGCGCTCAACCCAGCCGCGACCGCCGCTCGGACGCCCTGGTCGTACGGGCACTTCGACTGGGACGCGGGCGTGGGGATCACGTTTCCCTCGGGCATCCGCAACACCGACTTTTGGAACTCGGGGCGCCCCACCAACCTGCCCAAGTCCGATTCGCTCGATTTCTTGTTCTTCAACCTGGCCCTAC
This sequence comes from Polyangiaceae bacterium, assembly GCA_036261775.1. Lineage (GTDB taxonomy): Bacteria > Myxococcota_A > Polyangia > Polyangiales > Polyangiaceae > PMG-095. Next base: position 21,071 of record DATAKF010000296.1, on the reverse strand, counting down.
AGCTGCAGTTCGGGCGCTGGGGCTTCGGCCTTTCCACGGATTTTCAGCGCTATTCACTGCGCCGCGGCGAAGCTCCGACCGAAGACGTGCAGCGCGATCGCTTGGCGGCTCAAATCGCGATCGGCCATTTGCAGATCGCGCACTCGTTCGCCGACGGGCAGTTCTTGCTCGGCGTCGGCATGCGCACGACGGGCCTCTCGGTCACCAAAGAGAACACCACCAGCATCGCCAGTCAGGACTTGTTCTCGACCGTGGGCACCGGCTTCGAGACAGGCTTCATCTGGCGCCCCACCGACTGGCAGATCCGGATTGGCGGCGCGTACCACGGCGGCTTCAACACCCAAGCCTCGCCCGAGAGCCAAACCTTCGTTCTGTATCCGAACGACCCAGTCGATGAGCTGTACTTGCCGAAGCGCGTGACCTTGCCGTGGGACCTGAACATCGGCTTTGCCGCGCAGCTCGGGCCACGGCCGCTGAACCCCCGCTGGGTCGACCCGTCCTCGGTGCTGGAGCCGATACGTCGCTATTTGGAGTGGCGGGCGCACGAACGCGATCGCCGGCTGCGCAACGCCGAAGCCGCGCATTTCAGCGACGAATCGCCGCGCGATCACCGACGACGCGTGCGTAAATTGCGCGCCGAGCTGCGCGCCGAAGAAGACCTAGACGACCGCGAGCGGACGCGCGTGGAGAAAGATCTCGATCGGCGGCTGCGCCAGCGCTACCACGAGCAGGCGCGCTTCTTCGTGCTGGTCACCACGTCCATCATGGTCTCAGGCTCCGTCAGCAACGCCGTCGGCATCGAGTCGATGATCAACCGCGCCGTGCAGCGCTCGGGCGAGCAACTGACCATCTCGCCGCACGTCGGCGTCGAGACCGAGCTGATCCCGAACTGGCTACGTTTACGAGGCGGCAGCTACCTGGAGCCGACGCGCTTCAACAGCAATCAAAAGGGCGCGCGCCTGCACGCCACCTTCGGCTTCGATCAGAAGGTCCTGCCGTGGAACGTGTTCGGCGCTTTCCCGGACGACACCGAGTGGCGCATCGGCGGCTCGCTCGACGCGAGTCGCAGCTACCTCGGCTGGGGCGTTTCGATCGGAGTGTGGCGATGAGGGCCACTGCGCTGGCGCTTTTCGTGCTCCTCACGTGCGACGGCTGCTCCAAGAAGGAGGAACCGCCGCGCCGGACCGAGCCGTGGCTGGCCAATCCCAGCGCTTCGGGCAACGCCGCGGTGAGCCTCGCTCCGCTGAGCTTTCACTTCGCGCCCGATAGCAGCATTCGCTTCTCCGTCCCTGGCAAGAAGGCCAAGGTCAGTGGACGTGTGCCGCTCACCGAAGGCACGCTGCGACTCGACACGCGCGACCTGAAGAACACCAGCGCCAGCCTCGACGTCGATCTGACCAAGCTCAGCCTCGACCCCGAGACGCTCCCGGAGAACGCGGAGCTAGGCGGCGCGCCCGATGCCATTGCCCTGCAGTGGCTGGAGCTGGGCGCCGAGGTCGCGCCTGAGAAGCGTCGCGAGCTGCAGACGGCGCGCTTCGAGCTCAGCTCCATCGAGAGCGTCTCGACTCCGTTCCTCGATTTTGGCGCGCGGAACAAGGCCCAGGTTCGGGCCAGCGTGATCGGCACGCTGTTGATCCACGGCTTCCGAGCGCCAGTTCGCTGCGACGTGCTGCTGAAGCCGCTCGAGGGCGCGCCGGGGGCGGCCAAACGTCTGTCGATCCGCAGCGCCGGGCCGCTCGTAATAGCTCTGGCACCTCACGACATCAGCGCACGCGGCCCTTCCGGCATCGCCGACGCGCTCGCCATGGCGCGCGCCAGCGACTGGATCGGCAAAAATGCCCGCGTGGAATTCGAGCTGCTGGCCGAAGCCGACGCTGACAAATAGCCGTTTTTATTGGATTTAACGAACAATCCGCAGGCCCGCTGAAACCGAACGGCCCGCCCCCCGTACCGCTAGTGCCTTGTGGTAGCGCCGCGGGGCTAGACTCCCGATGCGCCTCCCCCGAACCCACTCTGATTGAAGGAGCCTCTGAAGATGTCGCAACCCCTCACCTACACCTCGATCTTCGCCACTCTCGTCACGCTGGGCGCCGTCGCCTGCGGAGGCGCAACGCCCGCCGCCGAGAGCCCTGTCGAGGCCAAGGAGGTGCCGGCCGCGACCGAGTCCGCGCCGTCCGAGACCGCAGCCGCTGCTGGGGCGCCCGCCGCGCCCGCACCCGCTGCCGAAGCCCCCACCGCCCCGGCCGCTGATGCCGCCGCGGCGCCGGCTGCTCCCGCTGCCGATGCTGCCAAGCCTGCTGCTGCTGCTGACACCAAAGCCGCCGCACCCAAGCCGGCTCCCGCCCCTGCCGCCAAGAAGAAGGCAGCTGGCGCCAAGGCAGGCTGTGGCGCCGGCACCTGCGGCTAGTCATGGTTAACGCCGTCTCGAGCATCGACCACGCCCGCCGATTTCGGGTTTTGGCTTCGTTTTCGCTGCGGTCCGATGCTCACGTACTCAAGTACGCTCCGCTTCGGTCCTCGCGAAAGCCTCGCCAAAGCCCCGAACTTGGCGGGCGGGTGTCTTGATGGCGGCGGAGGTGTTCCCGCTCGGCGGGGTGGGACTCGGGCTGCGCTGGGACTTTCTCGAAGAGGTCGTAGACGGGCAGCAATTGCCGCTCGACTTCTTGGAGGTCTCTCCTGAAAACTACATGCGACGCGGCGGCTACTACCCGGAGCAGCTCGAAAAGCTGCTCGGTCGCTACCGGCTCGTCACGCATGGCCTCACGCTGTCCATCGGCGCCAGCGCCGAGCCCGACGCCGACTACCTGCGCGAGCTGCGCACCGAGATTCGACGCACGCGCTCGCCGTTTCACAGCGATCATCTGTGCTTCTCGTCGGCTGGTAAGCGCAGCTTGCACGAGCTCATGCCGCTGCAGCAGTCGCGCGCGAACGTACGGCGTGTCGCCGAGCGGGCCCGACGCATGACCGATGTGCTGGGCGTGCCGTTCGCGCTCGAGAACATCACCTACTACGTGCACCCCGGCCGCGCCGAGCTACCAGAGCTCGATTTCTTGATGGGCGTGCTCGACGCGAGCGACGCAGGACTATTGCTCGACGTAAACAACGTCTACGTGAACTCGCTCAATCACGGCTTCGATCCGCGCGCTTTCATCGCCGGGCTCGATCTGCGGCGCGTGGTCGAGATCCACGTCGCCGGTCACACCCGCAAGGCCTCGGGCCTGGTGCTGGATACGCACGGCGCGCCCGTGGCAGATCCGGTGCTGGAGCTGCTCGCCTTCACGCTATCGCTCAGCGGCCCGCGCCCGGTCTTGCTCGAGCGCGACAACGACGTGCCGCCCTTGAGCGAGCTGCTCCTGGAAGTGCAAGCGCTGCGCGAAATCTACGACCAAAGCGTCGCGAGGCACCGTGCAGCAGGCGCTTGAGAGCGTGCTGGCAGACTTGGTGCTCGGCCCCGAGCCGAGCCGCGAAAGCTTGGCGGCGCTGTGCGAGAAATACGCCGTCGGCGCTGACGACAGCGCCGCCCTGGGCGAAAGCTTCGAGCGGCTCGCCGTGTACCGCGAGCTTACGCGTGGCAACCTGCGCGAAGCGCTGTCGTTGTCGATTCCGCGCAGCTTGGCGCGCCTGGGTCCGCTGTTCAACGAGTACTTCGACCGCTTCTTGAGCGAGCAAGCACCGCGCACGCACTACCTGCGCGACGTCACGCCCGAGCTGCTCGGATTTTGCAAGCCGCTGTGGGCCGTCGATCGACGCGTACCCCCATACCTGGCGGACCTGGCCCTGCACGAGTCTTTGCACATCGAGGTATCGGCGCTGCCCAGCTTGCCTCGCGGTCACGTGGCGGCGCCGCTCGCTCTCGAGAGCGGGGTCGCGCTGAGCGAGGCGCTGCGCCTCGTTCGCTACAGCCATGCAGTGCACGAGCTGCCAGCCGACGAGGCCGATCGCACGCTGCCCGCTGAGCGCCCCGTCATGCTGCTCGTTTATCGCAGCCCCGAGCACGAGGTGCGCTACTTGGAGCTGACGCCGCTCGCCCACGGCATCGTCGAGCGTCTACTTTTGGGTGACAGCTTGGGCGAGGCCGTCCAGGGCGCAGCCGCCGCAGCGAGCTCTTCGCTTACCGAAGCGGTGCTCAGCGGCGCCGCCCAGCTGCTGGCAGATTTGGCTGAGCGAGGGGTGGTTCGCGGCCCGCAGAGCAAGCAAAACGAGGTAGAAGCCCCGGCTAAGCGGCCGCCGCCCTGATTTCTGAAACCCAGTTGCCCTGATCGCTCGTAATCTACGACGCTAGCCTGAAGGTTCCATGAGCGCCAAAGACCCGCTGGGCATTGCCGGCCAGACCATCGCCGAGAAATACCGCATCGAGAAGCTCGTCGGTGAAGGCGGCTTTGCGGTCGTCTACCGCGCCATCCACACGATTTGGAACAAGCCGGTCGCGATCAAGTTCTTCAACGGCTTGTCGAACGCGCCGATGGACCAGCGCGAGCAGTTCAAGGACGCCTTCATTCAAGAAGGCGCCCTACTCACGGAGCTGAGCAGTCAGACCGCCGCCATCGTGCAGGCCCGTGACGTCGGCACCTACACCTCGCCCGACGGCCAATGGATGCCGTACATGGTGCTCGAGTGGCTCGAGGGCAAACCGCTCGACGAATTTCTGGACCACGAGCGCGCTGCCGGGGCACCGCCCTGGGACATCGCGGCCGTCGTGTCCCTGCTCGGCCAAGCCGCAGGCGCGCTGGACGTCGCGCACGGCAAAGGCATCGCGCACCGCGACATCAAGCCCGCCAACTTGTTCGTGTTGGGCGCCGAGGCGCGCGCCGGCAAAGCTACCGTCAAAGTGCTGGATTTCGGCGTCGCCAAGATGATGTCGGACAACACCCAGCTCAAAGCAGCGCTGGCTAAGACGGGCATGAGCGTGACGAGCTTCACGCCGCAGTACGGCGCGCCCGAGCAGTTCAATCGAGCGTACGGCGCCACGGGTCCGTGGACGGACGTGTACGCGCTGGCGCTGGTGGCAGTCGAAATGCTCACGGGCAAGGTCGCGCTCGACGGCGACGACTTGATCCAGCTCGCGTTCGCCTCCGGCAACCCCGAGAAGCGCCCCACGCCGCGCGCGCTCGGGGCAAGCGTCTCCGACCCTGTCGAGCGCGTCTTTCAACGCGCGCTCGCCGTGCGCCCCGAAGATCGCTACGCGCGAGCTCGCGAGTTTTGGCGTGATCTCGAGGCGGCCCTGGCCGGCTCGTTTTCGGACACGGTGCTGCACCCCGGCGGCGTAACCGGGCAAATTCCGGCCATCTCGAGCGGCCACACCCAGCCAACTCCGATGGGCATTGCGGCGCGCAGCCCCGAGAGCAACACCAGCTCGCCGTATACGCAGTCGACCGGCGCGCCCGTCGCCAAGAGCAATACCGGTTTGGTGGTGGGTGCGCTGGCTGCCGTCGCGCTAGTGGGCGTCGGCGGCTTCTTGGCGTTCGGGCGCGGCAAAGGCGGCGACATGCCACAGGCCGAGAGCGGCAAGCCCGTCGCAGCAACGTCAGTGCCGCCGGTGGCCAGCGCCGCGCCAGCAGAGTCTGCGGCGCCCGTCGCCAGCTGCCCGGCCAACATGGTGCTGATCCCGGCGGGCCAGTTCTTCATGGGCTCTGACGCCAAAGACGCGCTGCCCAACCAGAAGCCGAGCCACAACGTCGCCCTCGGTGGCTTTTGCATGGACCTTTACGAGGTCACGGCCAACCAGTACCGCGATTGCACGGGTATCGGAAAGTGCCGCAGGACGACGTCCGAGGTCGAATGGCCGAACATCACGCCAACGGACAAGAAGGTCTATTCGGCGCTGTGCACGGTCGCTGATCCCGACAAGAGCGACCACCCAGCCAACTGCGTGAGCTGGGAAGCCGCCAACACCTACTGCAAGAACAACGACAAGCGCCTGCCGACCGAGGCCGAGTGGGAGTACGCGACGCGCGGCCCCGACGGTCGTGTCTACCCCTGGGGTGACGAAGACCCCACCGCCAAGCACCTGAACGCCTGCGGCACGGAGTGCCTAGACTGGGCCAAGCAAAACAAGGTGGCGCAGCAGTTTCCGGGCGCGCTCTACCAAGCGGATGACGGATTTGCGACGACCGCGCCGGTCGGCAAGTTCCCGGCCGGGCGCTCGCGCTTTGGCCCCTACGACGTGGTCGGAAACGTCTGGGAATGGGTTGCCGATTGGGAGGGCGCTTACCAGGCCGGCGACCAAAAGAACCCGACGGGCCCCGATACCGGCAAAAAACGCGTGATCCGCGGCGGCGCCTGGAACGGCAGCTTCCCCGAGTGGCTGCACCCCTCGTTCCGCTACGCGCAAGATCCCAATTTTCAAAGCCACGGCGTCGGCTTCCGCTGCGCCCGGTCACTTTGAGCGCCGGTCCCGCAGGCAGGCACGCGCCTCCCCGCCCCGCTGAGCTAAGTCACGCGCGATACGAAACGGCGAATTCAGCGGGGGTCCATCCCACGCGGCTCGTCGCTATCGCTCCTCGCGACTGGACGTCGGAGCGTGGCTCTCGCTAGTCTTCCACCCAAACGTTAGCGCTCCACCACCCCCTGCACGCCCAGATCGAAGCACGGCTGAACGCCGGCTCGTTCGAGGAAGCTCAACGCCTGCTGGCACAGCTCGGCGTGGGGCAGGAGCACGTCCACGCCACGACCTATTTCGCGACGCGCATCTTGTACCAGCGCGGCAAGCTGGATCTGCAAGGCGTGATCGCGCGCTTGAGCGAGCTGCTGGTGGCGTGCCCGGAATTTCCGGAGGCGCGCGCCATGCTGAGCGCTGCGCAGCGCGGCACGCTGCAGCCTGACCCGACTCGCTTCAACGAGGCCACGGTGCCGCCGCCACCGGTTGCGCCAGACGACGATGACGATGGCGATCGCCGGACCGAGCCCGGCAACGCGCCATCGAGCGTTCCGAACCTCGAGGCGCGCCTCAAAACTCCGCAAGCGCCCGGCATTCCGCGCGCGCCACTGGTGCCGCGTTTCACGCCGCCAGGAAACCTCGCCCCCAGCTACGCGCCGCCGCCCGAGCTAGAGCTCACTCCGCCCGACCTCGATCTGACGCCGCCCTTATCCAACCCGTGGAACGACACGCTGTCGGCGCCGCCCCCCAGCAGCTCCAATAGCGCGCGCATCGACAGCCCGCCGCCCGTGGCGATCGAGCTTGGCCCCTTGGATGGGCTGGCCGACGCCGCGCTGAGCGCGCGAAACACCGCGCCTTCACCAGGTGCGCCCGGCCCCGTCGAGCCGCCCAGCGTGTTCGTGATCGCGACCTGGCTCTCCGATCGCGACTTCGAGCGCGCGCTCGCGGCCGTCGAAAGCTTGGGCGCTGAACGCAGCCCCGAGCTTTCGCTGCTCGAGGTGCGAGCCTTGATCGGGCTGGGGCGCAAAGGCGCGGCGCGACGCTCGCTCGATCGCCTGTGCCGCGCGCCCTTGCTCGATCCAGATCTGCGCGCCGCCGTAGCGCGCCTGCTGCTCGAGCTGGGTGACCTGGACCGCGCCGAAGCGCAGGCGCGACGCGCGCACACCGAAGATCCGGAGTCCGAGCTGTCGCGCGTTACGCTAGCTTGGGCGATCGCGCGGAGCGACGCCTGGTTGCCATCGCCGCGATCGTCGGCCGAGCTGATCGAGCTGCTCACCGACTTCTCTCCAGACACGGGGCCGTTGCCGGCGCTGGGCTACGCACTGACGGCGCTGATGCTGCTGCCGAGCTCGCCCGAAGCCGCCCGGCAGGCGGCCGACGCTGCACTCGCGCTCGACTCCGACTCGCAAGACGCGCTGGCGGTCGGGGCCGTGATCGCGCAAAAACAGCGGCGCAGCGGCGACGCCAAGCGGCTGTACCAGCGGCTGCTGGAGCTGGATCCCCACGCCGCCGAAGAGCTCGCCGCAACCCTCGAAGGCATGGAGTTGCCACTGGGTCGCCGCGCCGACAGGGCTGCGCCAGCGTCGGTTCCGCCGTCAACGCGCGAGCCCGCGCCACCAGCTGCGCCCGCGCCACCCGTCACTGTGGCGGTCGGAGATGGCTCGTCTCCTTGGGACGAGAAAGAGCAGCGGTTGGCGCAGGGCGACAGCAAAGCCGCGCTGTTCGAGTTCGAGCAGGGCCTGTCGCGCAAGCTCGAAGCGCTGCCGGCTCGCGCGGGCGCCGCCGAGCTGTCGTGGGCCGCGATGGTCACGGCGCGCTACCTGACCGAGTCGCCAATTTCGCGCCACTTTGCTCCGTTCGATCTTTCGCTGTTCAGCATCGGTCGGCTCGACGTCGCGCTCGGGCTCATTTACCGCGGCGGCGTAGGCCCGCGCACGGAGCTGCGCACGCGCGCTCTACTGGGCCTGGGCGCCTACAGCGGCGAATGCCTGCGCCAAGCCTACGCCGGCGATTGGGTCGGACCCTCCGCGGATCTGCTGCGCATGCACATCGAGGGTCAGGGCCTGTGCTTTTCACCCTTCCGGGACATGAACGCCCGCCTGCAGACGGCCGAGCCGCTCGAGGTGGGCGACACGCCGCTGCCGCACCCCGGCGCCGAACCGCTCGGTCACCGCGTGGCGCTCGACGTCACGCCGCCCACCCCGTGGGATCCCGCGCCGTGGCCCGACGCCGAGCAAATGCCGCGGCTCGGCATGCGGCTGCGCGAGTCACCCGTCGGCCTGTACTGCGCCGGCGTAGAGCTTCCGCTCGACCTGTCGTTTGCTTCGCTGCGCAGCCTCGACCGCTACGTCACCTTGCTGGCGCCACCGCTCGCGCCGCCCGATCCCGAAGCGGCTTGGGTCCGGCGCGCCTCCGTCTTGGTCGGTGCTTATCTGGGCGAGGTTCTGCGTGCCACGCGCGGCGGCGCCTGGGAAACGCCCCGCGGCGAGCTGCGCGCCGAAGCTTACCGGCTCCATCTTCCGGGCGGCGTCAAAGCCTTGCCTGTCGCGGCCGCGTACGAGCGGCTGTCCGGGCGCAGGCTGGAGCAGCCGTCGGACTACGCGCGACGCATCACCGGCTAGTGGAGAGGCGTCAGGATGGAGGATTGAGGGCGACGCGCCGGCACGAGCCTCACGACTCCGCTAGACCGAGAGTTCGTTCGACGTCGCGGTAGGCCTTCATCTCGATCACGTTACCGCTGGGGTCACTCAGGTAGAGCTTGCCGTGCTCGTCGGCGGTGCCCGCCTGTTCGACGCTGGAAGCTCCTAGCAAGCCTTCGCCGCGCCGCTCGAGGCGCGCGACTTCGCTTTGCCACTCGGCCCAAGGCAGCACGACCCCGAAGTGCCGCTTGCCTTGCTTGTCCCGCGGCAGCACCTCCGCCGGGCGATGTTGCAGTGTGATTTGGTGACCCCACAGCAGCACATCGAGCCAGTCGGGCTGCTCTCGCCCCGCCTTGGCACCCAGCACGTCGACATAGAACCGCTTCGCGCTCTGAAGCTCGCTCACCGGAATCGACAAATGGAAAATATGCCTGTCCGCCATACGCGAAACGTAGCGCGCTCGCTCGAGCCAGGCCACACGACAGAAGCGTCAGAGCGACGGACGTTGGCAGATGGTGCCGAGGAGGGCCGACTACTCGGCACCATCCTCGAGCCACACTGCTCACTACCCTCAAGGCGTGATGTGAACCAAGGTACCGCCACTCAGGCTCATGGCGCCGTGCCAAGTCTGCGGAACGGGCGGATTGGTCATGTGAAACAACGCACGGGCGTCGAGCGGGGAAAGATTCACGCAGCCGTGGCTGTAGGGCTGGCCGAAAGAGTCGTGCCAAAATGCAGCGTGAAGCGCGTAGCCTTCCTTGAAGTACTGCACGTACGGCACGTCGCGCAGATCGAATTCGGCACCCTCGGCGTCGCTGTCCATGGTGACGCTGACGTGCTTCGTGTGGATCAAGAACTGCCCACGGATCGTCGAATGCGTCTCTTCGGGATCGCCCAGGCCATCAGCGCCAGTGGAGACGAGCGTGGCATACACGGGCTTTTCGCCCTCGTACATGACCAACGACTGCTGCAAAATCGAGACGTGAATCCAGCTGCGGCCCGGCGTAGCCCAGCCCGGCTTGCTCTTGAAGCGGTCGATGCGCACCAACCGCTCGTCGCGAATGTAATCGAGCGTCTTGGTCTCCAGGTAGTGGATGCCCGAGACGATGACCTCGCGCCCCGTGAGCGGCACGGCCTCGCGGTAGTCCAGCTTGCGCGCAATGCTCAGCCCCGTCTTGGGGCTCCCGGCGTACAAGTAGGCGCTGCCCGACCGCACGAACGCGACCGGCAGGGTGACCTGGTCGTCCAGGCGAATGCCGTGAAACGAGCTAATCTCGACCGGCTTCAGCCGATCCACCGGCACTAGCTGGTAGTCGGTGTTGAGCGCGAAGCGGCGTCCGTCGTGCTCGTAGATGCCCAAGAGCGCAAAGCCGCTGTCGGGCATGGCGCGCCCAGTCGTGAGCGGGTTGCCCTCGCGAAAGGCGCCCCACGGCATCGGCACGCTGCGCCCGTCGAGAAGCGCGGCCGGCGTGGCGCTGCTCGGCACGGACTTCCACGCCTCCGCTGTCCGGGCGCGCAGGTGGCCAGTCAGCTCCTGCTCGCTGCGCTCTTGCTCCAGCTTGCTCGGTAGGCGCGTGTAGAACGGCGGCGTCGGATAGCGCGAGCGGCCGTACTGGTATGGCAGCGGCGCGACGCGGTCGGGGCGCACCATGGCCAGCTCGGCGACCGGGCTCGGCCCTTCGGTGTCGAGAATGGCGGAGTTTTCGACGCAAACGAAGCCCTCGGGCTGCACCCGGTACCAGCCGCGTTTGCAGCCCTCGTTGCCCACCGCGTGCGCCGAACGCGTCACCACCGCCCCGACACGCAAATAGCCCACCTTCTGCGACTTGAATGAAGGGCGCGCGTAGATCAGCGTCTCACGCGCAATCGAAGTCAGCGTGGGCTCGTGGTACTCGGGAGTGGCGTCTGCGTGCAGCGGCGCGGGCGGCTCCTCGGGGGGCAGCGCTTGCTGAAGTGCTTCACGAGCCGCAGCGTCCGGCGGCAAGAGCGCGGGCTCGGCGGGCGGCCCAGCTTCCAGGGCGACGGCCCGAGTCGGGGGCGGCAGCGTCGGCGCCGACGCAAAAGGCCCGGCTAGCGCCGGGGTTTCGAGCGCCCGGGTTGCACCCTTGGTCTGGGCCAAACCGCGCAGCTCCCCCGCCGAGCAGGCCGCGCCCACCACGCAGCCTAGCGCCACGAACCAGCGCGCAACGGCGTGAGCGGAGCCAGACATCGTCCCGCGATATCGGAGCGCGGCGAGTTTGGCCAAGTATTCGCCCAGTTCAGCGCTACACCCGGGAACTTACCTCGTAGCGTGGTACGCTTCAGGCAACGTGTCGCTCGCTACCCTCGACGCCCTCACGTCCCTCGAACCCCTCCTGACCGACGAGGAGCGGCTGGTGCGCGACACCGTGCGCCGCTTCATCCGCGAACGGTACCTGCCGCGCGCCGGCGAGCTGTACGAAAAGGAAGAGTTCCCCAAAGACCTCATCCCCGAGCTGGCGAGCATGGGCCTCTTGGGCGCCAGCATCAGCGGCTACGGCTGCGCGGGCATGGGAGCCGTGACTTACGGCCTCCTGTTGCAGGAGCTGGAGTATGGCGACAGCGGCCTGCGCAGCTTCGTCAGCGTGCAGGGGTCGCTGGCAATGTACGCCATCTACTCGGCCGGCACCGAAGAGCAAAAGCTTCGCTTCCTGCCGCGCATGGCGCAAGGCGCAGCCATCGGCTGTTTCGGCCTGACCGAGCCCGACAGCGGCTCCGACCCCGGCTCGATGGTGACGCGCGCGCGCCGTGACGGCACCGACTACGTCTTGAACGGGACCAAGATGTGGATCACCAACGCGCCGTTTTGCGACCTGTGCGTGGTGTGGGCGAAGGTCGACGACGGCGGCCCCGAGTCGATTCGCGGCTTCATCGTCGAGCGCGGCATGAAAGGCTTCGAGACGCCGCGCATTCACGGCAAGATGAGCCTGCGCTCCAGCGAAACCGGCGAGGTGGTACTGAGCGATTGCCGCGTGCCAGCCGAAAACGTGATGGAGCACAAACCCGGCCTGGGCGCGGCGCTACGCTGCTTGGGCCAAGCGCGCTTCGGCATCGCCTGGGGCGCGGTCGGAGCCGCCAAGGCCTGCCTGGAGTGCGCCGTGAACTACACCAACGAGCGCGTGCAGTTCGGCGTGCCGCTCTCGTCCAAGCAGCTGGTGCAAGAAAAGCTTGTCGACTGCGCGTCCGAGATCGTCAAGGCCGACCTGGTCGCGTACCACTATTCTCGGCTCAAAGAGCAGCACGGCAGCGTCACGCCCGAGCAAGTCTCGCTCTGCAAGCGCAACAACGTGGCCATCTCGCTCGATGTCGCGCGCACCTGCCGCAACCTGCTGGGCGCCAACGGCATCTTGCTCGAATACCCGGTCATCCGACACATGCTCAACCTCGAGAGCGTCTTCACCTACGAGGGCACGCACGAGATCCACACGCTGGTCTTGGGCAAAGCCCTGACCGGGCAGAGCGCGTTTTAGCGAGCTGGTGGCACTGCCGGCGTCCGATACTCGGCCAGCTATTCGACGACCAGCTCGGTGCGTCCCGAACCAGTGTCGTACAAGACCCGCTCGCCCTCGACGCGGTTGAGCGAGGGCGCTCCGTCGCCGCTCGCCGAATGCTTCGACGCCGCCAGCAGCGGCAGCGACACTTGCGCTCGCACATTCACGGGCAGCTCGACCGACACCTCGAGCCGCGTCGCGGAAACGCGCTTCCAAGCCACCGTGACGGGGCCGCGTTGCGTCGGAACCGTGCCCCTGGCAGACGCCAAGCTGGTGCGCGGGATCACGATGGCCAGCGTCGCTGCGCCCGGCGTCATGATGCGCACGCCGAGCAACGTCTCGATGAAGTCGACCAGCGCCTGGGAGCCCCAACCGTGCGACTCGCTTTCGCTCTCGCTCGGCGCCCAACTCTCCCAGGTAAACGTGCCGCCCTCGGCCAACACGTTGGCCCACCCCGGTCCCTGCGTATCGGTCAGGCGCTTCACCACGTCGTCCACGCGATCGCCCGCCGCGAGCGCTTTAAGCAGCCAATGCGCCGTCATCGGCCCCTGCTTCATGCCCTTTCCGGCCAGGTACTCCGCCAATTTCGCGTGATCGGCGGCAGGAGCCACCCCGAACGCCACCGCGTACGATGTAGCGTGCTGCGCGGCGTGCGAGCTCGGCACACCGGCGGCGCTCAACCCGTCGAGGTAAATGCCGTCCGCGCGCCGCAGCTTGGCGTTGATGGCGTCGGTCAGGGCCTCGGCGCGCTCGCTCTGCTTGGCGGCTTCGGCAGCAGGACGCCCCAGCGCGGTAGCCAGCGCCGCCACGCTGCGCGCTAGGTGCACGGCGAGCACGTTCACGGTCGTGCGAGCAGCGGTCATGTCGTAGTCGTCGCGCGCGCGCATCGGCCAATCCACAATACCGAACTCGTAGTCACCACTGCCGCCCGCCAAGTCGGTGATGAGCGCCGTATCGGCTGATCTATAGGTCCAAACGTAGTCCGAAATGTTGACCAGCGTCGGATAGAGTTCTTCGAGCAACGCGCGATCGCCCGTGGTCTGAAAGTAGCGCTCCGCCCAGGCTACGTACATCTCGGTGAAGTCTGGGATGTCACGCTTGCCGTCGCCGTTCGGGTACACGGCGTTCACGCGCCCGTCGGGCCAATAGCGCGTCTGCGAGTTGGCAAACTCCAGCAGCGCCTGCCGCGTGAGGTTGCGCTCGGCGTAGCCGGCCATGGTGGCGAACGAGATGTTCGCGGCATCGTGCAAGAACTGCCCCTTTTCGCGGGTGGGCGTGTCCACGAACTGGTGCGCGCCCGAATACAGCGCCGAGCGCTGCACCAGCTCGAATACCTGGTTCAAGGTTGGGTCCGAGCTTTCGAACGTCGCGGCGCGCTCGAGCGGCGCGTCGGTGTGTTCGATGCTGGCGGAAACTGCGTCAGCCGTGAGCGTCTCTCCCGGCGCCGCGATCTGCAAATAGCGCCACGCCAAATGCGTAAAAGGAAGGAACGTTTCGTCACCGCCAGCCTGCGTATACCGAAACGACATATCAACCCCCTGCGTCGTCGTTCTTTCGGTCGACACGTTGCCGTCAGCCGTGAGGCGATAGCCGGTCAAGATGTCGAGCGCGCGCCCCGCGACGCCCGACGTGAAGCGCACGATGGGCCGCGCCGACATCACCTTGCCAAAGTCGGCCACCACCGCGCCGTCGCCCAGCGTCTTGATCGACACCGCAGGCACCTGCGTGGCCATCACGCGCGACTCTTGACCCGTCAGGTGCGTGAACACGCCGCTCGGGTGCTCGCCGACCACCTCGGGCGCTTCCCAGCCCTCGGCGTCAAAGCCCGGCTCGTCCCAACCGGGCGTCGCGGCGCGCGCGTCGATGTGCTCCACGTATTCGCCTGCGTCGCCGTTACGCTTCGGCGCACTGGTTTGCCAAGCCGAGGCCCGCTTGACGCGAAAGCTCGAGTCCGTCAGCACCACTTGCTGCGTGCCGTCAGCGTGGTCGATGACCAAGCGGAGCAGCAGCCCGCGCTCACCGGCAGGGCGCCCCTGACCTGAGCCGTACCAGTGGTAAATGACGCCAATTGCCAGCGGTTTTCCGGCCACCACCTGCGCCGTAACGTCGCTGGCCTGGTAGTAGCCTTCGCCCGGATACGCAAACGCCGGACCGCGGTCGACGACAACGCCGTTGAGCCGCAACTCAGCCTGATGGCTCGCGGACAAGTACGCGCGTGCGCGCGTGACGGGGCTTACGGTCACGTCGAGCTCTTTGCGAGCGAGCGTGTAGTCGTCGGCTTCGGTGGACGTGCGACGGATCCAGCTGGCGCCCCAATCGGCGTCGCCCAGGCCTGTATCGAACTCGGCAGCTGCCGAGTACGGCGACGCTTGGTCACCGCGGTCCCAAGTGCGAACCTTCCAGGAATAGCTGGTTTGCGCTGTCAACGCAGGTCCCGCGTACGCCACGTAGGCCTGCGCGGACGACAGCACCTTGTCGCTATCCCAAACCACCGTTTGGTCGCTGACGCGCGTCACTTCGATTTGATAGGCGCTCTGCAGCTCGTTCGGTCCATCTTGCGGCAGCCAGCCAAATAGCGGCGCGCCTTCGACGTTCAGCGGACGCGCGCGGTCGCTCACCGTGAGCCCGAGCGGCGCGAGCGGTGCCGAACCCGTTTCCCCGCCACCCGTCGCCAAGCTACCTGCCGTGGACAGGCCGTCGCTCGCAAACTGGCCGGCTCGCGCTCCGGCAGAAATCCCGCCGTTGTCGCTGGTTGCGCCGCTTTGACCCACCATGGCAGCCCCGGCCGGCGCAGCCGCGCCAACACCTGCCGACGGAGTGCGACGGCTACCCCTCTCACCGCACGCCGCGCCAAAGCCAACGGCCAGCAGTACGGCGGCCCATCCGAGCCTAGCTTTCGATTCCGCGCTCACGCTCGAGATAAGCCGCGATTGTGCGGCAACTTGCGCATTTTGACAAGGTACTTGCCTCCGAGCCCCTTGTTGAAAGCGTGAGGGTGCTCGCGTCGCTTTCCGCGCCGTTCTCGGCTTTCTGGCTCACGTTGGTTGCATGTGGTGAAGGCCCGGGCTCGCTGCCCGAACGAGCCACCGGCGGCGGCGCAGGCATGAGCGCGGCCAGCGCAGGCAGCGCGAACGTTGCAGGAAGCGCAGGCGCTGCAGGCAGCGCAGGCGTCGCGGGCAGCACTGAGAGCACCGGCGGACAGCCGAACGGCGCCGCCGGGACAGACGGCTCGCCCGGTACGGGCGTGACCGCCGGCACCGCAGGCAGCGGCGCTCTTGGCGGCGCAGGCAACCCGAGCGGCGGTGCACCAGCAGGCGGCAACGGCGGACAAACCTCGGCCCCGTACCCGCCCGTGGCCGAAGTGCTCGATGTCCTGGCGCGCGCAAACCAGCAATTCGCCGACAAATGGCCGGATACCGGCGCCCCCATCGTGGTCGGCGGCACCTCGCGACAGAGCAACATTTGGACGCGCGCCGTCTACTACGAAGGGCTGCTCAACCTGTACGCGGTCGATCCGAAGCCTGCGTACAAAGACTATGCCCTCGCGTGGGGCAACGCGCACAGCTGGCAGCTGCGCAACAACGACCCCAGCACCACCAACGCCGACAATCAGTGCGCAGGCCAGCCCTTCATCGATCTGTACAACCTCGACGGCGCCAAAGACGCCGTCCGCATCGCCGCCATCAAGACCAGCATCGACGGCATGGTCTCGAGCAAAGTCGCGAACGTGTGGACGTGGGTCGACGCGATCCAAATGGCCATGCCCGTCTTCGCGCGCCTCGGCGTCATGAACCCGAGCGGCGGCTACTTCGTCGCTATGTACGCGCTGTACTCGCACCCAAAGAAGACGCTCGCGCTCTACAACACCACCGACCATCTCTGGTGGCGCGACACCCCGTGGAAGAACCAGAGAACCCCCGCTGGCAAACAAGTCTACTGGTCCCGCGGCAACGGTTGGGTCTTCGCGGCGCTGGCGCGCGTGCTCGACCTCCTGCCCGCCACCGAGCCACACCGCGCCGAATACCTGCAAGACTTCACCGAAATGGCCGCCGCCCTGAAGGGCATCCAGCGCGAAGACGGCTTCTGGAACCCCAGCCTCGGCGACCCCACCCACTTCGGCGGCCCCGAAGCCTCCGGCACCTCGCTCTTCATCTACGGCATGGCCTGGGGTGTTCGCAAAGGCCTCCTCGACGAGCCCACCTACGCGCCCATCATCGTCAAAGCTTGGAAATCCCTCGTCGCCACCTCGCTCCAACCTACGGGCTTCCTCGGCTACATGCAGTCCACCGGCGACGACCCGGGCGACGGCCAGCCCCTCAGCGCCACCAAGGTTCCCGATTTCGAGGACTATGGAGTCGGCTGCTTCTTACTCGGCGGAAGCGAGCTGGCGAAGCTCGCTGCGCGGTAGAGAATTTTGGGGCTGCAGCTCTGCAGCCCTCTTCCTACAAACAGCCGGCGCGCGTCGGTCCGACTGCCACGTCGTCGAACCAAATCTTCCTCGCCGGCCCGTGCAGCTTGTTGAACCCGAACTTGAAGATACTCACCGGCGCCGCCACCGTCTTCGGATAATCCGTCGCGTCGATCTGTAGCGCGCCGTTGACATACAGCTTCTGCGCGCGCGTGGCGCTGTCGTAGTTGATTTCGATGCAGTGCCACATGCCTTTGGGCAACTTGAAGGGCATGGGCGTGCCGTTGATGCGGCCGAAGCCGGCGGGCCAGCGCACGTCGTCGCTCGTGTTGAACGAGACGCCTACGTCTTCGGCAAACTCGATCATGCCGGGCGAGTTCGGCTCGTCCGTGCTGGCCGCGCCGCCAAACACGTTGTGGTCCGACTCGCCAATGTCGAGCTCGGTCTGCTGAATGTACAGCCGCACCCAGAACTTTCCGCTGGGCGCTGGCACGGCGAGCATCTGGTACGCGCCCGAGGCGCCCGTGTCGGCGCTGCCGGCTTTGACGCGCAGCGACGATTTGCCGCTCTTGAACAGCGTCGTATCGACCTCGAAGTCGCGCGTCCATTCGCCGGGCGCGGCGTTGAACTTGTAAACGGCGCCGGTTGGCAGCTTGTTCTCTTCGAAGCCCGAGCAGAAGGTCGCGTCTGCGGGACAGAGCACGCCGCCACCACCGCCACCCGCGCTCGTGCCGGCGCTCGCGGTCCCGGCGCCGCCGCCCGCGCCGCCCGCGCCGCCCGTCGCCGTCGAGCCCGCGCTGCCGCCCGCCGAGAGCGTGCCAGCCGCGCTGGGCGCGCCGGCGCTCCCGCCGGTCGACGTCATACCGCCGCCGGGGGCAGTGCCGCCGAACGACGTACCGGCCGTCGTGCTCGTCCCGGCGCCGCCGCCATCCTTCGGATCACCGCCGCCGGCGTCGGCGAGCGAGCAACCCGAAACCAGCTCAGCACCCAGCAACACAACCGCAGAAAAGCGAAGCCCGGAGGTCATTCCAAACACCTAGCCGAGCCGCGGCGTGGCGCAACCGGAATCGGTTCCACATACGCAAGCATGTGGGTGCTGCGTCGCCTAATCGTCGAGCGACTGCGCATTTTTCGCCCGTAGACGACGCTTTTTGAACAGTGCGAGCGCCAACGGCGGCGCGCGTAGCCTCAGCGCTTGCCCATGCCGATGACGAACACCTCGGTGCTCACCTGGCGGGTGCCCTCGGGCCGAATCGTGCGCACGGTCTCGTACCCAGCGCGCACCTGCATTTCGGCGGCTTTGAAGTCGCCGCTCATGAAAATCTTGGCAACGAAGTGCGACCCAGGCTTGCCGTGAGTCAGCGCCACGTCGAGCGCGCGCAAGAACAGCTCGGTGCTGCGCGCCTGGTCCTGAAACTTGGAGCCCGACGTATTGGGCGCCATGTCGCTGAGCACCACGTCGTACGGCGCGTGCCGCGCGAGCACCTCGCTGTCGAGCGACAGCGCGTCGCCCTCCAGCACCTGGACGTTGTCGCCGAACACCTGCAAAATCTGCTTGATGTCGATGGCGTAGACGTGGCCCGACGGGCCGACGCGCTCGCTGGCGAACAGCGACCACGACCCAGGCGCTGCGCCCAGGTCGATCACGTTCTGGCCGGGGCGCAAGATGCGCATGCGCCGATCGATCTCTTGCAGCTTGAAGACGCTGCGCGCGGGGTAGCCTTTGGCGCGCGCCTCCAGCGTCTTGGCGTCCGGCTTGGCGTAAGGGTTGGCGCGATTCTTCAACGCGAGCTCCGCTCTGGCGATACCACGACCTCGGCCCACAAGCTCTTGCTGGGATGCGGCCCGTCCAAAGCGTCCGGACAATCGAGCCCGCTCGGCAGGTCTTTGAGTTTGAGCTCGCGCCGCGCTTGCTCGCTCGCGGCGTGCAAAAAGCGGCGAAAAGCCTGCACGCTCGTCTTCTTGTGGTTGGTCACGCAGAGGAGCACGCCGCCGGGGCTCAAAAGCCGTAGGCAGTCCGCCATCAAGGCCGCGATGTCGCGCTCGAAGCGAAAGGTCGCCTTGCCGACCGTGGCGAAGCTGGGTGGGTCGAGCACGATGACGTCGAAGCGCCGGCCGTGTTTGACGGCGCCGCGCACGAACCGCACTGCGTCCGTTTGCACGAACTCGTGCCGCTCGGCCTCGAGCCCGCTCGCGCCGAAGTTCAGCTTGCCGCGCTCCAGCGCGCGCCCCGAAAGGTCGACGCTGGTCACCTTGGTCGCGCCGCCCAGCGCCGCCGCCACGCTGAACGAGCAAGTGTACGAGAACAGGTTGAGCACCTGCTTACCCGCCGACAATTCGGCAATCTTGGCGCGATTGTCGCGCTGATCGATGAACAGACCGGTCGAGAGCCCGTCACCCAGCTCGGTCAAAATCGTGCTCGCGCCCTCCCTCACCGCGAGCGGCGACGGCGCAGGGACGCCCGCGCTCGGCAACGTCGGCGCCAGCTCCGGCGCTTCGGCGCGGCGCAAATCACGGCGCTCTCGGCGTTTGGTGTACACGCCGAGAGCCCCCTGCTCGACCAGAAAATGGGCAATATTGCCCATTTCCAGCTCGGCTTCGGCGGTCGACAGCGACAACACGCAGAACGCTCCGTAGCGATCCACGGTGACGCCCGGCAAGCCGTCGCCCTGCTCGTTGACCAACCTAAAGACTTCGCTCCTCCCGTACAGCGGCGTGCGCAACACCGCAGCGTCGAGCAGACGCGAACGGAAGCTGCTCAAAGGCGCAAAGCTCGAGCCGGTCGCGACCCAGCCCGGCAACTCTTCCGGCACCGCGGCCTCGAAGCGCTGTCCCAGCACCACGCGCGCGCGGCAATGCAGCAAGAGCCGCCACGCCGCTGCGCCGCCGTACAGCTCATCACCGGCAATCGGCGCATCCACCGCAGCCAACTGCACTCGCAGCTGATGCATGCGGCCCGTCTCGGGCGAGAGCTCCACCAACGCGCGGTCGCCCTGCTCTTGCAGCACGCGGTAGTGACAGACGGCCAAATCACCGCCGCTCGCCACGACGCGCGCCCGGCGCTTGTCGCTCTCGAGCCGGTGCGTCAGCGTGCCAGAAGCGCGCAGCCGCGCCCGCTTGCCGAGCGAGACCGCCGCCACGTAAGTGCGCGCAGCCGCGCCCCGCTCCACCTCGTCGGCAAAGCGCGCGTTGACGTCGCGCTCGGTCGTGAACGGCAGCACCCCGGAGGTGCCAACGTCGAGCCGCGAGTGGACGCCCAGGTAGCCGTCGTGACCCTCGGCCCGCAGCAGCCGCGCGAGCCGCGACACCAAGTCGTTGGCCAGCCGCTCGTCGCCGCCGTGGACGACGAGCCCCGGCGGCTTATCGACCACAAAAACGCCATCGCGCCGAGCGATGACTCGCCCGGCGCGAAATGGAACGAACAAGGCGTCCAAGGGGACGTTCCCTCAGACGCTGCGCATTAGGCCTTGGCCTTGCCGCCGTTCTTCTTCTTGATGGCGCCGCGTACGACCACGAGGCCGCCGCGCGAGCCGGGGATGCCGCCGGCGATCAGGATCAGGTTCTTGTCCGCGATCACCTTGGCGACCTTTTGGTTCAGCACGCTGGTGGTGGCGTCGCCGTGGTGACCCGGCATCTTCATGCCGAGCTTCACGCGGCCGGGCGTCATGCGCGTGCCGATCGAGCCGCCGTGGCGGCGGTACTCGTGGGTACCGTGCGTCTGGATGTTACCGGCGAAGTGGTAGCGCTTGACGACGCCTTGGAAGCCGAAGCCACGGCTGACGCCCTGCACGTCGACGAACTGACCTTCCTGGAAGATCGCGTCTACCTTGAGCTCTTGACCGACCTCGTGGGCGGCCGCGAACTCAGCGCTGCAGCGGAACTCACGCAGCGTGCGGCGACCGGGGACGTTCGCCTTCTTGAACTGACCCGCGACGGACTTGTTCGTGTGCTTCTCTTTGAGATCGCCGGTGCCGACGATCAACGCGTCGTAGCCGTCTTTCTCTTTGGTGCGCTTGCCGATGACGATCGCGTTCGACTCGACGACGGTGCACGGAATGACAGAGCCGTCCTCCGCGAAGATCTGAGTCATGCCGAGCTTGCGGCCAATCACGCCAGGGTACTGATTCATCTAACTGCCT
>DATAKF010000286.1:0-6177 GCA_036261775.1 Polyangiaceae bacterium | reverse complement strand
ACTCGAATCGATGCCGCCACTCAAGAACGCGCCAACCGGCACGTCGCTGACCATATGACTTCCGACAGCTTGTTTCAGCAGGTCGCGCACGACCGCCGAGGCCGAGTCACGATCAACGATGGCCCCAGCGTCGAGGACGTCCCAGTACTTGCGCTTGGAGACGCGACCCGCTTTCACTTCAAGGAGGTGACCGGCAGGCAACTTCTCGATACCCGCAAACATGGTCAGCGGCGCCGAGGAGTGCCCAAAGTAGAGATACTGCATCAGCGCGCGCGGCTCGACCTCACGTTTTACCCGTGGGTCGGCGATGATCGCCTTGATCTCAGAAGCCACGTACAGGCGCTCGCCGGGCAACAGCAGGTAGTACAGCGGCTTGATGCCGACGCGATCACGAGCAACGACGAGAGAGCGCTCCCGCGCATCCCAGATCGCGAACGCGAACATGCCGCGCAAACGCGACAACATTTCGGTGCCGTAGCGCTCATAGAGATGTAGGAGGACCTCTGTGTCGGAGTGCGATCTAAAGCGCGCGCCGTCCTTGGCGAGCTCGTCGCGAAGCTCACGGTAGTTGTAGATCTCCCCGTTGAACACGATCGTCAGTCTCTCGTCGGCAGACCGCATCGGTTGATGCCCGGCCGCTGACAGATCGATGATGCTCAATCGGCGGAAGCCCAAACCACACGGACCACTGGTCTCCACGCCCTGGTCATCAGGACCACGGTGCGCGATTTCTTGCGACATGCGGGACAGCAGCGCCGCGTCGGCGGCCTGCCCGTCTAGATTCAAAACCCCAACAAAGCCGCACATTTGGCTAGCTGACGCGAGAGCGGTCGCGTGCCTCTGCGACGGCCAGCAAATCGAATTCGGAGCGCATGGCGATCGCCTTAACACGCAGGCCCCAATGCTGACAATGCACCGTACCGAGGACCTTCCCGTTGTCGTCTGCACCAGCTAGCGAGGCAAACTGGCGTCGCCAGGCCTTTGGCTACACAGACGGAGAGACGGGTGGCCGGCCAGTCCCCCGCATGCAGCCGTGGGGCGGCAACAAACGCTTGGTTTGCAGAGGAAGGTGCGACAGTGTACGCCTCACTTCCACTACGAAAATGCCCCGACAGATTGGCGCGATTGCACTTCGATCGGACGAGCTGAGGTAAGCGTGTGCGGGATTGCCGGTCTAGTTAGCATTTCAGCCGCTTCACCAGCTGACGAGCTTCGCTCGGCTGGCGAAGCCATGACCAACGCGCTCACCCACCGTGGCCCGGACGACCACGGGCTGTGGTTGGACGCGGCAAACGGCGTCGTGCTCGGTCACCGCCGGCTATCCATCGTGGACCTGAGCCAAGCCGGGCACCAGCCGATGATCTCTGCCAACGGTCGGTTCGTCATCGTCTACAACGGCGAGGTCTACAACCACCAGGAAACGCGGAAGGAGCTCGAAGCTCTGGGCATCGTTTTCCGCGGCACGTCAGACACGGAGGTAATTCTCGAGGCGTGCGCGGCTTGGTCGGTCGAGCGCACGCTACCCAGACTCAATGGGATGTTCGCGTTTGCGCTCTGGGACAGGGCCGAGGGCACTCTCACTCTCGTTCGCGATCGCCTCGGTATCAAACCGCTCTATTGGGCCAAATTTGGGCGTCTATTCTTGTTTGGCTCGGAGCTAAAGGCGCTTCGCGCTCATCGCGGCTGGGCACCGCGCGTGCGGCCTGACGCCATCGCCGCGTACATGCGCCACACCTACATTCCCGGCCCGCACACCGTTTACGAGGGAGTCCATAAGCTCGAGCCGGGCTGCGTCTTGACGCTCAGAGCTCGCGACGATTCAGAGGCGACTCTGCGCCGGTTTTGGGATCTCAGCGAGGTGGCTGCTCGCGGCGCAACCGCGCGCGCGCAGCCGCCGTCCGCCGACTCTGTCAACGAGCTGGACGTGCTGCTGCGCGACGCGGTTCGTCGCCGCATGGTAGCCGACGTGCCACTCGGCGCCTTCTTGTCGGGCGGCGTCGACTCGTCGACCGTGGCCGCGATGATGCAGGCGCAGAGCCCCGTCCCCATCAAAACCTTCACGATCGGCTTTGAACAGAGTCGCTTCGACGAGGCGCCACACGCCCGCGCCGTGGCGCAGCACTTGGGCACGGATCACACCGAGCTCTACGTCGCGCCAGGCGACGCGCTGAACGTTATCCCAGAGCTGCCGCACTGGTACGACGAACCTTTCGCCGACTCATCGCAAATCCCCACCCTGCTGGTGTCTCGCCTCACGCGACAGCACGTCACCGTCGCCCTCTCGGGCGACGGCGGCGATGAGCTCTTCGCTGGCTACACACGGTACTTCTGGAATCAGCGACTGCAGCGCACACTCGGTCGCGTGCCTCGTCCCGTGCTCAGCGCCGCAGCGTTCGGCCTGCGGTCACTCAGCCCGCAGCTGCGCGACTGGTGTCTGGAGCGCCTGCCGCGCCGCCTGCAGGGGTGGGTGACAGCGAACAGGGTGGAAAAGCTCAGTGAAGTGCTGAACGCGTCGGACCCCGGCACGCTCTATCGTCGAGTCCTTTCCTTGTGGCCCGAGCCCAAGGCCCTGGTGCTTGGGGGCGCGGAGGCGACCGGCCGGCTCTGGGAGCCGAACCTAACCGATGGCCTGGACCAGGGCATCGAAGCGCCCCAGTTCCTCGACACTTTGACTTATTTGCCTGATGACATTCTGACCAAGGTAGACCGGGCAAGTATGGCAGTTGCGCTCGAGGCCCGCGTCCCGCTCATCGACTATCGCGTGGTCGAGCTCGCGTGGCGGCTGCCAATGAGCATGAAGGTTCGTGACGGCCGAGGAAAGTGGATCCTTCGTCAGGTCCTCGACCGATACGTCCCCCGTCAGCTCATCGATCGACCAAAGATGGGTTTCGGCGTGCCGCTTGCTGAATGGCTACGCGGCCCGTTGCGCGAGTGGGCGGAAGACTTGCTGTCCGAATCGCAGCTGTCCCAACAAGGTTTGCTTCGTGTCGACCTCGTCCGGCGCGCCTGGCAAGAGCACCTCTCCGGCACTCAAGAGCGAGCCGAGCAACTTTGGGCGGTTCTGATGCTCCAGTCGTGGATGCGGGTTTGGGGCTAGGCAGATGCGAACCCTCATCATTGGTACGTCGGGGCAATTGGCAACGGAGCTGCACCGCCAGGGCGATAGCATGCAGGTGCATCCGGCGCAGAAAGTCGATGTAACGGACGAGGGCGCGGTGCGGGCGTTGCTCGACGGCGCGCGGCCGTCCTTGGTCATCAACGCATCGGCTTACACGGCCGTGGACCGGGCCGAGCAGGAGCGCGAGCGCGCGTTTGCGGTCAATGGCAATGGGCCGCGATTTCTGGCGCGTTGGTGCGCCGCCAACGGTGCGGCCCTGATTCACGTCTCCACGGACTACGTGTTCGACGGCACCAAGGCCAACGCTTACGTCGAAGACGACGCGGTTGGGCCGCTGAATGTTTACGGCGAGAGCAAGCTCGGGGGTGAGGTCGCGATTCGTGAGGAGCTGCCTGAACACCTGATCGTGCGCACGTCGTGGGTCTTCAGCGCTCACGGGCAGAACTTCGTGAAGAGCATGCTGCGCCTGGCGCGCGAACGAGACGAGCTTAGGATCGTCAGCGATCAATCGGGCAGACCAACCGCCGCGTCCGACTTGGCGCGCGCGCTACTCACGCTGGCCGGTCGCCTCGCAAGCGGCGAGACCATCGCCTGGGGCACCTACCATTTTGCGGGTGCCGGCGAGACGACCTGGCATGGCTTCGCACAGGCCATCATCGCCGAACAAGCGGCCTTCACCGGGCGCCGACCGCTCGTCACCGCCATTGCCAGCTCGGACTATCCGACGCCGGCGAGGCGTCCAGCAAACTCAGTGCTCGACACGAGCCTGTTCGAACGCACGTTCGGCGTGGCGCCGCGCTCGTGGCGCGACGACCTGGGCGAAGTGGTTCGCCAGATCGTCACGCCCTGAGCCGTGCTCAGACCGCGCGACGGCGGCGGAGCAGTGCCGTCAAGCCGAGCAAACCCAGAGCCCAAGCGGCTGAACCGCCCGGGGAGGGCTGCGCGGGTACGCGGCAGCCGCAGCCGCTGTCGTTGACGGGGCGTGGACCGGAGCCAGTCGTCCCGCCGTCCATTGCTCCACCCTCAGGCGTCGACGTCCCACCGGTAGCCGTGGTGCCACCGCTCGACTCGGTGCCGCCGGAGGGCGAGCCAGCCGAGGTCGTACCAGCCGTGCTGTTGCCGCCCGAGGCGGTGCCGGCAGAGGGCGTGCCGCCAGCTTCGGTGCCGGCCGTGCCGCCAGCTTCGGTGCCGGCCGTGCCGCCAGTTTCGCTACCAGCCGTGCCTCCCGTCGGAGGTGCGCCGCCGTCGCTGGCGCCACCCGCGGCGGCACCAGCGTTCCCGTCCGAACCGATACCGCCGGCACCACCGTCGCCGCCACCGCCGCAACCAACGATGGCCACATGGGTACAACCGCTCAACGCATCGCAGCTGTCGGTGGTGCAGGCGTCGTTGTCGTCACAGCTCACCGTGGCGTGGCCACAGGTGCCGTTGGCGCACGAATCCGCCGTACAAGCGTCGGCGTCATCGCAGTTCATGTTCACGTGCGAACAGCCCGTGACGGGGTCGCAAGCGTCGACGGTGCAAGGGTCGGCGTCGGCACAGCTGATCGGCGCGCTCGAGCACGCACCCGTTGCTGGGTCGCACGAATCAGCCGTGCAAGCGTCGCTATCGCTGCAAGACTTGGCGATGTGCGCGCAGCCCGTGTTTGGATCGCACGAATCAGCCGTGCACGCGTTGCTGTCGTCACAGTTGACGGGTGTGGTACCCGCGACGCACTTGCCAGCGGCGCAGTGCTCACCCGTCAAGCAGGCGTTGCCGTCCGAACACGAGTTCGCGTTGTTGGGCGTCCCGACGCAGCCACCACCGACGGAGTCGCAAGCGTCATCGGTGCAGGAATTGCCGTCGTCGCAGCCCGCGGCGGGCCCCGCTACGCAAACACCCGTGCTGCACTTGCCGATCGAGCAGGCGTCCGAGTCCGAGCAGAGGGTATTTTTGTTGAGATTCTGCGTCTTGCACTGCGTGGCCTTCGAAAAGTTACAAGTCGCGAACGTGCAGAGCTGCTCGTCGCGCCCGAACGCACAAGCGGCGCCGCCCAGGCTGTCGCATTTGCCGGTGCCATCGCATTGTCCGTCACACGGGTCACTACTGAGATTGGGCCGACAGGCAGTGCCCAAGGGCGCGATGGCCGCCAGGCAGGTCTTGCCGCTGCAATAGCGCGTGCAGGCCGCGTCACCCACGCCGCCAGCCGTACCGCAGGTAACCCCATTAAGGGTGCCTGCCGCCACGGCAATGCATCCGACCAAGCCGGTCGTAGCGACGTAGCAGACGCCCTCGCACTCGAGCTTCGGGCCAGCGGGACCGTCCGGGTCGCATGGCAACCCAACCGTTAGTGTGTTGCACGCCGTCGTAATGGCCTGGGTGACCGAGCCCATCGCCTCGCCGTCATTCCCTGCGGGACGTGATTCCCCCGAGCTGCAGGCTGCCGCCACCGACGCGAACGCAAACGCTACAAATACTCCGCTCAGCCAACGCATGTTGCCTCCACAAAGCCCGCGAGCATGCGGGTCGACCAAGAAACGTACCACTAGCTTGGGGTTCAACGGCCACTTGCGTCTTCTAATTCACCCCCCAGCCCACTCCAACCGGGACCCGCTCGGCGGCCGCGGACGGACCTACCAGCCGGAGCCATTCGCCCCGGCGCCGTCTACAGGCCCTTTCGCCGCCTTCGGCTTGAAACCTGGTGACGCTCGTGCAACGAACCCACGCCAGAGGATCCGAGGGAATGTCTGATCTACTTGCCAAAATCTCTTCAAAACAAGCTCACGTCGTGGTCATCGGCATCGGTTACGTCGGTTTGCCGCTGGTAGCGGAATTCGCGCGCGCCGGGTTTCGGACCACGGGCCTCGATAACGACCCCGAGAAGGTAAAGCTGCTGAACGCTGGCGAGTCTTACATCGCCGACGTTCCGACCAGCGATTTGGCACCCCACGTCAAGAGCGGCCGGCTCGACGCGACGACGGATCGCGCGATTTTGGCGAAGGCCGACGCGGTCATCGTCTGTGTGCCGACGCCGCTCAACAAGACCAAAGATCCGGACATGCGCTTCATCATCTCGGCCA
>DATAKF010000285.1:0-17631 GCA_036261775.1 Polyangiaceae bacterium | reverse complement strand
CAGCCGTGCCCGGCCAAACCAACCGGGAACGTGTCCAGGCGCACACCGGAGAAGGCGTTTGCGGCGGTTGCCACAACAACCTCATCAATCCTCTCGGATTCGCGTTCGAAGGCTTCGACGCTGTCGGCAAAGCGAGGACGACCGACGCCAACAAGCCGGTCGACACCAACGGCGCCTACGACTTCGGCGGCGGAGTAGTCCCCTTCAAGAACGCCGCAGAGCTCAGCGCGCTGCTCGCCGAAAGCCAGCAAGCGCACGGCTGCTACGCCGCCAACCTCACCGAATTTGCCTTGGCTCGCGACGTCGCGGGCGGCGACGGGGCGACGGTGACAGCGCTGCAGAATGCCAGCGTGAACGACCGGCGTTCACTCAAAGACACTCTGCTCGCCATCGTGAGCAGCAAAGAATTTACGACGGCTCTCGGAGGAGCACCATGACCGTTTCGCGAGGAAAGCTATCGCGCCGTGCGCTGTTGCGCGGCGCGGGAACGTTGGGCGTGGCCTTGCCATTCTTGGAAGGTATGCCCTCACGCTCGGCCTGGGCCGCCGGCGAAAGTCCGGTGTTCGGGCTGTTCATCTGCACCGCCAACGGCGTAGCTCAGAAGTTCCAGAGTGAGCCGGAAACGTTCTGGCCCAACGCAACGGGTGCGCTCACGACCGCGTCGATGGAGGCGGACGCGGCGACGCGCAGCACGGGCCTGCTCGCCGCGCACGCCAGCAAGCTGTTGATCGTCAAGGGCGTGAAGTATCCGAACGCCAGCGGCGGCTGCGGTCACGCGCAGGGCTTGGCAATGTGCCTCACCGCCGCACCGCCCACCGGCGACGCCAACAAGGCGACTTCGACGGGACCTTCCGCGGACACCGTGATCGCCACCGGGCTGGGCGTCGAGCCGCTCACGCTCTACTCGGGCATGAAGGGCGGCTACATCGACGAGAAGCTGTCGTTCAGCGCCGCCGGCAA
The DNA here is from genome assembly GCA_036261775.1 of Polyangiaceae bacterium. Lineage (GTDB taxonomy): Bacteria > Myxococcota_A > Polyangia > Polyangiales > Polyangiaceae > PMG-095. The sequence continues at coordinate 16,671 of DATAKF010000285.1, read as the reverse complement.
GGTGCGGGCGGCCGAGGGCAACCCCTACAACGTGTATCAGCGCCTGATGGGCCTGTTCAAACCCGGCACGGACCAGCCCAGCGGCATGGCCGACAAGCTGACGCTGAAGCGCAAGAGCGTGAACGACTTGGTCCGTGAGGAGCTCAACTGGCTGAAGGCGCGCCCCGAGCTGAGCAAAGCCGATCGCGATCGTCTCGATCTGCACTTCACGGCCATTCGTGACCTCGAGAACGACATGGCGGGCATGGGCGTGTCTTGCTCGGACAGCGGCCTCGACATCGCCGCCATACAGGCCATGAACTCCGGGAACGCCTTCCGCGCGAACGGCAAGATCGAGGAGGTGGCCAAGCTACAGATGCAGCTGATTGGGCTGGCCTTTGCCTGCAACTCGACGCGCGTGGCCACGCTGCAGATCGGTGACGGCACCGATGGCACTCGCTACACCGTCGACGGCAAGCAGCTGGAGAGCTTCCATCACGTCAGCCATCGCATCCGGAGCGACGGCAGCTCCGGCGAGGCCATCCCGGATGCAGCCAAGCAGCACGCGGCCATCGACCGCATTCGTATGGGCACGTTCAAGCACCTGCTCGACACTTGGTCCGCCTACAAGACCGACACGGGGTCGCTCCTCGACCAAGCGTTCGCCATGTGGACGAGCCACGTCGCCGCTGGTCCGTCTCACGGCTTCAGCGACCTGCCGATCATCATCGCCGGCAATGCGGGCGGCTACCTGAAAACGGGCCAGTACATCAACGCCAACGGGGCCGGTAACAACAAGCTCCTCAACACGCTCATTACCGCCGCCGGCGTTCCCAAGCAGGATTTCGGCCAAGGCACCGGCGGGCTCATCGACGCGATGCACACCTGAGCTCGGAGCTACGGCGCGTCGAGCAGCTCTCGGAGTCGCGGGGCCGCAAGCTCCGCTACGTTTCCGCGATCGGCACCTGGTACGAGCTCGAAATGACTGCCCGGAGCCTGAGCCGCTAAACCCAGCGCCGTAGCCTGCCAGACGCGGGTGCGAGGCTTGCGGCTCCGGTCAGCCTGAGTCTGGGTTACAGGATCCAACCGATGCGCAGGTTGATGGTCGGCAGCGTGGAGCGGCCGATCTTTTCGAGCGTGTCGCGCACGGACTGATCGGTCTTGGTGACGATAGGCTTGGCTTCGGCCTCGGCCTGTTGCTGGGCGATGGCGTTGAACTCGGGCGAGCCCCCGGTGGCCGTCACTTTGTACGCGCTGGCGTACGAGACTTTGCTTGGCGCGATGGGAATCTGCGCGCCCGCGTCGACGCCGAAGCTGAAACCAATGCTGGTGGTGTAAAAGTAGCCGATCAGCGCGGTCAGCATCAGCGTACGCACCGACCCTGTGCTGTTGTAGTCCACGTTGCCAGTCAAACCCTGCAGAGTTACCGACTTCTTGCTCGACAGCGTGCCGTCCACGGTCGCGTAACCAGCGCCGCCGCTCAAGAAGAAGCCGCCGCCAAACGGGTACAAACGCCCGTAAATGTCGTAGTGCTGGTACGACAGCGTCGCGTCGCCGTAGTAGCTCAGCTTTACCTTCGGGATGATGCCGATGTTGGCGCCCGCGCCCAAGAAGCGCGTGAGCTTCAGCGTGCCGCCAATGCTGACGACGCTCGGGATGCCGACGCCTGCGACGGGACCGATCTTGAACTGATCGACGTCGTCTTTGCCGCCGTCGTCGCTCGATGACGAGCTCCCGCTATCTCCCGGCTTTTGCTGGAACAAGCCGTCGCTTGGCTTGCGCGCCGGTGTTGGCTCGGCTGCAGGCGGTGGCGCGCTGGGCGGCGCGGACCTGTCGGGTGGTGGCTCGTCGAACGACGGCGCTGGGCGCGGTGCTTTGCGCGGAGGCTTTGCGGCCGCTGGCGGTGTGGTGGTTGGCGGCAACGGAAAGGTGTCGCTCGCCGGAGGCGCGGGAGTCGGCGCTGGCGGAGGAGTCGACGGAGGCGGCGCAGCCGGCGGCTCGGTGCTGGGCGGGGGAGGCTCGGGCGCTGCCGGTGGTGCAGCCGGTGGCTCGGCGGGCGGCGTTGGCTCGGTAGGCGCGGCTGGCGGCTCGGGTTGCTCGGGCACCGGCGCGCCGTCGGATTGAGCGGCGGCCACGCACGTCCATGAACTGGCCAGAGCCAACGAAACCGCACCCGCGCGCAGCGTTCTCGACCTAAGCATTGCTCTGAACCTAACACGAACCCGCGCGCGATTCTCGCCGCTACGGCTTGGCCATTTCAGCCAGGCTCACGCCGAGCACTTTGACGGCAATGGCCTCGAGCGCGCCCTGCGGACCGGTAAAATGGTAGGTCTCGTGCGTGTGGGTGAGCTTCTTGCCGGGCGCGAGCGCGGCTGCGGGCGAGCTGCTCTCGAGCTCGTAAAAGCCGCCGAGCGAGGGCTTGCCGGGTTCGACGGGGCCATCGTTGTAGGCGTTGCTGACGTCGCCGCCGTACGGCTCCTTGGACACTTCCCAAAGGTTGTTGACGTAGCGCTTGGCACCGGCTGGTTTGGTGAAGCGCACGATGGTCAAGAGCTGCCCCTCCGCGCTGTAGCTGCCCAGCACCGCTTTGGCGCGCGTCGGTGACAGCCCGACCTTGCCGCGCGCTTGGCCGTCCGCCTTGAACAGCGCAAAACCTTTGTCTCGATTCACCTGCAGCCGCTCTGCTGGCACTTTGCCGAAGTAGCGGTCGTTGATCACGTCACCCGTGCCTTGCTTCTCGAAGGGCAAGATGATCTGAGTGCCTGGCGCTGGGTTGAACATGCCCAAGATCCACACGCTGGGCAGGCCTTTGTCTTCCGACCAGGCCTTGCTGCCCTGGTTAATGAGCGTGTTTTCGCTGGAAAAACCGACCCATTTGATACCTCGTGGGACCGCGAGCCCAAGCGCGGTCTTGGCTTGCTCGGCCGTGAGCACGCTCAGCTTGCGTTCGACGTCGGCCTTGAATTCGGTCTGCGCGTAGTTGGTGACCGTGAACGAGCGAACGAAGGTGATGCTGCTCGGGCTACTGGCCTTCTCTTGCCATTCACCGCCTTGAAAAGCGTTGGGCGTTTGCCAGTTCTCGAACGCGAACGGCTTGCCCGCCGGAAAGTACAAGGCGTACTGCCCGCCTTCCGGCCCGAGCCAAAAGCGATCTTCGCCACCGTAGTTGTCGAATGCCGTGCCGGTCTTGCCGGCCTCGATGAAGCTGCGGTTGACGAAGCCCAAGCTGTTCCCCTGCGCCTCGACCGCGCTGGTCATGATGCGCGCTTGGTACTTGCCGGAGACCGCAATGCGCCCGCCGCTGGGCGCTTGCAACACCTTCACGCCCGCGCCGCGCTCGGTCAGGAACGCGACGTCTTCTTCGAAGTGGCGCGGTACCGCGCTGGCAGGAGCCGCTGGGACTGGCGGAATGCTGCTCGCCGTGGCACTGGCGGGCGGACTTGCCTGGGCTGCTGGTGCTGCGGCCACTACCGACGACGCCGGCGTTGCAGGCGACGTGCTGGGTTCCGGGGCCGGCGCAGCCGCCGGAGCTGGCGTATTTACCTGACAGCCTACCAAGCTCACCCAGCCACCCCAGCCCCAAACCACGGCCCTCAGAGTCTGTCGCATGTCGGTCTCTTTCCCGGCGCCGGCAGCGCCGCCGCAAGCACACTAGGTGGAGGTCTTCGAAGCTCCGTAAATGCGTCCCGCCAGGATCGCGAGCTCGACGGCGGCTTCGCGCAGCGTAGGACCCTCGAGCTCGGCCAATTCGTCGACCTTGTTTTCGGCCAACGTGAGCAGTCGCTCGAGGTCGCGCGGCGCTTCGTGCCCGGCACCTTGACCGCGCCGCTGCATGCTTTGCGCAAAGCTGACCAAGTCCAGCTCGTCATCGTCCTCGCGCTGAAGGGGCGGCGGATCGAGCTCGTCGGAGTCCATTCGCGCGCGCGCGGGCGGACCGACGAACGTGACCTGTAGCGGCCCGGGTGCGGCCACCGCGTCGAGCTCGCCTTGTAGCTTGTCGATGCGCGCTAGCAGCTCGGAGACGATCTCGTCGTGGGCTCGAGCGTCTGGGGCATACTTTTGTTTGGCTACGTCCAGCAGATCCAGCAGCTGCGGCACGCGGTCGACTCCGGTCGCCAATGCCTGCAGGCGCTGCTCGGCTTTCAACAATCGTTCACGGAGCGCTTCCACCGAATCCCACGCTGCGCGCTCGGTGTGCTCGATCCAAAGCTTGTTGGTCGGCATCGCGTCTCGATATACCATGCGCGCCATGACCGAGGAAAAGTCGGGCCACAAGCCCGTAGTGTGGGGCGTGCTAGGTGCCAGTCATTTCGCGCTGATGGCGACCATTCCGGCTATGCAGAAGGCACCGCTGGTGGAGCTCCGAGCGCTTGCGTCGCGCTCGCTCGACAAAGCCAAGCAGGCCGCCCAAAGCGCCAACGTGCCGCGCGCCTACGGCAGCTACGAAGAGCTGGTGGCGGATCCGGAAATCGAGGCCATCTACAACCCGCTGCCCAACAACTTGCACGTGCCGTGGTCGATCAAGGCCGCGCGCGCCGGCAAGCACGTGCTGTGCGAAAAGCCCATCGCCATGACCGCGGCGGAGGCCGAAGAGCTGGCCAAGGTGCAGCGCGAAACCGGCAAGCTCGTCGCCGAAGGGTTCATGGTCCGCTACCACCCGCAGTGGGAGCTGGTGACGCAAGTGATTCAAAGCGGCCGCATCGGCGAAGTGCGCGCGGTGCAGACGGCTTTTTCGTACACCAATACGGATCTCGGAAATATCCGTAACCAAAAAGAGGTCGGCGGCGGCGCGCTGTACGACATTGGCGGCTACGCCATCAGCGCCGCGCGCTTGGCGTTCGGCACGGAGCCAAAGCGCGCCGTCGGCGTGTGCGCGGTGGATCCCAAGAGCGGCTGCGACGTATTGACCTCGGCCATCCTCGACTTTGGCACCGGCCAGGCGTCGTTCGTGGTCGGCACGCAGCACGTGCCCTACCAGCGCGTGCACATTTTCGGCACAAAAGGCCACCTGGAGGTCGAGATTCCCTTCAACGCCCCGCACGATCGACCTTGCAAGGTCTACTTGGACGAGGGCTTCGAAGGCGCGCCCGACTTCACGGTCAGCCGCAGCTCCGACGACCGCCGTGAGCTTTTGCCGAGCGAAGCCGCCAACCACTACACCCGTCAAGCCCAGGCGTTCTCGGCAGCCATCCGCAACGGCACGCCGATCAAGAACGACATGCAGAGCGCGGTCACCAACATGCGCATCATCGATGCGATCTTTCGCTCCGCCGAGTCGGAGCGCTGGGAAAAGCTGTAACGCTGCCTAAAATCCGTCGGGGATCTCGCCCGCCAAGCACGTGATGGTGTTTGGCGCGCTGGGCGTCGACGTGAGCGCGGCTTCGGGGGCCTCCGCGTTGCCGCGCGACAGGCCTTCCGAAGGCGACCAGTGCGGAGCCGTGCCGGGGCGCAAGCAGTGTAGCCCACTCTGGAAGAAGCCGATTACGTAGGTGTGGCCGGCAACCCGCGCGCCAGTCGCGTCGCCTAGCGCGGCCGCGAAGTCCTGGCCGGCGTGCGCCCCGAGCGTTTCGCAGGTGCGAAACCAAAGTAGAGAGTCGGGCACCAAGCGCTCGCGCACGGCCTGGAATGCCGTGTGGTGCGGGTGCCCCGCAGTGAGCACGCCGCGATCGAGCGACTCGTTGGCGATGAAGATGCGACCCCACTTGCCGTGCCCCCAAAACTGAATTTCGCCGATCGAGCGTGACGCGTCGTGCCGTGCGAGCCACGCGAGCGCATCGGCAAAATTGGTTGCGCCGTAGGCTGCGTCGACTCGTCCCAGAGCTCGATACAGCAGCGTGCCGTACTGCCAGCTCAGCCCTAGCGCCTTGGGTCGGCGTTGCCGTTGGGTGGCGTCGAAAATCACCAGCCGCAGCGGCTCTGCCATGCGGCAGCGTAGCACTGGGAGGCTGTGGCACGCGGCGCGGCTTGGGGCTACATACCCAGCATGGCGAGGGCGCAGTGGATTTTGCCGTTGCTGGTCGCGTGCGCGTGCGGCGGCAAATCAGGCAAGAGTGCCCTGGAGGGTACTTCGGGAGCCAGCAGCACGGCTGGCGCAACGGGCATTTCCGGCGTGCCCGCCGTCGAAGAGCCGACCTGTGCCGACACGCCGCGCACCCCAGAGGATGACGCCCACAACGCCAAGTTGCTCGACATGGCCGAGCACGCGGATCCGGACACGCTCGTTCTCGTGATGATCACGCTGGTTCAAGTCGAAACCGGGGCGATGAGCGAAGCGTCAGGCCTCGCGCAGCTCGAGCCGTATCAAGGGCCGATCGTGGCGAAGCTGACGGAGTGGGGCGCGCAAGACATCCAGCGCTTTTGGTTCGGCAACTCGATCGCCGCGTCCATGCCGCTCAAATACATCGACGACCTGTTGTGCTTGCCCAACGTCGTGCTCGTGCACACGGACACGCCCTACTGGGAAGTCGTCAAAAAGCCGTGGAGCGCGGACGAAGCGGGCAAATACGAGTGCCCGCTGCAAGGTGCGCAATGCCCCGAGTATTGCTTCGACTTCATTGGCATTCCATTCGATGAAGCGGCCGGCTGCTACCAAGGCCGCGAGCGCGTCGGCTGCACCGTCGCGACGCCTGCCATTGCCGATGGTGTTGCCAGCTGCTTCGAGCAGCTCGCGACTGGCAAGACCTACCTGTTCTACGGCTTGCTCCCGGTGGAGCCGAACTTCATCGGCTGGCAGCCCTGCGACCCCGCGCTCACGACTCGGTTGTGCGGGCAGTAGGTTACGCCGATCGGGCTTGCTAGCTGGCGAGCTCGGCGCGCGCCGCAGGGGCGAGAGCCGACGTCGTGCGCCAGCGCCCGGTACGCCAACGCCGGTAGCTCATGGCTCCGCGCAGGCCTTCGTCGAGCGCCATCGACAGCCAGACGCCGGTCAAACCGAGCCCCAAATAGCTGCCAAATAGGTAGGCGGAAGGCACGCCCACGCACCACATCAAGCTGGTGCTGATGAGCGCCGCGTAGCCGGCGTCGCCCGTGGAGCGCAAGGCGCCGCCGGTAATGATGTTCACGGCGCGGCCCATCTCGACCAAGACGCCGAGCGCGAACAGCGGCGCGGCCAGCCGAAGGATCTGTGCGTCTTGCGTCAGCATGCCGAGCAAGGGCCGATGACACAGCGCCAGCACGAGCGCGATGATGCCGTTGCCTGCGATGGCGTAGAGCAGCGCGCGGTGAAACTGCTCGTTGGCTTCGTCCAGTCTGCCGGCGCCTACGCGGTGAGAGATGGCAATCTGTGTGCCGATGCCCAGCGCGATGGACCACAAGACCGAGCTGATGGTGACAAAGCTGAGCACGTAGGTGCGGGTCGCCAGCGCGCTGGCGCCGAGCGAGATCACCAGCAGGTTGATGGTCACCTGAGAAATTTGATACGAGACCGGCTCGGTCGCAGAAGGCAGCCCAATCTGGAGGATCGGCTTGAGCGCCTGGCGTAGCTCGGGCAGCGAGCTGCGGAGCGGAAAACGCACGCGGAAGCGCAGGTGCACGACCGCGATCGTGAACAACATGCCGAACCCGAGCGCCAGCATGGTCGCGCCAGCGACCAACCCGACGCTCTGTTTGAGCCCAAAAATGCCCTTCAAGAGCGCGAGGTTCAAAGCAATGTTGGTCACGTTGGTGGCAATCGCCTCGACCATGACCCAGCGCGTTTCTCCGCGCGAGGTCAGCATGTTGCCGTACGCGATTTGTACCGCCTTGAGCACCTGACAGCCGCCCAGCACGGCCATGTATGTTTGAGCAGCCGTGGCCGCCTCACCCTTCAAGCCGAGCCACCCCGGCACATACGGGTGCAGCAGGAACAGCACGAAGCTGACGAGCAGCCCAGCGCTGAAATTGAAGCCGAGCATTGCCAGGTAAGTGCGCGGCAGCTCGGAGTGTCGACCAGCGCCATGCAGGCGTCCGGCCACGCTGGCTCCGGCTTGCCCCATCACCGAGAACAGCACCAGCGTCGCGCCGAGCAGCGGGTTGATGGCGCCGGCCGCCGCCGCCGCCGAGTCGGAGATGCGACTCAAGAAGAACGCATCGGTGAACGTGAGCGACAGCGAGAGGCCGAGGCTCACGAACAAGGGCCACGTGACGCGCCAGAGGCCGGGCAGCGGCACTTCGACGGGCGGCACGGTGGATGAGGTGAAAGGACTACTTGGAGGTTCCCCGGAGACGTTCGACATAAGACTCGGACCGAAAAATGCTGCTGCATGTTAGCTAGCGGCCGGCTTCGCGCCAGTTTCAGCCCGAGAAGGGGCCGGTCTTGACGTGACTAGACCGAATGGTCTAGTGTGGGCGACGTGGCTGGGACCTCCACGACGAAGCAGGATTTGCTCGAGCTCGGCCTGCAGCTGCTGCTCAAGCACGGCTACGCCGACTTGGGGGTCGCCACGCTGCTCGAGCAGGCCGGCGTCCCCAAAGGCTCGTTTTACCACCACTTCGAGAACAAGGAGGACTTCGGCCTCCAAGCGATCGACAAGTACATGGACGGCGTCCATGGCGCGCTCAGCGCGGCGTTCGGCGACAGCGACCGCCCGCCGCTCGAGCAGATTCGACACTTCTTTTCGATGGTGGCCGGCGGCTACAAGGGTGACGGCTATCTAGGCTGCTTGCTCGGAGGGCTGGGGCAAGAGCTGTCGGGTGTGAGCCCCGCCTTTCGCAAGAAGGTGGAGCACTGCTTTGGTGTCATTGCGCAGCACTTCGCGCGGGCATTGACAGTCGCGCAAGCCAAGGGGCAGCTGCGCGACGGCCTCGAGCCGCGTGAGCTTGCGGATCTGCTCGTCAATTGTTGGGAGGGCGCTGCGCTGCGCAGCCGGCTGCGTCGCAGTCCTCAGCCGCTCGACGAGATGCTCGATTTCTACCTGAGTTCCATCCGCCGCTAGTCGCTTCCTACAGGAGCGGCGAGCCGGCGGCTTTGCTTCGTAGTTGGATAGACCGATCGGTCTAGTTAGAGAAACCCACACCAAACAAGGAAACACCATGGAACAGAAACCACTTTTCGAACGACTCGGCGGCTCCTCGGGCATTCAACGCATCGTGGACGAGGTGGCCAGTCGACATCTGCAAAACCCCGCCATCCGGGCGCGCTTCCAGCCCTACCTCGAGCAACCGGGCAAGCTCGACGAGCTCAAGCTGCACCTCGCGCGGTTCCTCGAGCTCGGCAGCGGCGGGCCTCCTCGCTACACCGGCCGCGACATGAAGAGCGCTCACCGCGGCATGAACATCAGCCCCGCCGAATACATGGCAGCTCTCGACGACATCATCGACTCGCTCACCACCGTCGGCATCGACGAACGCACGCGCAGCGACGTGCTAGCGCTGGCGTGGTCGCTCAAGGGCGAGATCATCAACGCTTGAGCGGCGCTGGCGGGTCGTATCCAGCAATTCCCGGCGCGCGTTGAATTGGGCTCCCCACTGAACGCCGCGCAGCCTAAGTTCGGCGTCGATGAAGCGAATGCTGGCTCGAGGTTGGGTGTTGGCACTGGTCTTGGCAACGGCTTGCGGTGGCCAGTCTTCGCGTGAGCCGCAGAGCGGCGACATCAACGACAACACTGACGTCAACGCCTGCGAAGCCGGCAAGCAGAAGTACCTGGCGCAGCGGGAACAGGTGCTGCAGAAGGCGTCCGCCAGCGGGTGCCAAACCGACGCTGACTGCGGCACTCTGTGGGAGGTCAATGCGTGTGTCTCGACCTGCGGCACCATCACGTCGAAGGCGGGTATCGACGCCGCCGCGGCGGAGTTGAACACGTTGGCAGGAAGCGTGTGCAGCAGCTGCCCGCCAATTCCGATCCCGCCTTGCGTACCGCCTGGCGCCACGAAGTGCGTGCAAGGCCAATGCGCTGAAGCTCAGTGACCAATGCGCGCAACGCAGCCACCTAGCTGGTGTGGTCAGCTGACTGGATTGAGCCCAAACTCGCCGCGAGACTCGATAAGTTGTTAGCAGCGCATGAGTCGAGTTGGTATCTTTCGTAGTGCGTGGCGCGTTCGCATCAGTCGTACGCCGTGCTGGCTGCTTGCGCAGTCTCGTGGGCTTGTTCGGTCTACGACACGGAGCTGTTGTCACTCTCGGAGCTGACAGCCGGAGGTTCGGCCGCAGGCGGTGGCGCCGGGACTGAAGCGGTCGAAACTGCCGGTACTAGTGGCGTAGCGGGAACCGAGAGCAGCAGCAGCGGAACGAGCACAACGGCTGGCACCAGCAGCGCCAGCGCAGGCACCGCCGTCGGCGGCAGCGAAGCAGGTGGCACTGGCAACGTGCCTGTCGAAGGCGCTGCAGGTGCTGCAGGCGCAGCTGGAGCTGGCGGCGACGATACACAGGCTCTCTGCTCGGCTGCGCCGTTGCCCGCAAAGGGCCTCTGGAAAGCCAGCGCGTCGCACGCCAGCGTTGGCGTCGGGGAGTACGACAACAAGCCCGAGTACTTGATGGACCAGACGATGAAGCGTTGGTCTACCGGCAAGGGCCAAGCCGGCGATGAATGGGTGCAGGTCGACTTGGGCGTCACGGCCGCCGTGCGCGAGCTCAGCTTGACGCTGAACCCCGACGACGCTGAAGATTACCCGCGCATCTACCAGATCCGCATCTCGGACGAGCCGCTCGATTTCAACGGACCCATTCGCGCCAGCGGCTCCGGGCTCGTCGCGCAAACCTTGGTCGTGACTTTGGCCGAGCCCGTGCAGGGTCGGTACCTGCTAGTGCAGCAAAAGGGCAAAGCCGCCGACTACTGGTGGAGCATCTCCGAGCTGACCGCGACGTGCTTTTGAGCGATCGCTCGCGCGCTGTCAGAACGGCAACGCGCTCTGGTATTTGCCCGGCGTGACTTGCCCTGGGTGGTACACGTCGAAGCCTAGGTAGTTGCCGAAGGCCTCCCAAAGCACGTTGCCCACGTTGGCTTGAGTGATGGCGACGTGGTGGGGGAAGTGACGCAAGAGCACGTCGCGGTAGAACGACTGCAGTTGGGGAATCCGGCACCAGCCGTAAGAACCGCTGGTGGCAGCCTCGTTGTCCTCGATTCGGCCTTCCGCCAGCGCGGCTTTCCACTCGCCATCAGCGGACTGCGTGATGCGGCTCAGGGTGAGTGGAGACTCGCGCACCACGAAGTTGACGATGCCGTCGGCGTCTTTGGCTTCTACCGAGCCTGAGTCGACCATCATGCCGTGCACGGACAACTTGGGCTGCTCTTTGGCGAAGCTCTTGGGAAAGACGCCGCAGTGCCAGACGTTGACCAAGTTGTCGTCGTCGTTGTGCAGGTTGTTCCAGTCGGCCAAGGCGGATGGCTGATCGGCGGCCAGCATGTTGGCGTGCATACTGAGCGTGCCCAAAATGTCCGATTCGCAGGCGGCAGGCATGCGCGCGTCGCCCAGCCGGCTCATCGTGGTGCACGAGCAGACGCCGTAGTTGTTTTGAATCGACGTCCAACACTGAATCGCGAAGGCGTTCAGCGCTTCCTGGTTGGCCCAGCGGCGCAAGAACAGCTCGAGCTTGGCCATCTTGAGCAGCGAGTCTTTGGCGAGGGCGCTGGTGTCGGCGTAGTCGCTGATGTCGGCCAAGAGCGCTTTGATCTCCGGATCAGCATCGGCGATCTTGGCGGAGCCGCCGATGACCTCGGACAAGTCGAGCGTTACCGTGGTCGGCCCGAGGCGCTGCAGTTGCTTCTCGTCGAAGCGGCAAGTCCAAAAGTCGTCGGGGCGCGCGCCGATCTGGCCGTAGCGCGCGTTCTTGATGCCGTGCACCACGCGACACACGCGCGTGAACCAGTCCACGTCGCGCTTGAAGGCGGCGTCACTCGGGAAGCAGATGGGCCGTTGGCCGACGCTGTAGCGAGCACCCACCTGCCGCAGCGCCTCGCCGATGCTCAAAAGTCCGCAAAAAGAGTCACGCCGCGGCGCGCCGATGCGCAGCCGCTCGTCTTCTTGGCAACCAAAGATGAGGATCGGCAAATCGAGGTTGGCGCGCCGCACCGTGAGCGCAGCCGCTTGCTCGTCACCGAAGTTGACGGCGCCGATGATGATGCCCTGCACGTTTTGGTCACGGAACAGCTTGGCGCAAAGCTCAGCCTCTTCCCGCGACTCGACGCAGCCCTGGCGGGTTTGCTCGGTGCTGGGCACGACGACGTCGATGCCCTGAGCAGTCAGGCTTTCGAGCGTTTGGGTGCGCATGCGCGACGCGAGGCGCTCGTTGAACATGCCGCGATTGGCCGGAATGAAGCCGAGTCTCATTTGGATCCTCTGGGGCGTGCGGGGCGGCGAGCCTACCGCGGCGCAACGACAATGTAGCTCGAATCAGCTCGTTCGGCTCAACACCAGACCTGTTAGGTGGCTGCATTCGTACGCAGCCATTCAAAAATGGGTGGGATCGTCCTTGGACAAAGCAAACACTCATGTAGGCACGGCCGAGGAGACGCGATGACAACGTTCGTCTATTTGTTGGCTGGTTGCGCGGCACTGGCGGCAATCGCGTGCGGCAGCGCGCAAGCTGCGCCCGAAGGTGCAGCAGGTTCGAGCGCCACCGGTCACGTTGGTGGCCGCAGCCCCGCGGGGCAAGGCGGCACCACCACGAGCAGCGGCGCGCCCAGCACGGCTGGCAGCCAGCAGAGCGGCGGCGGCGCGGGCTCAGGCAATCTTGCCGGTTCCGGCGCCAGCGCGACGGCTGGCTCGGGTGGCAGCGCTGAGCCGTTTCCGCCCGGTATTTATGCCCCAGGCAGCTGTTCGGAGTCCACGCTGCGTACAGCGCCGCCTGCCGGCAAGGAAGCCTTCAAGGCCGCTCCCATCGACTTGAAATTTCCTTTCGCCGAGCACTGGGTGGGCGAATGGATCACCGACACCGAAGCGACGCGCATTGGCCTGCAAACGTTGGCCGACCTCGACGACGACGGCGATTTGGATTTTGCGTCGGGCCAGCGGCACACGGCGCCGGGCGGCATGGTGTGGTGGGAGCAGTGCACGGCCGATCATTGGGTGCAGCACAAGGTCGGCACGGGTCACAAATCGCAGTCGTCGGGCGACGCGCTCGACGTGGATGGCGACGGCTTGAACGATCTTTTGGCGGGCGACTCTTGGTACAAGAACCCGGGCAAGTCGCGAGAGCTCCCGTGGCAGCGCTTTGGTGTCGGCACGCCGATCGGCGAAGAGCTCACGGTGGGAGACGTGACGGGCGACGGCAAAGCCGAAATCATCTACGTCGATTTGCCGTTTACTCCGCAGTGGTGGTCGCCTGGGCCAACACCCGAAAAGAACTTCGTCAAGGGCGGCGAGCTGGCTCACCCAATCCAGCAAGGCACCGCTTGGGGTGACCTGAACGGGGACAAAGCCCACGATTACCTGGTCAGCAAAGACTATTGGTTCGAAAATGACGGCAGCGGCAGCGCGTTTACCGAGCACGCCATCAGCGCGACCGCCGGGTTCGACCCTCAGCCTTTGACTTACATCGGCGATTTGGACGGCGACGGCGACAACGACTTTGCCATGACCACGCACTGGCTGGGCGCCAGCAGCACGTCGCGCTTGGCCTGGGTCGAGAACAAAGACGGCAAGGGCCTGAGCTGGGAGATGCACCAGCTGAGCGACCAGCACAAATACACCCACGGGGTGATCTTGGCCGACTTCGACAACGACGAAGATCTCGACATTCTGTGGGCCCAAAACGTCGGGCCTTCGTTCATCTTCGACAACACCGACGGCAAGGGCGCGTTCGTCGAGCACGAGATCGTCGAAGACTTTCGCGGTCACACGCCGCGCACCGGTGACGTCGACTGCGACGGCGATCTGGACCTGGTCGGTAGCCCCTGGGGCGATCGCAACCAAGCCAGCAGCGGCGAGAGCGTGGGCCAACCCCCGCGCGACGTGCTCTATCTGCAGAACATGACCGTCGAAAACGGCGGCCCGGCCATCTTCGACGACGCGCGGAAACCGTACGAGCTCGGCTGGCGCGAGAAGCCGCATTGCCGAAGGTAGTTGAGTTTCTTGTTTTCCTCCGTGCCTTGCGTATTGCGTCCTGCGACTCAGTTTGCTGGATGCGCAGTCGGCGCTCGGCCTCGCCGAGTTTGTACCTGGCCTCCCCTCGATCGTGGATCGTGATCTGCTGGTGCCAAGGTCGGGCGAGGTAGTCCTGGCTCGCGCTTTGCGCGAGCTCGCCTTGCAACTGCGACTAGCGGCTAGTGGCTAGCGACTACTCTTTGCGCGGCGCTTTTTCTTCGAACGTCACCTGAACGCTGACGACCTTGCCGTCCCGCTTCAAGCGCGCCGTCAGCGTTTGGCCAGGCTTGGCGCCATTGAGCACGTACATGAAGTCGTGCAGACCCTTGATCTCGGTCTTGCCGAGGCCGATGAGCGTGTCGCCGCGTTGCATGCCGGCTTTTTCGGCGGCGCTGCCCGGGCGCACGCCAGCGAGCAGCACTCCGGCGCCGTCCGGGGGACCTGCGTAGTCCGGAATCGTGCCGAGCGAAGCGTTGAACGAGCGCAGGTCGCCCTTGGGCGCTTCGGGCGCTACGGCTTGAAAGCCCAGCGGCGCAGGCGAGTCGGTGATGGCCTGCGCGACCTCGGTGACGAGCTTGGCAATCTGGGCGGCGCCGCCGGCGTTGATGCGATCGGCCGAGTCCGTCGGCTTGTGATAGTCGGTGTGCGAACCGCTGAAGAAATGCAGCACCGGAATGCCGGCAGCGTAGAACGACGTCTGGTCGCTCGGGCCGTAGCCGTCGCTGCTCAGCGCGCACTCGATGCGCGCTGTCTCGCATGCTGCGGGCACGATGGTTTGCCAAGCCGTCGCGGTCTTGGCGCCCAGCACCGTGAGCTTGTTGTCACGCATGCGCCCGATCATGTCCAGGTTCAACATGGCGCGGAAGCTCTTCGGATTCAGGCCCGCCGGCGGCTCGTGCACCAGGTGCGAAGAGCCCAGCAGCCCGCTCTCTTCGGCAGAAAACGCCATGATCAGCACGTCTTGCTTGAGCTTGGGCGCGGCCTTCAACGCGCGGGCAATCTCCAAGATGCCGGCAACGCCCGAGGCGTTGTCGTCGGCGCCCAGGTGCGGCGCGTTGCTGTCGGGCGCCAGCGAGTGCACGCCACCGAAGCCCAGGTGATCGTAGTGCGCGCCGATCACCACCTCGCCCGGCAGCTTTTCTGCCGCCGGCACGTTGGCGGCAATGCGCCCGATCACGTTGAACGCCGGCTGCTTTTCGTAGCTGAGCGCGACGTTGACGCTGGCTTGCACCTTCTTCTTCTGCTCGAGCTGCTTCAGCACCCCTTCGAACGCTGCGCGCTTCACGATCACGACCGGAATGCCGGCGTCGCCGTAGTTCTCGCGGATCAGCGCCGGGAACTTGGCTTCGTCCGGTGCCTTCCACTTCTTGTCTTGGGGCGGCCCCAGCGGCGCGTCGACGACGATCAAGCCCGCCGCGCCGGCGATGCGCGCGGTCACGGCCTTGTACCAAAGGTCGCCGTAGCGGCGCTGGTTGCTGGCTTCGGCAAACTCCTTGGTTTCGGGCACGAAGCGCCGAACGACGACGAGCTTTCCTTTGACGGAAAGGCCTCGATAATCATCGACTTTCAGCTCTTTTGCCGTAACCCCGTAGTTGGCGAGCACCAGCTCCGCCGAAGCCTTGCCCTGAGCCGAGAAGGCCAACGGCTGGAACGACTCCGCCGGCACGTTGGCGTCGGCCAAGCTCAAGCTCGTCGTCGGCCCGACCACCACGTGCTTGGCGACGTCGAAGTGGTCGCGGAAGGTGCCTTTCTCGCCTGCAGGCGTGAGACCCAGCGCCGCGAAACGCTTTTCGATGAACTCGCCAGCAGCCGCTAGGCCCTGCGTGCCCAAGCCGCGGCCTTCGCGAGCGGGGTCGGCGAGCCAGGCAACGTCTCGTTGTACGCGATCGGCGCCGGTCTCTTCGGTGACTTGGTTCTGAGGCGCTGGCTCCCAGCGCGCCAAGAACACGTTGGTATCGTGCTGGCCGGGCGCGGTCTTACGGTTCGACGCGAACGCCAGCGTCTTACCGTCGGGCGAGAACATCGGAAAGCCGTCGAAGCCCGGCGTCGTGGTGATGCGCTCCAGGCCGGTGCCGTTGGTGTTGATGGCCCAGATGTCGAACTCACGGCCCTTGGGGTCGCCATGGTTGCTCGAAAAGATGATGCGCTGCGAGCCGGGGTAGAAGAACGGCGCAAACGACGCCGTGTTCAGGTACGTGACCTGGGTGGCGTTACCGCCGTCTGCATCACCCACGTACAGCTCGAGCTTCGTCGGCCGGACCAGGTTTTGGGCCAATAGGCTGCGAAATTCCTCCAAGGCTTTACCCTTGGGACGCGAGGCGCGCCACAGCAGCTTGCTGCAGTCTTCGTTGAAGAAGGCGCCGCCGTCGTAGCCGGGCGTGTGCGTGAGGCGCTTCACGCCCGAGCCGTCCGCGTTCATGCGGTAAAGCTCGATGTCGCCGTCGCGCACCGACGTGAACACGATCGAGCCGTCCTTCTTGCAGACGGTCGCTTCGGCGTCGTACCCCGGCGAATTGGTCAGCTGGCGGATGTTCGAGCCGTCGGCGTTCGCTTTGAAGATCTCGTAGCTGTCGTATAGCGCCCACACGTAGCCTTGGCTGTGATCGGGCTTGGGGGGACAAGCGTCGCCAGCCAAGTGAGTGGAGGCGTAGATGATCTCCTGATCGCCAGGCATGAAGTACGAGCAGGTGGTCG
>DATAKF010000282.1:0-2686 GCA_036261775.1 Polyangiaceae bacterium | reverse complement strand
ACCGACGACGTAGAAGGTGTAGTCACCGGAGGCGGGCGGCCAGACCTTGCCAGTCCATTTGACGGAGAAGCCGTTGGCGCCAATACCGGTCGGTCCCGGAGCGTTGTTGCCCCAGTCGAAGTCGACGTTGGCGTCGACGCGTGAGGCCGTCACGGTCCAAGCGTTCGGAATCGCCGCGATGGTCTTGTCGAATTGATTGTAGTACTCGCCGAGCAAGCCGGTGGTGGGGTTGATGGCGGTGACGGTCAGCGTCTGCGTCGGCGGATCGAGCTTGATACCCGTGCAAGTATTGGCCGAAGGATCGGGCGGAACCGCGGTGAGCTTCAGGCCGTTGTCGACGACGAGTCCCGGGTTGGCAGAGACGTCCAGGCCTGCGCTGTCATCGACAACGACCTGGCAGTAGGGGTCGCACGGATTGTCGACGCACGCCTTGGTGGTGCCGAGGCCCTGAGTCTGCACGCCGGGAATGGCGTCGGGCAGCATCGCGATCTTGTCACCTTCGCAGGCGCCCCACTTGCCGTCCTGACAAATGCGCTGGCCCATCGAGCAAGCGGTGTAGCCCTCGGAGTGGCGAGCGACCGAGCCGCAATCGATGACCTCGGCCTCGGTGTCGCACGGGCAGCCTTCCTGCGGCGTGTTGCAGGAGACGGTGTTGGTCGGAACCTGGTGTCCAGTGTCGCTACCCGCGCTGCCGGCTAGCCCGGCGGGGTTCGATTTCTGCCCACAGCCGACGAGCAACGTTGCGGCGAAGGCGGACACCAACCAGATTGCAGACGCGATTCCTTGGGTGGGCTGGAGCCCTACACCTCGCTCAATAAGTGGCACGCTGTGCCTCTTTCACTTCTCGTGCCGTAGCCGTAGGCATCGGCAGGGCCAGGGGCGCAGCCAAATGCCGCATGTCGTCTACGCACCCAGATCGCAAGGGGCTGCGCAGGTACGCAAGATTCGCAGAGTGCTGGCTGGCCACCGCTAGTTCTCCGCATGGAACAACGGCTTGCCTATGTAGGACTTAAGCGGAGGCCAATTCAGGCTGGTGCGTGGACCTGCCACACATGCGCCAAATCCGTGATCGCGCGCCCAACGCGCGGCGCCACGTTGCCCAGCGCTAGCTCGAAGTCCAGCGGATCGGTGAAGACGTCCACCGGCTCTCCGAGCGTCTGTGCGAAGCTGCTGGCGGCCGCGCCGTCGTGCTGAGGCCACGTCAAAATGACCAGCGATGCAAACTTCACGCGTCGGTTGACCACGAAGCTTGCGAAGCGTGCGCGCGCGATCAAGTCATATTCGCGGAGCGCGCTAGCGTCAGCGAAATAGGCCAGCGCCGGCACCTGCCCTACGGCCAGCTCCAGTTGACGCACGTAGCTCGTGCCCAGCTCGGCGGACATTCGCCCGACGAAACGTGCATAGAACACGCGGGGCGCAACGTAGCCGTAGGCAATAGCCCCCTCTTTGTCTTCGAGCATGCGGAGGCCCGCAGGGTTGAAGAGGTCGTGCATTTCGCTCGATGAACGGAGAGTCCCAGGCGGACTTGAGCGCCCGGCATAGTATGCTGGCCTAGCCCGTCTCGATGCGTCACTACCCCGCCCACTGCTCCGACTGCCACCGCCTGTGGTTGGTCGCTACCCAGGACGCCCCTTCGGCGAGCCCCACTTGCCCGCGCTGCAAGGATCGTGGGCGGCTCGTGCCCGGCGCCTACTACTCCGACCCCGCGAGTGTGGTGTTCGTGAAGCTGGAAGCGGCGATCAGCACCGCGCACCTGTCGCCCAAAGAGCTGGCACACCTGGCGCTCGACCTCGAGCACCTCCTGCCCACGCCGAGCGAAGCGGAGATCGAAGCCGCGTTCACGGCCACCATCGCGCGCTTTGGCTTGACCGAAGAGCTGCAAGCGACACCGGGCAAGCGCGTGGCGCTGCGCATGGTCGTAACCATTGCCAGCACGCTGTCCGAGCCTGGCGTGCGCGAATCGGGGGTCATGCGCCTCCCGCAAACCATCCGCGGCTTGTTCGACGTGCAGCCGTCCAAGCCTTCCGACGGGGCGACTCAGAAGCGCGAGTCGTAGCTCCGCGGCTTCGCGGTCGACCGCGGTAACAGATTGCGCGCTAACGCTGCTGCCGCTACGCGTGGCGTCAAGCGCGCGCGGCGTTCACGTGCCGCACGATTCGGCGCCACGTATCCTCATGAACGGCTTTGTGCGGCAGCAGGTCTTCCACGCTCGTCTTGGTGCCGTCGGCGCGCTGAACGCCTCGCTGCAGGTCCTCGAGGTCCAAATATTCGTCCCCCCGACGCAGGTGCGTCTTTGCGTCGGCGCTGGTAACGCTGGCGGCTTCGCCAGCGGACAAGAACTGCAGAACCGCCGCTCGGGTCAGAAACGCAGTTTTGCTGGCATCGCTCATGTTGTTACCGTTGTGCTTTCACCGTCTGGACCAGACTCCACCCTACGCTCTTCGGGCGACGGTGCCCGAACTCTTTGTCTGAATCGCGCAAAGCCGAATCGTCGACGAGCTGATCAGCAACGCCCTCGAACGTCGGCGAACGGCACGAATGATGCTACGACGTGTCCGATGGTATCGGCGACAAGCTCCGGAGGCGCGGACGACGACGCGACTCTCGGGGGCGTTCTTCGAGGTTTGCGGGTCTTGGTGGTCGATGATGATCGCGACACTCTGGAGCTGCTCGACGCCATTTTGAC
>DATAKF010000263.1:0-7543 GCA_036261775.1 Polyangiaceae bacterium | reverse complement strand
GTCCGGCTCGAGCAAGCGGTCGGGAAACGGCTGCAGCCATGGCACGTGCGGTTGCGGCCCGAGAGCGGCCTCGGCGCTCGTGACGTTGTCGCCGGAGCGGCGCTCCTTGCGCGACTCCAAGAAGTCCAAGCAGGCGTTGGTCGCGATCCTGTACAGCCACGAGCGCACGGACGACCGCCCTTCGAAGGCACTGCGGGCGCGCCAGGCCTTGAGCCAGGTCTCCTGCACCAGGTCTTCAGCGTCAGCCAGCGAACCGAGCATGCGCTAACAGTGGGCCTTCAACTCCGCGCGGTGACGATTCGCGAGCTGGCCGAAGACGGCTTCGTCCCCGGCCTGCAGTGCCTCGGCTAGCTCGTCGCGTTCGCTCTGTGATTGCATCGGTCAATTTCCTCCGAGCATACAGACGGGCGCCAGCCCCAAAAATCATCGGTCGCCAGCGGCTCCAGAAAGAAGCGTCAGTCCCAACGCAAGAGCAGGTCGACGTCGCAAGGACGCGGGTAAGCGCGGAGCGTGACGGACCCGTTCACCTTGTAGTGAGCCATCGCGCCTTCGAAGTGCGGTTGGCGTTGCTGCTACCCGAACGGCCGTCGCTTCGTCCCTACCTGGGGGTTTACTACACGGCGGTTCCGGGCTTCGATACGCTGGTGCGTGGCGGCTACTCGGGTCTTTCGATGGCGCTGGGCGTCGAGCTAGGGCTCGGCTTGTGAGGCCGCGAGTGGCGCTGGTTGCGGTGGTGGCCGCTTGGGGTTGCGCGCAAACGACAGCCGCGCCCCCCGCAGCCCGCGCGCCCGAGCCGCGCGCTGGCGACCTGCCGAACGCGCCCGCCCGAGCGCCAGTTACGCCCGCCGTCAGCGCCAATACTACGCCGAGCCCGTCGAACCTGGTCATGCCCGCACCCGCGCCCGAGCCCGAGGTCCCCGACGAAGTGCGCTGGCGGCAGCGCTGGAAAGCCTGCCCGCCCGGGCAGGCGCTGGACGAAGCTCAAAGCCGTTCCCTCGACTACTTCCACGAATCGCCGTTCTCCGTCATTCGCATAGGCCCTGCCGACACGCTCAACTTGCGCAGCTCGAGCTCAGCGGACGCCACGTCCCTGGCTCAGCTCGACTTTCGGCAGACCGAGCTGCGTTGGACCGGTAGCGCTTGCAACGTGCGTGGGGCGCTTTGGTTCGAGGTGGTGTGGCAGGGGCTGCGCGGCTGGGTCAACGGTTACTATGCGCAGCCGACGTCGAAGCCGCGTGACGAGACCGAGCTGGTGAAGTCCGCCTTCGGGTCCTTGCACCCGAAGAGCTTCGCGCAATTTTTGGAGCAGCTGCGTCGCGCCGTGGCGCGGCAAGAGGCTCCGCCCGAGATCGCCGACGCGCTCGGCTGCGAAGTGACGATCGTGGGCTCTGAGGTGAAGGGGACGCGCGCGCGCGTCGTCGTCTTCGCTCTGTGTGGCGGCAACGATTCAACGGAGGGCTCGCAGCTGTTCGTGAACGCAACGCGAGACCGAGCCGGCTGGGAGGTCGTGAGCGTCGAGTGGCGCGACGTGTGCAAGCGCGGCGCCGACGAACTCTGTATTTGAGTCAGCGCCAGGCCTTACACCTGCTTGCAGCTCTCAGGAGACGCGGCGGCCCTGAGTGGCAAAACGATCGCCGAGATCCGCAGCAAGACGCCGCACCCAATCCGGTTCGTGGTGGTGACCCACCCGGCGAATTCCGCCCTCAAGGGCGCGAGTTGACTCTCGTGCGCCGAGGTCGAGCAGGAGTTGGGCCGCTGAGACCAACCGACGAAGGTGACCTTCGCGACAGCGGTAGCGCAGCAGGCCATTGGCCAGGCGAGCTGCTCGGCCCCCTCGGCAAGCGCTCCGCGCTGCGCTGCGAGACAAATGGATAGACCTCCTGATACCGTGAACGAATGCCAAAGGTAGCGTGGGTAGCTTTGCTGACCACCTTTCTGCTCTTGGGCCCGGGCATGCTCGTCGGTAGCGCCCTATTCGCCAACAACAATAGCCAGCTATTGGCTAAAGGGTCGATTGCGATAGGATCGGTGATTGAAGCGACCAGCATCGCCGGTGACGGCGAGCCTTGCTACCAACCGGTTGTGGAATTCGTTGACTCCAACGGGAACACAAACCATGTGAGAGGAAGGTGCCGCGACACGCCGAGCCTCGGGGAGCTGGTTGCGCTGCACTATGAGCCAGGAAACCCTTCCAATGCATTGATCGATGAGGACTATCGAGGTTGGCTTTGGTTCGTGCTCCCTGGCGGGTTGGGGACATGCATGAGTTTCATAGGAGTCGGCGTGGCCTACGCATGGTGGTCACTGCGACGCCAGGTCCAGGAGGTCACTTCGAGCCCTCCCGATGGCACAAGGAATTCCTCGTCTACTTCCATTGCCGCCTGATGAGCGTGCACCGCGACCCGCGGATTGGCGGCAAAAGTTCCTTGGCCCTCCCGATACGATTCGAACGTACGACCTTGGCTTTAGGAAGCAGCCAGAGCCGCGGGGCGTGGTGTCTCGTACAGAAGCGTAACGATTGGCGTTTCAGTTCACGTTGACGGTTCAGCCTGAGTGTCGCGGTTGCCCGTTTCCACGCCGTTACCATCAATGCATTCGATGGCGCTGCGCAGATCGTTGGCGTCGAAGTCCGCGTATCGCTGCGTCGTCGTCAGGTCGGCATGGCCGGCCAGCTGCTGCACCGCGATGGCCGGTGCTCGGTTCCGGAACAGCTCCGTCACGAAGAAGTGCCGCAGGTCGTGGAACGACCAGCCCTTGCGCTCGGCGCGCTCCATCGCGCGCTTGAACGATTGGTTCAGGCCATTCTCGCCCCAGGGCTTGCCGAACGCGGTGACTGTCACCGGCGCCCAGGGACTCGCCTTGCTAGGTCGAGCGGCCTCGAGCGCCGCTCGCAGCGTCCGACTCATCGGAATGCGCCGCTGGTGATGTGACTTGGGTGTGGTCTCGAACCCGGCCGAGATGCTCCGACGAATCGTGAGCGTCCCCGCGTCGAGGTCCACGTCCGGCCAGCGCAGCCCGCGCACCTCGCCAGCCCGCAGGCCAGCGAAAGCCGCAAGCTCAAAGGCCAGCGAAAGCCGCAAGCTCAAAGGCCAGCCGCGCACTCGGCGACGCCGCCGCCAAAATGGCGTCGAGATCGCCCCGTCGCATCGGATTCACGGCCTTTCTGCCGCTCTTCGGCACCTTGGGGAGCGCCGGCATCGCTGCCAGCAACCCCGCGTTCACCGCCGTCCGAAGCACCGACCGCAGCACAATGTGAAATCGTGCGCGCGTGCTCGGCGCCAGCCCTTCGTCGACCAGCTCGGCGTCGAGCCGGGCGATCGCTTGCCGATCGATCGATTCGAGCGGCAGCGCACCGAACCGTGGGAGCAGCAACCTGTCGAGCTGTACGTTGTAACCGATCCGTGTCGTCGGCCTCAGCCCGCTCTTCATGTGTGTACCGCGGAAGTACTTCACCGCGTCCGCGAACGTGATCGGCACAGCCACGGCCTCGCGCTTGGCCTCGTCGAGGTGTGCCAGCGTGCCGATCCTGGCTAGCTCATCCTCCAAGCGCCGGTGCTCGGCCTTCGCGGCCTCCTTCAACTGCACCTGCGCGTCACGCCGATAGCGCTCGAACTTGCCGTCCGTCGTTCTGTACGAGATGTCAATGACCCAGCGGCGCTCACCACGCCGTTTC
This sequence comes from Polyangiaceae bacterium, assembly GCA_036261775.1. Lineage (GTDB taxonomy): Bacteria > Myxococcota_A > Polyangia > Polyangiales > Polyangiaceae > PMG-095. The sequence goes on along the minus strand of DATAKF010000263.1, from coordinate 3,870 downwards.
ACTATGCGAATGGTCACAGAGGGGAAACTCCCCAACGGTCACCATCGGCTGCTTGGCCCGCTAAAGGTATCACGCCGTTGCGCTCCGTCGCATCCGGGGCCTACTCGGTCCAAGGCTTGCCGAAGGAAACGCGCCAACGATTCGCGAACTTGCGCCCGCGCACGCCGTCGATCTGCGCTTCAACGCCTCCGTCGGCGGCCCGCTGCGTCCGTCGCTCCAGTTGCTTGCGCAGCGCCGCTGGGGACACCGATAGAATTTGGGCGGCGTCGCGCAACGCGTACCAACGCAGGCCGGCTGTCTTTCGAATGTGTTCGTGCATCGTCACTGCCTCCAATGCGCGGCCCGCGGGTACGAGCAGGCCACACTGCGGGGCCGCGCGGGCCGCACAACAAGCATGGTGCGCGCGCCGGGCGAGCCACTGGCGCCCCCCTATCGGAAGGAGCCCCAAATCCCCAACGAACGCCCCCGTATATTGTTAGTCGTAGCCGGCGATCACCGAAAATTTCGCTGCCAAATTTTCACAGCCCGAGACAATACTTTTTCGTCGGGAGGTGGCGCGGCGGAATGCTGCGCGTGCCGTGGCGTCCATTCGGAGTGGGGCGTCCGCGAAGGGTCCGCTTTGGCACGGCCATGGCCGCGCCGGTCGGCAGAAGCGCGAGCATCGACGCGCCGGCTAAGGTGCTTGCGGTGCCAGTCGCGCCATCGGGCCAGCTTGTGCTTGTCGGCAGTGCCGTCTGGCACGTGTTTTGGCGCGTGTGTTGGCACTCTGGGCGCGCTGTTCGGCTGTAGCCATCGTCGACTTCAGTGGAGCCAGCTTCGGAGCCCGATTGCGCAGCGAATCCTGCTCGCCCAAGTGCCGGACTGGCCGCCGGCTGCCAGGTCGCGCGCCAGGCCGACACCCCGCAAACTAGCAGCAATTGGGCATAAGGGCTTTGGCACGCGGCTTTCATGAGCCACCGGGGTGGGGCTTGCCGCAACTGCTCTCGACGTTCGGCGCACGGGCAGCTACGAGCGCCATCGCCCGGAAACAACGACGCTCTACGCGGTCGTACGCGACAACGTCGAGACGCTCTATGCGGCGGTGGCGGCGGGCTTCGAGGGAGCGGCGTTGCCACCGTTCGTGCGGCGCGAGCTCGAAGGCTACCTCGACTGTGGCCTGCTCTGCCGCGGCTTCGCGCGCCTCAAGTGCGAGTCGTGTGCCGAGCAGCACTTGGTGGCCTTCGCTTGTAAAGGACGCGGCATCTGTCCCTCCTGTCTGGGTCGCAAGATGTGCCAGACCGCCCTCAATCTCACCGAGCACGTGCTGCCACCCGTCCCGCTCAGGCAGTGGGTGTTCACGCTGCCGCACCCACTGCGCGCGCGGTTGGCTTACGACGCCCCGCTGCTCGGCGCGGTCACGCGACTGTTCGTAGACTCCATCCTGGGCTGGTACCAGCGCTACCTGCGCACCAGCACGCGCGAGCTTGCGCAGAGCGGTGCGGTCGTCGCCGTGCAGCGAGCTTCTTCCGACTTGAAGCTCAACGCACATGCACGCGGTCTTCCTCGACGGCGTGTACGTTCCTGGCCGGGACGCCACGCCCGAGTTCCGCGCGCTGCCTCGTCTCTCGACCACCGATGTGGCCGACGCCCTTCAAGTCGCTCGCGCCCGCATCCTGCGTTACCTCAAGAAAAGGGGCGTCATCACCCTCGACTCGGACGCTGACAGCGACGTGCTATGCGTCTCCGAAGAGCTCGCCGAGCGCGACCCCGCCTTGGCGCAGCTCGCCGCCGCAGCGGTCTCGGGCCTCGCGCCAGCCGGGCCCGAGCTACGTCGCAAGCCACGCGAGCTCGCTTTCGCGGGGCGCCCCGGCGTGGTCATCGACGCGCCGCTTTCGGTGCGCGAAGCCGGCTTCAGCCTGCACGCCGCGACGCGCGCCGGACCGGCCGACGAGCAAGGACGCGAAGCGCTGCTCAAGTACATCCTGCGCCCGCCGCTGGCCAACGAGCGCCTCCTGCCGGGCCCCGACGGCCTGGTGCGCATCGCGTTGAAGAAGCCGTTCAGTGACGGCACCGTCGCCGTCGACCTCGACCCGTTGTCGCTGCTCTGCCGCCTCGTCGCGCTCGTCCCAGCGCCCCGGTTCCACACCGTGCGCTACTTCGGCGTGCTCGCCCCCGCCGCGAAGTGGCGGCCGCTCATTGTGCCCAAGCCAGGGCCGAGCCAAGCGACCGACGACGCTGCCGCGCCCTGCGCCCCCTCGCCGTGCAGTGTGGCGCCTTCAAGCGTGGGTGGTTCGCGCTACCGCCCCTGGGCTGAGCTGCTCCGGAGTACCTTCGCGGTCGACGTCGAGACCTGTCGCCGTTGCGGCGGCCGCCTGCGCCTACTCGCGGTCATCACCGACCTGACTGAGGTTGCCCGCTTCCTTCATCACCGCCGGGAGCCAACCGAGCCACCCGCTCGCGCTCCGCCGCGAGTCCCGCCGTACTTCAAGACCCTCGTCGTCAGACGCCGACAACCAACCGAGACCTCCACGCAGCAGCAGCTCTTTGAGGAGCACTGAACCCTGAGACTCCGCAACGGCACTGGCAACGTGTCGCAGCGCCGAGCCTCGCGCTGAGAACCAGCTCGCTGCCCGAATCTTGCGGTCGGGGCGGCTTTGCGGGAGGTGGCGACGCCGTTCAGGGGGGGCTCACTGGGTCTTGGGAGGGTAGGAGTGGCAACTGCCATCTCGCCCCACCCCCCGCTTAAACTGCCTACGCGCCAGCGTGCTGGAAGGTACCGGCTGCGGCCTCGGCAGCTTCTGCGATCCAGAATCCGCCACCTGCAAAATCGCCGAAAACCTCGGCGGCAACGGCTGTGGTCAGAGCACCGAGTGCGTGTCGTTCGAGTGCAATCGCTTGGCGAACGAGTGCGCTCCGGCGCCCGCGGTGCTTTCGCGGGATACTTGCTTGGGCGCTCACTGAAGGCTGCGGCAACGCTGGCTCGTCAAGCTGGTGCCGGTACACATGCGCGCGCACTGGCCTGCTTCGAACGTGACCTCAAAAGTGCGCCGCTCAGCCTCGAAATCGTGACAGCAGCTGTACTCACCCGTTCGCATGCAGGTGAACGTGGTTCCGTCGCTCAGCGAGCAATCGCACACTGGTGGCGGCGGTTCTTCACCGACGACACCGCTCACGGCGCACCGCCCCTCCCGTGCAAAAACTTCTGGGAACTCCGCCGTGAGTCGGCCAGTCAACCCGACTCCTGCATGCCACTCTTCCTCCGACTGCGGCGCCGAGATGACCTCTACGCTGCCAGCCAGCGCTGTTCGGCGCACGAGCTCATTCTTGCCCAGGGTTTGCTTCAAGAAGACGGCCGCTTGTGGCTCCGTTTGCAGCACGTCGAGCGACGGCACAATCGGATAAACGCCGGGCTCCGTCGACGACGTCTCCACCTGCAAGAACCAGCGCTCGCCCGCGGCGGCGCTCGGATCGCTCGAAAGCTCGCCAACGTCGTCGCAAGCATTGTCGACAACGTCGTGCCAAAGAATGGCCCCCAGCCAACGACTCATCACGAAATCGTCGCCATCGATACGGCCCGCGTAGTTGAGCGAGAACGCGCTCACCGATGGCGTGACGTCGGACAGCTCAGTCAGCACATCCGTCCAAGAAACGGCGTCACCCGCAGTGCTCGCTCCACCGTTGGGCGAGCCACCGCTCGAGGCGGGCGCCGAAGCACCCGCCTGTCCGCAGCTCACAAGCAGCAAGGCTAGGTAGCCACTTGCAAGATTCCGTTTCAACGGGCGAAGATCTCCGCTTCGACCCAACCCGGCTCTCTCTGTACCGCGGTGCCGATTGGGATGGTGTCGATTCTTGCCATTCGCGACACCAAGCCGGACGCAGGCAAAGCAAGAG
>DATAKF010000230.1:0-10145 GCA_036261775.1 Polyangiaceae bacterium | reverse complement strand
AAAGGGCATTTTTTGTTTGGGGCAGCCCCAAACAAAAAATCCTTTCTCTCGTTCTTGCTTCCCGCCTTCCCGCCTTCCCGCCTTCCCGCCTTCCTGCTGCCTCGAGCCGTTACGGCGCTACCACTTCACGTTGACGACGGGCGGCTGGAGCTCGGCTTCGGCGTGGGAGAGGGGCAGCGTCACTTTGACGGAGGCTGAGCCGTGCTTCAGCTCTTTCAAGTCGAGGCCTTCGACCTTGGTCAGGTCGGCGACCGGCACGATCTGATCTGGCCGTAGCGCGCGCACGATTTCGGGCGGCCCGGCGACGACGACGTCGACCGTGCGCGGGGCCACGCTGCCGCCCACCACGCCCACGATCTCGATTGGGCGGTTTTCGAAGCGCACTTCGCTCACGCGGCGGGCCACGCTGACCGAAACCTGCGCCGCCTGCGGGCCGAGGTACTTCACGCGCGGGGGAGGGGAGTCGATGCCCAGGCGCCGCTTGTGCACGCCTTCGCTCAGGCCCGACACGTCGAAGGCCGAGAGCCGCGCGAACTGCAGCACCTCGATCGAGCTGACCGGGCCGCTCACCGTGACCGTCTTGGGATCGACCTCGGGCTCGCCTTTCACCACGTAGCCGTCGGCGGGCTGACCGGTGATGGCCGCCTGGATCGGGATTTGGCGGGTCGCCACGTCTTCCCACGTCAGCTCGATGCTCGACGGATCGATGATGGTGATCTTGGTCTCGGGCGGGAGCGTGAACATGCTCTCCTCGAACACCACGGACTCGCGGCGCCCGTCGCGCAGATCGATTTCGACGGGCGGAATGCCGGCTTGCAGCAGGTTGTCGATGGCGCGAGCGCTGCCCTGTAAGGTGACGTGAATGCTGGCCGGAATCGGCGTCATCAGCTCGCGCTCGGAGGCGGTTTGCGGCAGGCGCATCACGAGCGCGACCGGAACCGTGCGCTGCTGCTCTTCTTCTTGCCCGTGAACGAAGGCGAACAAGCCGAGCGCGAACGCCATGGCCAGCGCCTTCAGGCCGAGATTTTCCGTCAGTGAGTCGCGTACGAACACCAGCAGACCGGCGAAAAAGCTGCGCAGCACTCTAGCTGTCTCCGTGCGAATCGCGGTTGCCCGACGCGGGAGGCGTCGCGGCGTCGCTGGTGGTGACGGGCGTTCGCAGCGGCGCCGCCGGGTTGATGGCCGGCGCGGCGCGCAGCGGCGCCGAGGCGGGAGGAGCCGACGGGGTCAAAGCCGGACCGCTGGTGCGCAGCGGCGGCGGGGGCTCGCTCTTGGGGCGCACCACCAGCTGCTCTGGCTCTGCGGCGATCAGGCTGATGCGCGGCGGCGCGATGGAGTCCGGCTGGCTGTCGCGCGCTTCGCGGCGGCTGATGGGCGCGGTGTCCAGATCCAGCGGCGGCGGCGGCTTGGACAGCGCGTCGGGCGGCGCGGTGTCGCGCGCCACTTTGTTGCGACGCGACTTCTTGCGCACCTTCGGGCTGAAGATGGCGTCGAGCATGGTGCGCAGCTTGGGGCCGTCCAGATTGCTGGCGATGTTGCCGTTGAAGCAGAAGCTGATGGTGCCGCGCTCTTCGCTGACGATCACCACCACCGCGTCCGTTTCTTCGGTGATGCCGAGGGCGGCGCGATGGCGCGAGCCGAAGCTGTCGTCGACGACACGGCCCTCCGGCATCGGGAAAAATACGCCGGCCTTGGCGATGCGCAGGTTGCGAATCACTACCGAGCCGTCGTGCAGCTTGTTCATGCTCTCGGGCAAGAACAGCGCGACCAAGAGCTCTCGCGTGACCTGAGCGTCGAGCACATGGCCTTTGTGCACGCCGACGAACTCGTCCAAATTCGCGTCCTGCTCGAAGGTGATCAGCGCGCCGATGCGGTGGCGTGCCAGCTCGGTCGCGGCCTCGACCACCTCGTCGATCACTTTGGTCTCTTGGGCGCGCACCAAGCTGCCGAACCAGGCGCGGCTGCCCACCCGCTGCAAACCTCGGCGGATGTCGCTCTGGAACACCACCACGATGATGAGCAGCATGCTCGAGATGAGCGCGCCCATGACGCTGATGACCGTCACCAGGCGCAGGAACTGTGCCACCAGGTAGAGTACGAACACGAGCGACAGCCCGAGCCCGACCTGCATGGCGCGCGTGCCCCGAAGCACCAAGAGGGCGCGATACGCCAGGTAGTAGACAAGGAAGATGTCGAGCGCGTCCTTCGCCAGAAGGAGCGGCGTGCGCCCTTCCCAATAGGCGCGGACGACCTCAAGCATGCACGGCCTCGGGCGCCCGGGGAGGCGCTAGCATTTCCGTGACGGACAAGGCTTGGCGTACCGCGCGCACGTCGTGGACGCGCAGCACGTCGGCGCCTTGGGCGGCGCACCACAGGCAAGCTGCGATGGTCCCGCCCAGCCGCTCCTCCGGCCCGGCGTCGTCGACGGCGCGGATGAAAGACTTGCGGCTCGCCCCCACCACCAGGGGCACCCCCAGGTCTCGCAGCTCGGCCAGACGCCGCAGCAGCTCGAAGGATTGGCGGGCGTTCTTGCCGAAGCCGATGCCGGGGTCGAACCAGACGCGCTCGCGGGGCAGACCGGCCGCTACCGCCCGGTCGCGCGCCGCGCACCACTCACGTCTGACGTCAGCCACCACGTCTTCGTAGGCATCGTCGGGGTAGTCCGAGAAGCCCGCCATTGAGCCCAAGGCGCCGCGCGTGTGCATCAAAATGAGCGTCGCGCCCGCTTTGGCCGTCACCCGAGCCAGATCCGGGTCGGCCAGGCATGACACGTCGTTCACGAGCACCGCACCAATTGCAAGCATGCGCTCGGCCACGCGCGGGCTCGTGGTGTCGACCGACACCTGCAGCTGGCCACCCTGGACGGCGTGCGCGACCGCCGGCTCCACGCGCGCAATCTGTTCGTCGGGCGCGACTGCTGCAGCGCCGGGGCGCGATGACTCCCCGCCAATGTCCGCAATTTCAGCGCCTTCAGCGCGAAGCTGATCGACGCGTGCGAGCGCTGCAGCTTGGTTTTCGCTGCGCCCGGCTTGGTAAAATGAGTCCGGCGTCGCGTTGACGACGCCCATGAGCAAGGCACGACGCCTGCTCTTGTCGGACCCAAGCTGAGTCGAGAGCGCACCCACCCTTTGCGGGTAGCAAGATGTGGGCCACTTCGCAAGGTTTTGCCGTGATTTTATGAAATCAGCACGTCGCTGATCAGGCCCTTCGCGGTCCATTGCTGAAGCCACGTGCCGATGCTCGCGGCTACTTCGGCCTCCGCGTCGGGCCCACTTGCCGCCAACTCTGCCGCAGGACCCAGCGCTTTGCCCGAGGCGAGCGCCGCCAAGAAGGTAAACGCGACCTGGCTCAGCGGCATGTCCCACAGCCGCCGCTCGTGCCGATACACGACCAGCTGCTGTGGGCTCGCCTCCGGAATCGCCACCGGTTCGTCACTCTCTTGGCGCAGCTTTCGGCGCAAATCGGCGACCGGGTAGCGGACGGACAACAGCCGAACGGAGGGAGCGATCACCAGTCGGGCTTCGGCGAACCCGTCTTCGGGAATGGTCGCGAGGCGCTCGGGCGAGACGGCTGCCGTGTCGGCCGCGTCGAACACTTCGATATATGCGAGCTCGAGCCGCGCCATGTCGAGGCACAGGGCTTGGTGCGACAGCCAACCGGCTCGCTCGATCAGGTCGGGCAGGCGCGCGCCCAGATCGCGCAGGGTGAAGCTGTCGGGCACGGTTTCGCGCAGGTACTGCTCGGCCAGCCTTTCCCACTCTGCCTGGCCCAAGATGCCGCCCAGGCCCGGAAAGTCTTCCACCAGCGAGCCGGTGTGCCGCAGCCAAAATTGCTCGCGGTAAATTTCCAGCTGTTCGACCGGCGAAACCCGGTCATTGCCGGAAATGTGCTCGAGCGCAAAGGCGCTGAAATCCGCGTCTTTGGTGAGCGAGCTGCCGTGGCGGAGCGCCCGGGCCATGCCGCGCTGCAGGTCGGAGAGCGCGTCCGTCTCGTCGTGCGCGTCGGTCATTCCGCAGCCTCGCTGGCTGCAGACTCGCGTGGTCCGCCCTGCTTCCAGCCGTGCGCGTCGCTAGCAGCCAGGGGCGCGTAGGAGCCGACGGGCGCTGCCGGCAACGTACGACCGTCGCGCAGCGCGAGGCCTTCCTCACGCGCGCGCCGAGCGCGAGCGGCTTCGGCCAGCAAGACTGCCAGCTCCGGGATCTCGTCGTCCCATTCGATGAGCGTCGAGATGGGACCAGCCAGCGCGATGGTCTGTCGGTACAGATCGAGCACGGCGTCTGCGACGGAGCCGCGGTGCGTGTCGATGATGTATTTGCCCAGGTTGGTATGGCCCGCGAGGTGAATCTGCAAAATTCGCTCGTGCGGCACCGAGCGAATGAACGTCTGCGCGTCGAAGCCGTGATTGAAGGCCGACACGTACACGTTGTTCACGTCGAAGAGCAGGCCAATGTCCGCGCGCTCGGCGACCTCGGAGATGAACTCCCACTCGCTCAGCGTGCTGGAGCGGTAGGTGAGGTAGCTGGAGGTGTTTTCGAGCGCGAACGGCACCTCCAGAAAGTCCTGAATCATGCGCGCCCGCTCGGCCGTCCTGCGCACCGCCTCTGGCGTATACGGAATTGGCAGGAGGTCGTGCAGGTGCGCGCCGCCGGCGCCACACCAACAGAAATGGTCGCTCACCCAAGGCGTCTTGGTGCGGCGCACCAGCTGCTTCAGCCGCGTAAGGTACGCGCGATCGGGCTCTTCGGGTCCGGCAATGCCGAGCGAGACCCCGTGCTGCACGACCCGGTAATGCTCCAGCACGCGGTCCAAGTGGTAGAGCGGCTTGCCACCGTCGACCATGAAGTTTTCGCTGATGATCTCGAAGAAATCGACGCTTGGCCGCTGCGCCAAGATCGCACCGTAGTGCGGCACCCGCAGCCCCACACCAACTCCTAGGTCGGGCTTCATTGCCTTCGAGATTGCCATCGTGCTCTCACAAAAGCGAACGGCCCGCGTCGCGATGACGCAGGCCGATCCAGGTGCTCAGCGGTAGCTCAGCCCTTGGGACAGTGGCCGTTGCAGCCGCCCTTGCCCTTGCATTCATTCTTGCCGGAACACGCGTTCGCGTCCGTCTTGCAGTCGCCCTTGCCCTTGCACTCGTTCTTGCCCTTGCAGCACTCCTTGGCACCCGCCGCGTCGGCAGCAGGGGCGGCGCCGTCTGCCGCCGGGGCAGCCGCGTCGGCCGCGGGAGCCGCAGGGGCGTCAGCCGCTGGCGCTTCGGGGGCCGGGGTAGCGCCGCCGCAGGCCGCGAGGGCACCCACCATCAAACCAGCAGACGCCGCAGACATGATCGATTTCGAAAGACTAAAAGCCATTGCCACTCCTCTTACGTATTGGGGTTGTTAGCTGAGACGGCGAAAAAACCGTCCACGACCGGTTGTGTTCCCGAGTATCCGCACCTATGCGCGAAAGCCCGGTCCGGTTTCAGCGGCCGCAAGTTTAGCTGCTAAGGTTCCCGAACCGCCAACTTCCGAGTGGCGGGACAGCGCTATGTACGAGCGGCGCAAGCCGCCGGATCGGTCGTGAATTCCCATGTGGACGAAAGCCTCTGACGCTCGTGCTTTTGCTGAACGCCGCAGCCGGCTCTCGGCCCTGCTAGCCGGCTCCGCTCTTCTCGTGGCGGGCCACTCGCGGCCTCGCAATTTCCAGCACAATCGCTTCCCCTTCCGCGCCGAGAGTCACTTCCTGTACCTGGTCGGGCGCTCCATCGAAGACGCCGCGCTGCTCGTCACGCCGACCGGCTCCACGCTCTACGCGCCCGAGGCCGACCCCGAGGCCGAGCTTTGGACCGGCCCGATGACGACCCTCGAGCAGCTCTCGAAAGAGCTGGGGCTCGAGGTGCGGCCGCTCGAAGAGCTGACGGGGGCGCCCGACGTTGCGGCGCTGCCTCCGCAAGATCTCGAGACGGCGCTGTGGCTGTCGGAGCTTTTGGAGCGCGACCTGGAGCCGGGCGGTGACGACGAAGAGCAAGCCCCGCAAGACATCGCGCTGGCCGAGGCCATGATTGCGCTACGCCTCAGGCACGACGCGCCCGCCATCGCGCAGCTGCGCCAAGCCGCCGAGGTCACGTACCGGGCTCACGTTGCCGGCATGCGCTCCACACGCGCCGGCGCTCGTGAAGCCAGCGTGCGCGCCGCCATGGAGGCGGAGATCATCGCCGCTGGTTGCAACACCGCCTACGGCTCGATCGTCACGGTGCACGGCGAGGTGCTGCACAACGAGCGGCACGACGGCGTGCTCGGCGCGACCGATCTGCTGCTGGCCGACGTGGGCGCCGAAACGCCGGAAGGCTTTGCGGGAGACGTGACGCGCGCCTGGCCGGTCGCAGGCCGCTTTTCAGCCACCCAACGCGTGATCTACGACGTCGTGCTGGCGTCGCAGCTCGCCGCAATCGCCGCGGTGAAGCCGGGCGTGCGTTACCTCGACGTGCACCGCGCGGCCGGCCTCGCGCTGGTCGACGGCTTGATCGGCGTCGGCATCTTGCGCGGCAGCGCGAGCGACTTGTACGCGCGCGGCGCTGCGGCGCTGTTCTTCCCTCACGGCGTCGGCCATCTGCTCGGCATCGACGTGCACGACATGGAAGACTTGGGCGACCGCGCCGGCTACGCGCCAGGCCGCGAGCGCGCCACGGCCCCCGGCGACCGCTACCTGCGCCTCGATCGCGACCTCGCCCCCGGCATGTGCGTCACGATCGAGCCCGGCTTCTATCAAATCCCCCGCATCCTCGAGCGCCCCAGCGAAGTCGGCGAGCTCGAATGCGCCCTCAACCGCGCCGAGCTCGCGCGCTTCAGCGACGTGCGCGGGATCCGCATCGAAGACGACGTGCTCGTCACCGACACCGGCTGCGAAATCCTCAGCGCCGCCGTCCCCAAGTCCATCAGCGAAGTCGAAGCCGCCATGCTCGGCTAAGCGAGCACGAGATCACAGGGACGCGGGGAGGCGGGGAGGTCCGCGAGGGCGAGAACGCATTTTTGTCTTTGGAGGACTAAAGCCCAAAATATTTCCCTCAAGGCGAGCACGAGAGTTCGCCGTGCGCGCCATGGACTCGTGAGCTCGCGGGCGTTAGCGCGAACCCCGAAATTCTCGCCTCGCGGACCTCCCCGTCTCCCCGCCTCCCTGTCGAGTCCGATCCGTGGGAGGCCGTTGTTTGTGTTGGGCTGCCCAGCTGGGCAGCCTTCAACTGGGCCTCAACGATCAGATAGCCGCGCGGTCGAGGCGCGCTTCGGCGGCCAACACGGCTTCGCGCAGTGATGGGTCGACCGGCGCGGTGGTGGCGACGACGTCTTCGGCGGAAGCGCCGGCGGCGATGGCGCTCCGCGCTTCGGCAGAGCCGGCGAGCAAATCGAAGGCGGGGATGGTGGCTTCGAACTCGTAGGGCGTGGTGCGGAAGGCGAAGGCCTCCGGCGCTTGCGCACGGGCTAGCGTGATCAGCGTCAGGTAGGTGGCCACGGGGCGGAACAGCGCGGGGTTCGTGACATGCAGCATCACGCCGTTACAGCGCTGGCCTGCGTGCTTTTCGAACGTGGGCTTGAAGGTGACGGGGCGCACCAGCACGCCAGGCGTGCCGGCTTCGGCGAGCGCTTGCGCCAACGCGGGGCCGTCCAAGAACGGCGCGCCAACCAGCTGAAACGGCGCGGTGGTGCCGCGACCCTCGGACAGGTTCGTGCCTTCGAGCAAGCAGCCGCCCGGGTACACCAGCGCGGTCTCGAGCGTCGGCATGTTGGGCGAGGGCATGATGAACGGGCGCCCCCAAGCTTCGGCCGTGCGTTGCCGCTCCCAGCCCAGCACGCGCGCTACCGACAGTGCGCCGTCCGGACCCAGCGCGTGACCATCGCGCTCGAAGATTTGCGCGAGCATTTCGCCGAGCGTGAGGCTGTGGCGGATCGGAAAGGGCTCCAGGCCGACGAACGACAAGAAGCCGTCCCGTTGCGGCGCGCCTTCCACGACTGCCGGATCGCCGGAGATGGGGTTGGGCCGATCGAGCACCACGGTGTGGATGCCCTTCGCAGCGGCAGCGCGCGCGGCGAGCAGCGCCGTCCACACGTACGTGTAGTAGCGGCTGCCGACGTCGGCCAAGTCGATCACGAGCAGCTGAATGCCTTCGAGCTCTTCGGCGGTGGGCGAGAGGCGCTCCTTCGTGTCGCCATACAGGCTGATGATGCGCGGGCCGGGCGCCGGCTCGGCGGCTTCGGGGGCGACCGCGTCCTTCACCGGCTCTTCCGCTTGCGCGTCGGCGAACAAGCCGTGCTCGGGCGTGAAGATGAGCTGCGGCGTCGCGCCGAGCTCTTCGAGCACGGTGAGCAGGTGGCGTCCTCGGCGATCGATCGCAGCGGCGTGCGTGAGCACCGCGAGGCGCTCCCCGCGCAGACGGCGGCGGAGGTTTCCGATCTGGGCGCTGTAAAGCTGGTCGAGGCCTGCGAGCATGGGGCGTGTATATCCCGATCCAGCCTGGCCGGATCAAGTGAGGTCGGGGCCCCGCCCAGGCCGGATTTCAACGGTGTCCCGCAGCAGCCGGCGAAAGCGAGCGCGCAAGGCGCATTGAAGTCGTTGCGGAGTCACGGCGGGTGGTGTAACTTTTTTGCACAGTGCGCCGAGTCTTGGTCGTAGATGACGAGGAAAACCTGCGAGTCGTGCTGCGCACACTGTTGCGACGTCACGGCTACGAGGTCGAGACCGCCTCCAGCGGTGAGGAGGCCCTGGGCATGGTCGACTCGTTCGGCCCGGACGTGGTTTTGACCGACGTGCGCATGCCCAAGATGGGCGGCCTCGACCTTTTGTCCACGCTCAAGGCCAAGGGCAACGAGGCCACCGTCATCGTGATGAGCGCGTACGGCAACATGGACCTGGCGCTCGATGCGATGAAGGCGGGCGCGTACGACTACGTGCAGAAGCCGTTCAAGCCCGACGAGGTCGTGCTGGCGCTGCGCAAAGCCGAAGAGCGCGAGCTCTTGCGCCGCGAGAACCGCGCGCTGAGAGACGAGATCCGCAAAGAGCACCGCTTCGAAGACATTCTGGCGAAGAGCGCGCGGATGCAGGAAATCTTCCGCACCATCACCAAGATCGCCGAGTACAAGACGACCGTCTTGGTAACGGGTGAGAGCGGCGTGGGCAAAGAGCTGGTAGCGCGCGCGATTCATCGGCGCAGCACGCGGCGTGGCGGGCCGTTCGTGGCCGTCAACTGCGGCGCCATTCCGGAGAATCTGCTCGAGAGCGAGCTGTTCGGTCACAAGAAGGGCGCCTTCACGGACGCCGTTCACGACCGCCGCGGCCTGTTCGAAGAAGCCACCGAAGGCACGCTGTTTCTCGACGAAATCGGCGAGTTGCCGCTGGGCCTACAGGTCAAGCTGCTGCGCGTGCTGGAGGACGAGAAGATTCGCCGCGTGGGCGACACGCGCGACATGCAGGTCGACGTGCGCATCATCACGGCGACGCACCGCGACCTGCACGCCGAGACCAAGGCGGGCCGTTTTCGCGAAGACTTGTTTTACCGCTTGAACGTGCTGCCGATTCATTGTCCGCCGCTGCGCGAGCGCCGCGACGACATTCCGCTCCTCATCGACCATTTCGTGGCCAAGAACAACACGCGGCTGGGTACGTCGATTCGCGGCCTGGATACCGAGACGCGGCGTTTGCTCTACGAGTACAGCTGGCCCGGCAACGTGCGCGAGCTGGAGAACACCATCGAGCGTGCCATGGTGCTGTCCGAGGGCGAGCAGATCATCGCGGCTGACTTGCCGGAGCGCATCCGCGAAGCGCGCGACCCCGTGCAGGTGCAGCTCGCCAGCGGCGAATTGTCGGTCAAAAAGACCACGCGCATCATCGAAGAAATCCTGATTCGTCGGGCGCTGCAAAAGACCAAAGGCAACCGCACCCGCGCCGCCGAGGTCCTGGAGATCAGCCACCGGGCGTTGCTCTACAAAATCAAGGACTACCAAATTACGGATTTGTAGCCTGTCAGCGGATTTGTAGCGCCTGCAGGGAATCAACAGGGAGGCGGGGAGGCGGGGAGTTCCTGGGGTTCGAGCGGGTCGCTTAGACGCGTCTGGCCTGCCATGGCTTGGGTAGCCGGTTTTCTGGGCAATAAATCCTCCCCGCCTCCCCGGCTC
>DATAKF010000219.1:0-2366 GCA_036261775.1 Polyangiaceae bacterium | reverse complement strand
TCCCAGCCCAAGTACCGTTCACGAAGCTCATTCACCCAGGCGTCGCGCACGTGATGCTCAACGACCTGGACGAACCGATCCCGCGTCAGTGTGTCGAACGACTCTCGACTCGTTAGGCACTCGTCGTACGAAGCCGCGGCGCGCGCGCAGTGGATGTTGCCGCCGGGGTACAGGAACACGTAGAGCCCGGACTTCCAGATGCCCGAAGCGAGCATGGCACCAGCGAGCAGGTGGTCACGCCAAATCTGTTCCAGCGGCGACCGTCGCAATGACGGGAGGTGCTCTTCGGCAAAGCACCGCATGTTCCTCGCCACTTCCTCATATCGTGGGCGGAACTCGGCGGCACCCACCTTCAAGTTCTCGTGATACTTGACCTCAATGCCGATGAAGCCGTTGCCCCCCGATGGCAGCGTGTGCTCGACGAAGACGTCGAAGGCAGAACGGTCGGCTGTGTAGGCCATATCGCCGCGACCCGGCGAATGCTCGAAGCGAACAGCCGTCACGTCGCCGATGCGCGCTGGCCAAAGCTCGGCGCATACGCGCGTCGCCAGAGCTAGATCGGCTTGCAGCTCACCGAACATGTTGAAGCAAAGCGGCTGACTCGATAGCAAGTTGGCGTAGAGGCGTTCTTCCGCAATGAGCTGCCCCGAGCCGGCGAGCTTCGCGGCCATGCACTCCCGGACAGCATGCCGAATGTTGTCGGTGAGGAAGTTGGAAAGCTGCTCCTTCGCCAACGGCAATGGCAGCCGCGAACCCAACGGCGCGCCCGTGTTCCGGACCCCCGGCGGCAACCCGCGTGCCTCCCGCCACAGAGCCTGCAGCAGCCGCGCCCGCTGTTGGAAAGCGTTGTCGGTACCAACCGCAACGTGGTGCTTCTTCAGAACCTCACGCAGTTTCAACGCATCACTCCCACGCTAACGAAAGTATCATGGCCGCTCGGTCATTGTTGCCACCTCGCATGAATGGGTGGGACATTGACTGGTCTATGCGCCGTTAGAAAGTGGAGCGCCGGTTTTCGCGCGCTTGGCGCATCACTTGAGTGATGCCAAGGTAGCGTGGCGAGAAATGGGCGGCAGGGTGAACCGAACCAAGTTGATCGAGCTGAATCGTCGATTCTCCACCGTCGCGGTTGATGCGGTCGCCTTTGAGCGGCGCGAAGAGCTTGCCCGGTGGGGGCACGCACCTACCCTGGGGTGGACCGACCTGCTCGCCTTGCCCGCTGCAGTGGTGCTCGGAGAAGCTGGCGCCGGCAAGAGCGTGGAGCTGCGACGTGCGGCTTCAATGCTACTTGACCGAGGTGATGCGGGGCTCTTCTTCGCGGTTGAAGCTCTTGCTGGGGTGGGGCTCCAAGGCGCGCTCGATCTTGACCAACGATCGACGTTTCTCGCGTGGCAGGAGGGCGCCAAGCCGGCGTGGTTTTTCTTGGATTCGGTGGACGAATCCAAGCTGAAGGGACGCTCGCTCGAAGCTGCGCTGAATGCTCTCTCACTAGGGCTTGGTGACCACCTGCCAAGGGCGCACCTGATCGTCTCAAGTCGTACCAGCGACTGGCGCGCGACGGATGAAGATGCCGTAGCGAAACTCCGTCGCCATCTTGCAGGCGGGCGCGCGGGAAGGCTCGACGAGTCGGGAAAGGCTGATGATAGGCCATTCTTGTTCGAATTGGCTCCGCTGGATCGTGAGCGCATTGGGCTGCTTGCTCAGAGCAATGGGCTGAGCGCCGCCGATCTGCAAGCGTTCTTGGGAGCGGTGAAGGATGCGGACGCCTGGAGCTTCCTCGAACGTCCGCTCGACGTGTTGGCGCTAGTTGGCTACTGGCAGCGAACGCAACGCCTAGGTGCGCACAGGGAGGTGGTGGAGGCTTCCGTCGAGATCAAGCTTACGGAAAAGGCAGACCGCGAGGGCAAGCTACCCGCGAGCAAGGTTCGACGCGGTGCCCAACAGCTGGCTCTCGCCTCCGTTCTGAGCCAGAACCCGTCGTTCTTGCTTCCTGGTGAGGCAGCGGACGACCATGCAGGAGAAGCTCTCGTCCCCAAGGGCATTCTGAAGGACTGGGGTGACGCCGACATCAAAGAGCTCTTGAGTCGGGGGCTGTTTGACGAGGCGACTTACGGCCGCGTCCGCATCCATCATCGTCAGGCGCAGGAGTATCTCGCCGCTGAAGAGTTGCTCCAGATGGTTTCTGATGGAATGCCGAAGCAGGACTTGCTGGAGCTGCTTTTCTCTCCCAGCTCTGGCGTCGTACTTGCTCCAACCCACCTACACGCTGTAACGGCTTGGTGTAGCCTGAAGAGTGCCGACGTTTGTCGACGCGCCCTAGAGGTCATACCGGAACATCTCCTTGACCGAGGAGATCCCTCGGGTCT
>DATAKF010000216.1:0-8895 GCA_036261775.1 Polyangiaceae bacterium | reverse complement strand
CAAGGGCGGCGACAAGGCCTATCGACTGCTGGGCGAGGCCATGACCGCCAAGGGCCGCGTGGCCGTGGGGCGTTGGTCGGCGCGCGGCAAGGAGCAGGTCGTGCTGGTCCGCCCCTACGGCAAGGACGGCCTGGTGATTCATCAGCTGTACTACGCGAACGAGGTGCGCGCTTTCAGCGAGATCGACACCGGCGCCACCTTTACCTTCAGCGAGAAAGAGCACGAGCTGGCCGAAAAGCTAATCGAGGAGCTGGCCAGCGATTCCTTCGACTCCACCAAGTACACCGACTCGTACAGCGAGCGCGTGAAGGCGGCCGTCGATCAGAAGGTCGCGGGCCAAGAAATCACCATCGCGCCCGAGGCCCCCAAGGCTCAAATCATCGACCTGTTCGAGGCCCTCAAGAAGAGCCTGGCCGACGTCCAAGAAAAGGGCGGCCCCCTCGCCGGCCCCAAAAAGACCGAAGCCGCCCCCGCCGAAGAAGCCCCCGCCAAAAAGCGCACCAAGAAGGCCCAGTAGCCGCGCACGCTCGAGCGAGCGAGCGTGCGAGAAAGCGGGGAGGCGGGGAGGTCCGCGAGCGAGAATTTTGGGGTTCGCGCTGCCGCCCCCGAGCCAGATTGTTGGCCCGGGGGCTGACGCTGGCTTACTGCCAAGGGACCCCGCGGAGGTCCCATGAAGGCTCGCCCAGCAACATTGGTCGTGATCGAGTTCGGCGCCAGCTGGCCGCGTTGGCTCAACCCGACGGGTGATCGTGGCGACCTGGCGGTCGTAGCGCAGCACTACTCGGGTCTGCCAACGGACCTGATCACGCAGGTCGCCATGCGCGTCACGCGCTTGCAGTCTCGCGGCTGGCAGCTGTCGTCGATGGTGCTGGTATCGAACGGTCGCGCAGACGCGCAGACGGCGGCGGCCCGTTCCATCTTGGCGCGCGGCCTGCTCGCGCATTTGGCGGCGTCGGGCGGAGGAAGCTTCGCCCTCAGCGTCGACGGCTACCTCGGGCGCCGCGCCGAGCACAACCTGGCCGCGCTCGTGACGAGCCTGGAGAGCGTCGCGCTCGCAAGCCGGGTCGACCTGCGGCTCGAAAGCCAGAGCAGCGCCACCGAGTCCGGCCCCGTGACGCGCGCCCTGACCGCGTAAGCTGGGGTGTGCGAGAGCGCACATATGCTATCCCGCCGCCCGTGACTTTGGACGCGGCACCCCCAGACGACTCGACCGACGCCCCTCTCGGGCTCGACGCCGAGACGCGTGCTGCGCTGGAATGGCCGGCGCTGCTCGCCGCGCTCGGTGGCTTTTGCACCAGCAGCTCGGGCAAGGCTCGCGCGCTCGGGCTTCATCCAGCGGCGACGCTCGACGCCGCGCGGGCCCGCAACCAAATCGTCGGCGAGATGCTCGACCTCGACCGCCTGGGTCTGGCGCCGCCCGCGCGCTCGTTCCCCGACGTGTCCGAGCCGCTCGAGCTGGCGGCCCGCGGCGGCGTCGCCAGCGCGGCCGAGCTTTGGCAAATCCGCGAGCTGCTCGAGGTCGCGGCCAAGCTGCGCGTGTTTGCCAAGGCGCAGCGCGAGAGCCACGCGGCCCTGGCCGAAGCCGTGGACTCCCCCGCCGAGCTGAGCGGCTTGGAGGAAGACCTGGTCCATGCGCTCGAGCCCGATGGCAGCGTCGCCGACCGCGCCTCGCCGGAGCTGGCTCGCGCTCGCAAGCGCACGCGCGAGCTGCGCGACGAGCTGAAGCGCAAGCTGGGCCAACTGATCGAGCGCCACGCCGACGTCGTGCAGGCCGACTACTACACCGAGCGCGAAGGCCGCTACGTGCTGCCAGTGCGGGCCGACGCGCACCTGCGCGTGCCCGGCATCGTCCTCGGCTCCAGCGCGTCCGGCGCCACCTTGTTCGTCGAGCCCGAGGAGCTGACAGGCCTGGGTAACCAATTGCGCATCCAAGAGGCCGAAGCGCTGCGCGAAGCCGCCAAGGTGCTGGTAGTGCTCTCAGGTTACGTGGCGAGCGACGCCGAGCACGTTCGGATCGCCCAGCGGGCCTGCGAAGAGGCGGACGTACTGTCGGCCTTGGCGCGATTTGCTCGCCAAACGCGCAGCATCGTCACCCCGATCTTGGCCGAGGCGCGGCTCGATCTGCGCTCGGCTCGTCACCCGCTGTTGGCGCTGTCGCCTCATGCCGTCGTGGCCAACGACATCGCCATCGAGGCCGAGCGCGCGCTGGTCATTTCGGGTCCCAACGCCGGCGGCAAGACCGTCGCGCTCAAGACCCTGGGCTTGGTGGCCTGGATGGCGCGCGCCGGCATTCCTTTGCCCGTCGCCGAAGAATCCAGCGTCGGCTGGTTTGGCTGCGTGCTGGCCGACATCGGCGACGAACAAAGCATCGCGCGCTCGCTGTCGACGTTCAGCGCCCACGTGCAGCGGTTGTGCTCCCTACTCGAGCAAGCCTCGGGCGAAAGCCTGATCTTGCTCGACGAGCTGGCGTCCGGCACCGACCCCGAAGAGGGCGCGGCGCTGGCCGCCGCCATGCTCGAAGCGCTGACGGCTCGCGGCGCGGCGGTCGCGGTCACGACGCACTACGAAAAGCTGAAAGAGTTCGCGGCCCACGCCCCGCACCTGCAAAACGCCTCGGTCAGCTACGACTTCGAGCGTATGGCGCCGACGTTCCGCCTCACCATGGGCGTGCCGGGCGCGTCCAGCGCGCTCACGGTCGCGACTCGCCATGGCTTGCCAGAAAGCGTCGTCGCGCGCGCCAAAGCGCTGCTCCCCGAGCAGTCACTCGAGCGCGAGCGTGCAGTCGAGAAGCTCCAGCGGCAACGCCAGAGCTTCGAACAGGAACGCGAGGCGCTGGCGCGCGAAGCCGAGGAGCTCCAGAAGCTGCGTGAAACCCTGGAGACCGAGCACGCGAACGCTCGGAGCGAGCTGGACGCCGAAGTGGAGCGCGAGACGCTTGCGCTGCGCGCCAACGTGTCCAAGATTCGCGCCGAGCTCTTGGCCGCTCGCGAACGTCTCAAGCACGAAGCGCACGATCCCAAAGCGCTCCGCAGCATCGAGCGCGACCTCGGGCGCGCGGCCGTTCACGTCTCGCTCGGTGGCTCACTGCTACCCGCGCACGAAACCTCGCCGCCCAGGCGTGCCCCAGCGCTACCCAGCGTCGTCTACGCGAGCGGCGCCACGGTTCGGGTCAAATCATCCGGCCTTTTAGCGACCGTCCTGGAAGCCGACGCGGACAAACTGCGAGTGCAGGTCGGCTCGGTGAAACTTACTTTGCGTGCCGAGGACGTCGAAGCCGCGACCGCGCCGCGCAAACAAAAGCAGCCTGCAAAAGCTCACAAGCCGAGCATTGCATCGGCCGGTCTACCAGTCGCGGTGCGTACCAGCATGAATACGCTCGACTTACGAGGGGAGCGCGTCGACGTCGCGCTCGACAAAGTCGATGCGTTCGTCGATCGCATGCTCAACGTCGGCGAACCGCTCGGCTTCGTTTTACACGGTCACGGCACGGGCGCGCTCAAGTCCGCCGTGCGCACTCATCTACGTGCTTCCAGCTGCATTGAACAATCGCGAGCCGCCGACGCCGACTCCGGAGGCGACGCTTTTACGATCTTCTGGCTCAGGTGCTAGCGTACGCGCACCAAACCCATGTCGGCCCGTGAACCCTCGAGCTCGAGCGAGCTCCAGACGGTGACGACGAAGCCCGTGAGCGCGCCCCAGCACCGCGCGCCCAGATCTTCGCCCTCTTCTGCCATGGCGTCCTTGCATCACCACCGCGGTGACGAAGGCAACGCCAGCTACCAACTCAAGCTCGGCCTCGCAGCGCTCGGGGTCGTCTACGGCGACATCGGCACGAGCCCGCTCTACGCCATGCGCGAGTGCTTCAACAAGGAGCACGGCATTTTGGTGACGCCCGCCAACGTGATGGGCGTCCTATCGCTGATTTTCTGGGCGCTGACGCTGATCGTCTCGATCAAGTACGTGGCCTACGTGCTGCGCGCCGACAACAAAGGCGAAGGCGGCATCTTGGCCCTGATGGCGCTGGCCAGCGCGGCCTTGCACGGCAAGCGCGCCTACCCGGTGCTGATCGCGCTGGGCGTCTTCGGCGCCGCTCTGCTCTACGGCGACGGCATGATCACGCCCGCCATCTCGGTGCTGTCCGCCGTCGAAGGTCTGGAGATCGCCGCGCCCGGGCTCGAGCACCTGGTGATCCCGCTCACCATCGCCATCTTGGTTGGCCTGTTCGCCATGCAGCGGCGCGGCACCGCCGGCCTGGGCGCCATCTTCGGCCCGATCATGCTGCTGTGGTTCGCCGCGTTGTTCGGCTTCGGCGTCTACAGAACCATCGACCACCCCGCGGTCATCGCTTCGGTCAATCCGCTGCACGCTGCGCATTTCCTGCAAGAAAACGGCCTAGTCGGGCTGCTGGTGCTGGGGGCTGTCGTGCTCGTAGTCACGGGCGGCGAGGCGCTCTACGCCGACCTAGGACATTTCGGCCGCAAGCCGATCCGATTGGCCTGGTACGGCGTCGCCATGCCGGCCCTCGTCGTGAACTACTTCGGCCAGGGCGCGCTGCTGATCGTCGATCCCAAAGCCGTCGAAAGCCCGTTCTTTCGCATGCTGCCGAGCTTCGCACTGTACCCGATGGTTTTGCTGTCGACGGCGGCCACCGTGATCGCCTCGCAAGCGCTGATCTCCGGCGTGTTCTCGCTGACCTCGCAGGGCAGCATGCTAGGGCTCTTGCCGCGCGTTGGCATCAAGCACACCTCGGCCGACGAGCGCGGGCAGATCTACGTGCCGTTCGTGAACTGGGTGCTGCTCATCGCGTGCATCGCGCTGGTGCTGGGCTTCAAGACCTCCAGCGGGCTAGCAGCAGCCTACGGCATCGCGGTCACGCTCACGATGGTCATCACCACCATCTTGGCGTACTTCCTGGTGCGCCACGTGTGGGGCTGGAGCATCCCCAAGGCGGCAGCCGTGTCTGCAGTCTTCTTGCTGCCCGAGCTGGTCTTCATGGGCGCCAACGTGATCAAGGTCGAAGACGGCGGCTGGGTACCGCTGGCCGTCGGCGCGGCCATCTACGTGATGATGCTCAGCTGGAAGCGCGGTCGCGAAATCCTCTACCAGCGCTTCCGTGAGCAGCTCCTGCCGCTGAACGACTTCTTCGACTTGATGCGCGTCGACATTCCCGCGCGTGTCCCCGGCACGGCCGTGTTCATGACCAGCAGCCGCGAGGGCACGCCGCCGGCCATGCTGCACAACTTCATGCACAACCGCGTCGTGCACCAGCACATCGTGCTGCTCACCGTCGTCACGACCGAGGCGGCGCGCGTGGCCGAAGAAGACCGCTTCAAAGTCGAGGAGCTGGAGCATGGCTTCGTCCGCGTGCTCGGACGCTACGGCTTCATGGAGCAACCGGACGCGCCGCAGCTCTTGCATGACGCAGGCGTGATCGGCTCGGTCGAGCACGTGACGTTCTTTTTGGGCCGCGAAAACCTGATCGCCACGGCAACGCCCGGGATGGCCAAATGGCGCGTGGGCCTGTTCGCTTTCTTGACCCGCAATGCCCAACCCGCGACCAAGTTCTTCAACATCCCCCCCGATCGGGTGTTCGAGATTGGCGCGCAGATTGAGCTTTAGCTAGCAATACGCCGTCTGTCTTTGCCACAGGCAGATCGTCATCTGCGAGAGCAGCCACGAGCCACGTGAAAAATTCCGCGAGACCGGGGCGCGCTTCGCTCCGGTGGCCCACGGACGCGGGACGCTGGCTGCGGGCTGCTCGGAAAAGCTCGACGAAATCCCTAGGCGCGGCCCGCCAAGCTGCAATCTGACCGAGTAGTACTAGAACGGGGGGGTGCCAGCGGGTGCCCACCCATGAAGAGTCAGTCGTCGTCCCCCCAAGGCCGGCGCTTTGGCGACTACCGAATCGTCCGCCTCTTGGCGCGCGGCGGCATGGGGCGCGTGTACGAAGCCGAGCACGCGCCGTCGGGCCGCTTGGTCGCGCTCAAGCTGCCCGACGCTTCCACCTCCAGCGACGCCACCGCGCTGCAGCGCTTCAAGGCCGAGGGCCGGCTGCTGGACAGCGTGCGTCACCCGAACATCGTCCAGGTCTTCGAGGTCGGCGTCGAAGGCGACAGCCCTTTCATCGTGATGGAGCTCTTGAAGGGCGAAACGCTGCGCGCCAAAGTCGAGCGCCAGGGCCCGTTGTCGCGCCGCGAGGTGGTGGAGCTGTTCATCCCCATTTGCGACGCCGTCGCCACGCTGCACGACACCGGCATCGTTCATCGCGATCTCAAGCTCTGCAACGTCATGCTGGCGGAGCGGCCCTCGGGCACGGTGCCGATGATCCTCGACTTTGGCATCTCGAAGGACCTGGTAGCGGGCGGGGGAACGCTGGGCCCGCAGACTCAGTCGGGCGCGTTCGTCGGCACACCCCGCTACTTGTCACCCGAGCAGACGCTGAACCCGAAGGCCGCCAGCGCGCTCAGCGACCAATACGCTGTCGGGATCATGCTGTACGAGGCCGTCACGGGGCGGAGCCCCTTCGCGGCCGAGGTCCCGTATGCGCTGATGCACGCCATCTTGACCGCGCCTGTCGTTCCTCCGAGCGAGGTGGAGCCGCGCGTCGCACAGGACCTCGACGCCATCGTGCTCCGCGCCATGGCTCGCGATCCCAAAGAGCGCTTTCCCAGCCTGCGAGCGCTGGCGCGAGCGCTTCGTGAGCTGACCGCGAGCCCGCGCACGAGCCAGCCACCCGAGCGACGCGCTGCTTTCGGAGCGTCGCGCACGCCGCCCGCGAGCGCATTGCCGCATGCCAGGCTGGGAAGAGCTGCCGACGAGACCACCACCGTGCGCTCCGGCGGAGCTAGCCGCCCCGGCGTGAGTCCGCCGTCGAGCCGCCCGGCGGAGGCGCGCGCCTCTGCGCTGCCCGCGCCCCTGGTTCCTACCGAGCCCTTTCACGAGGTGATGCTGATCGAGCCGCACATCGTGCTGGTGCGCCGCTCGGCTCGCAATTTCGCGAACGCTGGCGAGGTCATGGACGAAAGGCGACGCATTGGCACCGCGCTCGACCAGCTCGGGCGCGACCGCAAGCGGCTGCTGGTGGATTCGCGGCGGGCTCCGCTGAGCACCGACGACCGGCTCGCCAGCGAGTTCATGGCGCTGCGCGAAGAGATCGGGCGCGGCTTCGAGCGCACCGCCGTGGTGGTCGGTTCGAAGATTGGTATCTTGCAGGCCAACCGCCTCAATCGCGAAACGACCCTCGACGGAGCGCTCGCGGCGTTCGAGAACGACCGGGACGCGCTCGTCTTCCTCAAAAAGTAGTGTCGCCTCGCGTTCGCTAGACGAGGGCTCTCAGCGCTGCCGTGATGGCCGGGACGTCGCGGGATTCGGTGCGAGCGATCAGGTTGCTGGCCAGACCGAGCGGTCCGTCCGGCAAGATGATGCGCTCGGCGAGCAGAGTTACCCGTCGATCCAAGCTCAAGATCGAGCGTTCACGTTGCTCGGCTGGCTCGAGCGCCAAGCGCGTGGCCTCGTGCCACGCCTCGTCGCGCGCGTTGTTGATCGAGAACGTCACCAGCGCCTCGTCCGTGCGACCGCCGACTTGGTCCAAGATGCCCAAGAGCGGCGAGAAGCCGTCGATGACGTCCTGCACAGGGTCGAGCAGAGCCGCCAAGATCTGATTGATGGCTTTGAAGTCTTGTTCGATGTCAGCCACCGTGCCGCCAGCGGCCGCCGCGATCACGGCCAAAGGCAGATCGAAATTGATGTGCGCGTTCATGCCCACCAGCACATGCTGCAGGATCATGGTGTGCGAGCGAGCGCCAGCGTCGAACGCAACCTGCCAGGCGCGCGCCCGCCTGCCGCCCCCAGCCGTCTCTGCAACGTCGAAGGCCGCCAGGTAGCGGTTGGCAAAGACCGTCGCGAGGCGGTTCATGCGTGCAGCATCCGCGAAGGCGCCGCTGCGGATGCCAGCTCGGACGCGCGCCGTCGTGGCGCGGTACACCGCCGGAAAGAACGCGAGCGGGCTATGGCGCTCGCGGTAATGCTCGATGATCTGCCCGAGCTTCTCCAAAACGTCGTCAATGTCCGTTGCTTGCATGGCAGGCAGCCCCTCCTGTGAGACAGAAACGTCCCAGGCGTAGCCGGAGCCGTACGAGACCGATATAGACATTTTTGAGGAATTTCCCCTGGCTCCCCCCTTGCCAAGGTGGGCCTGGGCATTACCCTGACATTTCGTCCCATGAAGCTGCACGATCTCGGCCCTGCCATACCCCTCCTGCTCGCACTCGCCTTCCAGGGGTGGGTCACCTACCGGGTTTGGCGCAGCCGGGTGTTCGAGCGTGCCCAAAAGCTGAATCAGTCCAAGCTGATTTGGCTGCTGCCGGTCCTGGGCGCCATCATGGTCTTCTCGGTTCTCCACCAAGAAGAGCGCGCCGAGCGCGACGGCCCTCAGCTCCGCCTCTGACGCTGAAGCATTGCCCGCGAAGTGCGCGGAACCCGAGCAAAATCTCGATTGCTTGAGCCCCAAGAGACCCCCGTGCTAGTAGCCGCCCGCGCTCTGCATTAGAGCGCGTAAGGCCCGCGTGAGGGCCGCTTGCGGGATCCTTGGGAACCCCGCTTCATCGAGGAGCTAGCATCTTGGACCGTCGCTCAGGACCTTCCGTTGCGTCCTTCCTGTCAGTCGTCGCGGCGTGCTTGATGGCCTTCGTGCCGCAAACCGCACTGGCCGCCGAACCCCATCGGGGCGGCGAAGCCAACCTCATCTTGCCCGATTTGAGCAGCGTGCAGGTGCTCGGCACCAACGGGCACAGCCTGCTCATGATCGGCCTCGTGGTCTCGGCGCTGGGCATCCTCTTCGGGGTGGTCGCGCTCAAACAGATCAAGGACCTGCCCGTCCACAAGTCGATGGCAGAC